>NZ_JBIAQF010000012.1:0-320590 GCF_042888885.1 Streptomyces sp. NPDC002742
CAAGACGCAGATCAAGTGGGGCCTGGACTACATGAACTCCCGCTACGGCAGCCCGGCCGGCGCCTGGAACTTCTGGCAGGCCAACGGCTGGTACTGATCAGCCCCAGAGCCTCACAGCACACGCAAGGCGGCACCCCCTTCCCCGGGGCTGCCGCCTTCGTCGTACCCGGGCACACTCCGCGTCGTACCCGACCGCACTCCCGTGGCCCCCTCCTCTCTCCCCCGGGCTCCGCCCCCACACGCCGGAAGGGCCGAACCGGCCACGACGACGAACCCGGCACCGAACGCGAACGTGAGCACGTCCGTGGTGGACTGGCCTCCATGACCACGCAGACGGACACCCCGTACGACCCTGAGTCACGAGGCCTGCGACTGACACCGGCGCTGCTGTCGCTGACCGTGGTCAGCGGACTCATCGACGCGGTGAGCTACCTGGGCCTGGGGCACGTCTTCACGGCGAACATGACCGGCAACGTGGTGGTCCTCGGATTCGCGGCGGCCGGAGCGCCCGGCTTCTCCGTACCGCACACCCTGACCTCGCTGTGCTGCTTCCTGGCGGGCGCGGTGACCGGCGGACGGATCGCCGTGCGGTTCGGCAAGGGCTCGCGCCGCACCTGGGCCCGCGGCACGTTCGCCGCCGAGGCGGTGCTGACGGCCGCCTGCGCGGCGGTCGCCTTCGCCGCCCCGGACGCCACCGCCACGGCCTACGTCCTGATCGCCGTCACGGCCTTCGCGATGGGCCTGCGCAACGCGACGGTCCGCAGGCTCGGCGTGGCCGACCTGACGACGACCGTCCTGACGATGACCCTGACGGGCCTGGCCGCCGACTCCCGCCTCGGCGGCGGCGTGGGCCACAACTCCCCGCGCCGCATCGCCTCCGTGTTCGCGATGCTGGCGGGCGCCCTGCTCGGCGCCTGGCTGGTCCTGAACCAGGGCCTCGCCATCCCCCTGCTGATCGCGGCACTGGTGCCGGCGGCCCTGGCGGTGACGGCGTCGGGGACGGAGTAGTTCCGACACCATGGCCGGTGGCCGAGGGCCGGTGGCTACCGGTCGACGGCGCCGGCAGCGACGACGACAACGCCGTCGGCTGCGGCGCCGTCGTCGGGCTAGAGCCGCTGAATGATCGTCCCCGTGGCCAGCCCCCCGCCCGCGCACATCGTGATCAGCGCGAACTCCTTGTCGCCGCGCTCCAGTTCGTGCAGCGCCGTGGTGATGAGCCGGGCCCCCGTGGCCCCCACCGGATGCCCGAGCGCGATCCCGCCCCCGTTCACGTTCACCTTCTCCAGGTCCTGGCCGAAGACCTGCGCCCAGCTCAACACCACCGAAGCGAAGGCCTCGTTGATCTCGACGAGGTCGATGTCCTTCAGGGACATCCCGGCCTTGCCGAGCACGGCCCGGGTGGCGTCGATCGGGCCGTCCAGGTGGAAGTGCGGATCGGAACCCACCAGCGCCTGGGCCACGATCCGCGCCCGCGGCCGCAGCTTCAGCGCCCGCGCCATCCGCTTGGACGCCCACAGGATGGCGGCCGCGCCGTCGGAGATCTGGGAGGAGTTGCCGGCCGTGTGGACGGCCGTCGGCATCACGGGCTTCAGCTTCGCCAGCGCCTCCATGGAGGTGTCGCGCAGCCCCTCGTCCCGGTCGACGAGGCGCCACATGCCCTGACCGGCCCGCTGCTCGTCCTCGGTGGTGGGCACCTGCACGGCGAACGTCTCACGCTTGAACCGCTCCTCGGCCCAGGCGATGGCGGCCCGCTCCTGCGAGATGAGCCCGAGGGAGTCGACGTTCTCGCGGGTCAGACCGCGGTGGCGCGCGATGCGTTCGGCGGCCTCGAACTGGTTCGGCAGATCGACGTTCCACTCGTCGGGGAACGGCTTGCCCGGACCGTGCTTGGATCCCGAACCCAGCGGCACCCGCGACATCGCCTCGATGCCGCAGCTGATCCCGACGTCGATGACACCCGCCGCGATCATGTTGGCGACCATGTGGGAGGCCTGCTGCGAGGATCCGCACTGGCAGTCGACCGTCGTCGCCGCCGTCTCGTAGGGCAGTCCCATCGTCAGCCATGCCGTACGCGCGGGGTTCATGGACTGCTCGCCGGCGTGCGTCACCGTGCCGCCGACGATCTGCTCGACGCAGTCGGCGTGGATGCCGGTCCGGCCGAGGAGTTCACGGTAGGTCTCGCCCAGGAGATAGGCGGGATGCAGATTGGCGAGCGCGCCGGCGCGCTTGCCGATGGGGGTCCGTACGGCTTCGACGATCACGGGTTCCGCGGCCATGGGGGCTCGTCCTCTCCTCAGGCCTGCCCGGCGGCCAGGCCCTGCTGACCCGCGCAGCGCGGGGCGTCCCGGCCCACCCACCGCGCAGAACTAGAACGCGTACCAGTTCTGCGTGCAGTTTGCTGAGCGAACCCCCCGCGCCGCAAGGGTCCTGCAGCTCCCGAAGTCGTGATCTGCACGAATCCCGCACGCAATTGGGGGGCTCACACCCCTTGCCTCTTGTAGAACCCGTTACTACCTTCACGGCGATTCCCTGTTCCTGATGGACCGTCAGAACCATCCGCGGGGACGGCCGTCACCACCGCAGGCACCACCGTAGGCGCGAGACCTGGAGTTGCCGATGCCCTGTCCAGCGCTGCCCGACGGGTTCGATTTCACCGACCCCGACGTACTGCACCACCGCGTGCCCCTCCCGGAGTTCGCCGAGCTGCGCCGGGCCGAACCCGTCCACTGGATCGCGCAACAGCCCGGTGTCGCGGGCTTCGAGGACGACGGCTACTGGGCGGTCACGCGGCACGCGGACGTCAAGTACGTCTCGACGCACCCCGAACTGTTCTCCTCGTTCCTCAACACCGCCGTCATCCGCTTCAACGAGCACATCCAGCGCGAGCAGATCGAGGTCCAGCGGCTCATCATGCTCAACATGGACCCGCCCGAGCACACCCGGGTCCGCCAGATCGTGCAGCGCGGTTTCACCCCGCGCGCCATCCGCTCGCTGGAGGACGCGCTGCGCGCCCGGGCCGGCTCCATCGTCGCGAACGCGCTCGCGGGGGCCGGCCCCGACGGTGCCTTCGACTTCGTCACCCAGGTCGCCTGCGAACTGCCGCTGCAGGCGATAGCCGAGCTCATCGGCGTCCCGCAGGAGGACCGCGTCAAGATCTTCGACTGGTCCAACAAGATGGTGGCGTACGACGATCCGGAGTACGCGATCACCGAGGAGATCGGCGCCGAGTCGGCCACCGAACTCATCTCGTACGCGATGAACATGGCGGCGGACCGCAAGCAGTGCCCCGCCAAGGACATCGTGAGCACGCTGGTGGCCGCCGAGGACGAGGGAAACCTCGCCTCCGACGAATTCGGTTTCTTCGTCCTGCTGTTGGCGGTCGCCGGCAACGAGACGACCCGCAACGCCATCACCCACGGGATGCACGCCCTGCTCACCCACCCCGACCAGTGGGACCTCTACAAGCGGGAGCGGCCGAAGACCACCGCCGAGGAGATCGTCCGCTGGGCGACCCCGGTCGTCGCCTTCCAGCGCACCGCGACCCAGGACACCGGACTGGGCGGGCAGCGGATCAGGAAGGGCGACCGCGTCGGCATCTTCTACTCCTCCGCCAACAACGACCCCGAGGTGTTCGAGAGCCCCGAGGTCTTCGACATCACCCGTGACCCCAACCCCCATCTCGGGTTCGGCGGCGGGGGTCCGCACTTCTGCCTCGGCAAGTCCCTGGCCACGCTGGAGATCGACCTGATCTTCAACGCGATCGCCGACGCGATGCCGAGCCTGCGGCTCGTCGGCGACCCGCGCCGCCTCCGCTCCGCCTGGCTGAACGGTGTCAAGGAACTCCAGGTCAGTCACGTGTGAAGGAACTCCAGGTCGGTCACGTGCAGCGGGCGCCGCACGCTCGGGCCGACGGCCTCCCGGCACCGTCGGCCCGTCCCGAGGGGGGCAGGGGCCCATCCCCCGCGCCCGCCCCTGCCTCCCCCGAGACCGCGCACACGCACACGCACACGCACAACCCTCGCCCACCTCGCACCCCGCACCCCGCACCCACCCATGCCGGGGGCGTACCGGATCAGCTCCGGGTACGGCCCGTCGCCGGGACCGGCTCCACCGAGCCGGCCTCGGCCGGTCCCATCAGCGTGCGGGGCCGCGGGCCCTGGAGGAGATGGGTCAGGCCGAATCCCGCGGCGACCACGGCCGCGCCACCGACGGCGTCCAGGACCCAGTGGTTGCCGGTCGCCACGATCGCGGAGACCGTGAACAGCGGGTGCAGCAGCCCCAGCGCCTTCATCCACCACCTGGGCGCCAGCATCACGATGACGGCCCCGCACCACAGGGACCAGCCGAAGTGCAGCGAGGGCATCGCCGCGTACTGGTTGGTCAGGGCGGTCAGGGTGCCGTAGTCCGGCTTGGAGAAGTCCTGCACGCCGTGCACGGTGTCGATGACGCCGAGGCCCGGCAGCAGGCGTGGCGGGGCGAGCGGGTAGATCCAGAAGCCGACGAGGGCGAGCAGGGTGGCGAAGCCGAGGGCGGAGCGGGCCCAACGGTAGTCGGCGGGACGGCGGACGTAGAGCACGGCGAGGACCGTGAGCGGGGCGCCGAAGTGGAACGACTCGTAGTAGAAGTCGAAGAAGTCCCGCAGGAGGGGGACCTGCACCACCGCGTGGTTGACCCCGTGCTCGACGTCGAGGCGCAGGAACCGCTCGACGGCGAGGATCTGGTCGCCGTGGCGCTCGGCGGTGGCCCGGCCGTCCGCGTTGGAGCCGCCCGTCACGGCGAGCCGTACGGAGGAGTAGGCGGAGTAGCCGACGCGGATGAGGAGCAGTTCGAGCAGCAGGTTCGGGCGGGTGAGGACCCGGCCGAGGAACGGGAGGAGCGGCACCCGATTCCACCGGGTGAGGACGGGCGCGGCGTGGTCGGTGGGGATCGGGGCCCGGTAGAACTCCGAGGTGCGGGAGAGGAACGGTACGACGGTGGCGGCGGCCAGCGCGGCGATCAGCACCACGTTGTCGCGCAGCGGTTCGAGCACCGGTTTGTCCGGCAGCATCATCCTGGCGGGCAGCGTCATGACGAGGACGACGGCGACGGGCCATACGTAGCGGTCCGAGGCCTTTCGCCCGACCCTGCCGACGAGCGCGAGCAGCACCCACAGCAGCTGGTGCTGCCAGGTGGTGGGCGAGACGGCGACGGCGACGCAGCCGGTCATCGCCACGGCGAGCAGCAGCTGCCCGTCGCGCGCGCGGCGCACCGCGCGACGGAGTCCGACGACGGCGACGGCCGCGCCGAGCGCCAGGAAGAGGGTGATCTCCGGCGGTCCGGTGAGACCGAACCGCAGCAGCGCGCCGTGCAGGGACTGGTTGGCGACGTCGTCGGCGTCCTTGCCGAGGCCGACGCCCGCCAGGTGGTGCACCCAGTAGGTGTTCGAGTCGTGCGGCATCACGGCCCAGGCGAGCACCGTGAGGGCGGCGAAGGTGGCGCCCGTGGAGGCGGCGGCGCGGCGGCGCCCGGTGAACCAGAGCAGCGGCGTGAAGAGCAGCAGGGTCGGCTGGAGGGCCGCCGCGAGCCCGATGAGGACCCCGCAGGCGCGCTCCCCGCGGACGGCGAAGCAGCCCAGCAGGACGAGCAGCACCGGGATGATGCTGGTCTGGCCGAGATAGAGGGCGTTGCGCACGGGGAGCGACAGCATCAGCAGGCTGACGGCGACGGGCGCGGCGAGCAGCGCCGTACGCCGGCCCACGGGGTGGGGCAGAGCGCGGGCGGCGATCAGGCCGAGCGCGACGACCAGCAGCAGGGTGCCGAAGGTCCAGCCCCAGCCGAGGGCCTGTTCGGCCGCCCGGGTGAGGGGTTTGAGGACGAGTCCGCCGAACGGGGTGCCGGTGAACCGTGTCGAGTCGTACAGCGAGCCGGTCACATGCAGTACGCCGCCCGGGCCTGCCCAGGTCTCCAGATCCGTCAGCCGGTCCGCCTTGGGTGTGCCGAGAACGACGGCGACCTGTCGTACGGCAAGGGTCGCGGCGATCGCCCAGAGCCCGACGCGGAGCGCGCGCAGCCGTGCCCGGGCCGTCTCCGCCGCCCCCGGGAAGGCATTGCCCGCTCGTCCGCCGCGCTCCACGTTCGCCACGCCCTGTCGGCCCTCCCGCCCCGTTGATTCCCGAGTGCCTCACACATCCCATATATCAGTCCATATCAGGACCCTATGAGGCGCGACCGCCCTCGTCGACATACGCGGAGACCCTCGCCCCACCAGACACCTTTCTCCCTTTTGCCCGGTTGACGATAGTCCGCGAAGGGGCCGGTTCCCCCTCGGCCTCGCGACATGGATCACAAATCCCCCTCCGGAAGGACCGTCCCGGCAGCCTCGTCGCGCCTGCGTATGCCGCCTTTATGCGCGCTGAGCCGCGGGTCGCGCACCGCACGTGACGTGGACGAACAGTCCTAAGGTCGCTTCTTCGGTCCGCCCCGGGCGAGCCGCCGGAACGCCTCCGGGCGAGCCGCCGGTCCAGCCCCGGGCGAGCCGCCGGCCGCCCGAGGGCGGACCCGTCCCTGCCCCCGGCGAAAGGAAGGCCCTTGCCGACCGCGATCCCGACAGCCCCCGCAGCACGCGTCCCGGCCCCCGTGCGCCCCGCCTCCACGGAGGCCACCGTCACCGACCCCGCGCTGGTCAAGCGCGCCGTGAAGGCGGCGGCGCTCGGCAACGCGATGGAATGGTTCGACTTCGGTGTCTACAGCTACATCGCCGTGACCCTGGGCAAGGTCTTCTTCCCCTCCGGCAACCCGACCGCCCAGTTGCTCTCGGCCTTCGGCGCCTTCGCCGCGGCCTTCCTCGTACGCCCGCTCGGCGGCATGGTTTTTGGCCCGCTCGGCGACCGGATCGGCCGCCAGAAGGTCCTCGCGATCACCATGATCATGATGGCGGCGGGCACTTTCGCGATCGGTCTGATCCCGTCGTACGCCTCCATCGGCGTCGGCGCCCCGATCCTCCTGCTCGCGGCCCGTCTGGTGCAGGGCTTCTCCACCGGCGGCGAGTACGCGGGCGCCTCGACCTTCATCGCCGAGTACGCGCCCGACAGGAGGCGCGGATTCTTCGGCAGCTGGCTGGAGTTCGGCACGCTGGCCGGATACATCGGCGGCGCGGGCCTGGTGACCCTCATGACCGCGCTGCTGTCCACCGACGACCTGCTGTCCTGGGGCTGGCGCCTCCCGTTCCTGATCGCGGGCCCGATGGGCATCATCGGCCTCTATCTGCGGATGCGCCTGGAGGAGACCCCGGCGTTCGCCGCGGAGATCGAGAAGTCCGAGGCCGGCCGCCCCAAGGTGCCGCTGCGCGAGATGATCACCGGCCAGTGGCGCACCCTGCTCCTGTGCATGGGCCTGGTCCTGGTCTTCAACGTCACCGACTACATGCTGCTCTCCTACATGCCGAGCTACCTGACCAGCGAACTCAAGCACGACGAGACGCACGGGCTGCTCGTGGTCCTCGGCGTGATGGCGCTGATGATGGTCGTGCAGCCCTTCGCGGGCGCCCTGACCGACCGGATCGGCCGCCGCCCGGTGATCGCGGCGGGCTGCGCGGGCTTCCTCGCCCTGTCCGTCCCGGCACTGCTGCTGATCCGCCAGGGCAGCCTGCTCGCCGTCGCGCTCGGCATGGGCGCCCTCGGCCTGCTGCTGGTCTGCTTCACCGCCGCGATGCCCGCCGCGCTCCCGGCCCTCTTCCCGACACGGGTCCGCTACGGCTCGCTCTCGATCGGCTTCAACGTCTCCGTCTCGCTCTTCGGCGGCACGACCCCGCTGGTCGTCACCGCCCTCGTGGGAGCGACCGGGAACCTGATGATGCCCGCGTACTACATGATGGCCGCGGCCGTCGTCGGCGGCGTGGCCGTCTGGTTCATGACGGAGTCGGCGGGCCGGCCGCTGCCGGGTTCCGCACCCGCGCTGGAACCCCGCGCCGCCGGCGCCTCTCCCTCGTCGCCGCCCGCACACCGCTGAGGACACACCGCTCCCGGCGGCCGCCGGTGCCCCGCCCCGGAACCGGACCGGACCGGACCGGACGCGCCGGGGACCCGCGGGGCCGGAATCCCGCTGGCCCGCGCGGGCACCGGCGGCTAGGTTCGTCCCCGGAAGTCCTTAGCGCATCTAACTAGGCATATGAAAGGCCCGGTGTATGAGCGAGTCGCAGCTCTGGAACGACGTCGACGACCACTTCACCACCCTCCTGGCTCCCGCCGACGAGATCCTGACCGCCGCGCTGCGCGACAGCGCCGCGGCCGGACTGCCGGCCATCAACGTCGCGCCGAACCAGGGCAAACTGCTCCAGCTGCTCGCCGAGATCCAGGGCGCCCGCCGCATCCTGGAGATCGGCACGCTCGGCGGCTACAGCACGATCTGGCTGGGCCGCGCCCTGCCCGCCGACGGACAATTGATCACGCTGGAGTACGACCCGCGGCACGCCGAGGTCGCGCGCGCCAACCTCACGCGGGCCGGCCTCGACCGGATCGCCGAGGTTCGGGTGGGCCCCGCGCTGGAGTCCCTGCCGAAGCTGGCGGACGAGAACCCGGAGCCGTTCGACTTCGTCTTCGTCGACGCGGACAAGGTGAACAACCCCCACTACATCGAGTGGGCGGTCCGGCTCACCCGGCCCGGCAGCGTGATCGTCCTCGACAACGTCGTCCGCGGCGGAGCGGTCACCGACGGGGCGAGCACCGACCCGAGTGTGCGGGGCACCCGGGCCGCTCTCGAACTGATCGCCTCCCACCCGAAGCTGAACGGCACGGCGGTGCAGACGGTGGGCAGCAAGGGGTACGACGGGTTCGCGCTGGCCCGCGTACAGGCCTGAGCAGTCACCCGGTGCCGCCCCCGCGCCGCCTCACGTGTCCCCGGCCCGGCGGTCAGGCCTCGTGGTAGAAGCCCACGTTCACGCTGCGGGGGCCGGTGCGGTCCTGGATGACGAGTTCGCCGGAGCCGCCCGCCGGGAGTCTGGCCGTCCCGCCGTACGGAAGCGGCTGGGACGGCAGCCCCGTCAGGATCAGCGCGACCTCTGAGGACGGCTCCGCGTGGGAACCCCGGAGCCAGGTGACCTGCCAGGAGCCGTCCGGGCCGCACAGGAACTCCAGGTGGACCCGGGACACGAACAGCCAGTCGTCGGGGGTCGCGAGACGGCACTCGGCCCGGTCCCTGCCCACCCGCAGCATGGCTCCGGGGTCGCTCGGCGCGTCGGCCATCTGCATCCCGGCCGTCGCACCGGCGTCCGCTCCGGACACCGAGGCCATGGTGAGTTCGAGCACGCGCGCTCCTTCGTGAGGTGCTGGTCCAATTGTCCTGGCGCGGAACGTGGTTGCCCCGTCGCCGCCGCATGATAATTCGACCTTTCCCCTCGCCGTGTGACCTCCGGCACAATGGACTCATGACCGAGCGCAAGCCACCCGGTGTCAGCTTCGAGTCCTGGGTCGACAAACAGATCCGCGACGCGGAGGCCCGCGGCGAGTTCACGGAACTCCCGGGCGCGGGCAAACCGCTGCCGGAGATCACCGACACCCCGTACGACGAACTCTGGTGGATCAAGCGCAAGATGGCCCGTGAGGGACTGTCGGTCCTGCCGCCCACCCTGGCCCTGCGCAAGGAGGCGGAAGACGCCCTCGTGGCGGTCTCCGCGGCCCCGTCGGAGCGTACGGTGCGGCGCATCGTCGAGGACATCAACGCCAAGATCCGCGAGGTCATGTTCAAGCCACCACCGGGGCCTCCCCTCGGGCTCAAACCGTACGACGTGGAGAAGATCGTGCGGGAGTGGCGCGCGGCCCGCGAGCGCCCGGCCCCCGACGGCGGGCACCCCGAAGGGCGGGCCGAAGGGCGGGGAGGTGCCGGAGCCGCGTGAGGCCTCGGTGTCCCACGGGGACACGGGAGGGAGTCCCTGCGAGAACCCGCGGCACCGTGAGCCGCGCGGCCGCGCACGGACTCGACGACCCGTGCGGAGCACGGCGCGAAGCCCACGACGAACCCGTGCGGCCGCTGGAATGACGTGAGGCCGCACGCATGGCGTGAGGCCGCGTCCCGGGGCATGGTCCGGGACGCGGCCTCACCTCACCTCGTGCGAGAGGTGTCCGAGCGGGCTCAGAGCCGCAGGAGCCGCTCGGTCATCTCGCGGTAGTCCCGCAGGGCCAGCCGGAGCCGCTCCGTGTCGGAGCCCGTCGACTTGTCCTCGCCGCCGGACTGCCAGGACGTGCGCAGGGCGCGGCGCCGCCGGGTCACGGCTTCCGTGAACCGGCCCGCGAGCTCTTCCAGCACCTGGTCGGCCTCCTCGACGGAGGCCTGCGGCCCGTCCACGAACCCGCCGACCGCGTGCCGCATCCGCAGCGAGAACTTGTCGTACGCGTCCAACGGCAGCAGCCGCTCGTCCCGCCCGGCACGATCTTCCGTACCTATACCTGTACCTGCACCTGTACCTGTATCCGTACCTGTACCTGTATCCGTACCTGTACCTGTACCTGTACCTGTACGGCTCGTGCCGTCCGTCCGGTCTCCCCTGGCGGGCGCTCCTCCGGTGTGAACCGGCACGGGCGGCGTCCCGGGACGCGGCCCGGGGCCGTCGGACACGCGGGGTGCGACGCCGTCGCCCGTACGCCCCGTACGGTCGCCGCGCCGGGCCTCCCGCTCGTCGACGTCAACACCCGTCGTCTCGCGAGCCGTTGTGCCGGCCCCCGTCGGCCGGGCCACCGCGCCGTCGCCGTTCCCGGCCCGGTCGCCGTTCCCGGCCCGGTCGCCGTTCCTGCCCGGCTCGCCCGGGGCGGCCTCGGCGGACGCGGGATCCACCTGGCCCTTCAGAGCCTCGCGGCGCGACATTTCCTCGGTCTCCTTGCGGTTCCCGCTCTCCCGGTCGTCCGGGGAACGCTCGGCGGGTACCGGGGTCACACGGCCCTTCACCACAGCCGCCTCACGAGACGGGGTCCGCTCAGGGTCCTGGTCCGGCTTCATGGCGCTCACCTTCTTCAACTCCCCTTCACCTGACGCCTGGTGAATGACCAGGGCAGGGGGGAGCGAGTGTCGGGGGTGGATGTCTCGGTGCTGTCGGTGCTCTCGGTGCTCTCGTCGCGCTCCGTGCTCCCGGCGCTCTCCGCCGTCCGCGCGGGCTCGGCGCGTCGGGCGTCCTTGGCCATGCCGAACCGCTTGGTGCGCTCCGGGCGGGCGGCCGTCGCCTCGCCGGCGTCGTCCGTGTCGCGCACCCGGCCGGGGGAGGTGTCCTGGCGGGTCGGGGTCAGCAGGTCGTCGAAGAGGTCACGGGCCTCCAGCATGGCCTCGCGCATCTGCTCGGTGTCGGCACCGCCGTTGTGGCCCCCGCCGGTGCGGGCCAGCGCGGCACGGTGCACGCGCCGGTAACCGTGGACGTGGTGTCCGTGGTGAACGGAGAGGGCGGAGACCTGCTCCTCGTAACGGTCCCCTTCGGGGAACCCGCGTGCTCCGGCCAGCTCGCCGAGCAGCCGGTCGGCCTCGGCCACCGCCTCCTGGGGCGAATCGACGAAGCGTTCCTGGGCGGCCGTCCAGCCGGCCGCGTACCGCTCCCGGGCCGCGGGTTCGAGGGGCCGCTCGCGCAGCGCGCCGTGCCGCTTCACGCGCTCGTTGAGGTCGCGTTCGGCCGCCTGGGTGTCGCCGTCGTGCCGGGCGACGGTCCGGTCGTACTCCGGTCCGAAGCGCCGCCGCAGGGTGCGCCCGCCCGGCGGCCTTCGGGCGAGGAGGGTCAGGGCGGCCGCGACAACGGCAACGGCCGCCACGATCACGATCACAGCGATGATCACGCCTGTGGACATGGGTGCCTTCCGGGGTTCTCGACCCAACGGGCCGGTTCCTCAACCGGGTTGCCCGGAACCCGCTCCTCAAACGACCCCGCCCCGCCGCGAACCACCGCGCCCTCGAAGCCGATCACCCGGTCCGACGCCGTTATCCGGTTGCGAGCCGAGGGCTGCACCTGACGACAATGACCGGCATGACCCGATCGCCTTCCGGCGCGCCCGCTTCCTGGAGCGTGGCCCCCGAACCCTTCGACTCCCCTGTCGCCGCCGCGCTTTGGCGGGCGTACTACACGGAGGTCAGCGACCGGTGGTACCTGCTGCACGAAGGGCGCACGACGGATCCCGGCGAGCTGGAGCGGGAGGTCGCCGCGGTGACGGGCGCCGAGTTCGCACCGCCGACGGGTGTGCTGCTCGTCGCGCGCCACGACGGTGAGCCCGGCGGCACCACGGGGGTGCGCATGCTCGACGCCACGACGGGCGAACTGAGCCGCGTCTTCGTCCGCGAGGACCTGCGCGGCAAGGGCGGCGCGCCCCTCCTGCTGGCGGCGGCCGAGGCGGCGGCCCGCGGCCTGGGCGCCCGGCAGCTGGTCCTCGACACCCGCGGCGACCTCGTCGAGGCACGGGCCCTGTACGCCCGGCACGGCTACGCGGAGAGCGCGGCGCACAACGACGACGTCTACGCCGAGCACTGGTTCCGGAAGGACCTGACCGGCTGACGCTCAGCCCATTTCTCCCTCCGGCCGGCCGAGCAGCGTGCGCTCGTGGGGCCGTTCCGCGTCGGAGCCGCACATCTCTTCGTTCAGCTCCTCGACCAGCTGGGTGAGGTCCGTCGGGCGGTCCGGTGTCCACCAGTCGCCGAGGAGGTCGGAGAAGGACTGCTCGCGGGCCCTGGACAGGTTCCCGGCGGCCGCGCGGCCCTCGTCGGTCAGGACCAGGTCCAGGCCCTCGCGGCGGGCGAGCCGGCGTTCCTCGAGCTGGCGGGCGGCGGCCAGGACGACGTTCAGGGGGACGGCATGGTGCTCGGCCAGGAGCGCGGGCTCCGCCCACCCGTACTTCTTGATCCGCAGCAGCAGCCAGCTCGCCGCGGGCAGGAGGTCGTAACCGGCGCGCGCGGTGATCTTCTCGTAGATCTCGCGGCGGCCCTCCCGGGTGCCGAGCACGGACAGCGCCCGGCACACCTCGTCGTACGACGACCGCTCGACCGGATTGCTGGCGAGTGTCTCCGTCACGTCGGGTGCCGTGACGGAGCCGCGCAGCTTGTCCTCGCGCAGGAACCAGGCCAGCACGAAACCGAGCAGGGCGACCGGGGCGGCGTACAGGAAGACATCCGTGATCGAGGTCGCGAAGGCGTGCAGGACGGCCGGCTGGAGATCGGCCGGCAGCTGGCCGATCCCCTTCGGGTCGGCCTTCAGGGAGTCCGTGGTGATGCCGGGGGGCAGTCGCTGCCCGCTCAGCGCCTTCGTCAGGTTGTCGCCGAGGCGGCTCGCGAACACCGTTCCGAAGATCGCGACGCCGAACGAGGCGCCGATGGACCGGAAGAAGGTCGCCCCGGAGGTCGCGACGCCCAGATCCTCGTACGACACCGCGTTCTGCACGATCAGGACCAGGACCTGCATGACCAGGCCGAGGCCCAGGCCGAAGACGAAGAAGTACGCGCTCATCTCCCACGTGCTGCTGTTCTCGTCCAACTGGTGCAGCAGGAGCAGACCGATGGCGGTGATCCCGGTGCCCGCGACCGGGAACACCTTCCAGCGGCCGGTCCGGCTGACGATCTGCCCGGAGGCCGTGGACGACAGCAGCAGGCCGAACACCATCGGCAGCATGTGCACACCGGACATCGTGGGGGACACGCCCTGCACGACCTGGAGGAACGTCGGCAGATAGGTCATCGCGCCGAACATCGCGAAGCCGACGATGAAGCTGATGATCGCGGACAGCGTGAAGGTGTGGACACGGAAGAGCTTGAGCGGCAGGACGGGTTCGGCCGCGCGCCGCTCCACCACGACGAACGCGGCACCGAGGACCACGCCGAGGATCACGAGGCCGATGATCTGCGGCGAGCCCCAGTCCCAGGTGGTGCCGCCCAGCGAGGCCACCAGGACCAGGCAGGTGGCGACCGCGGCGATCAGGAACGTACCGAAATAGTCGATGACGTGCCGGGCCGACTTCTTCGGGATGTGCAGGACCGCCGCGATCACCGCGAGCGCGACGACGCCGACGGGGAGGTTGACGTAGAACACCCAGCGCCAGCTGAGATGTTCCGTGAACAGACCGCCGAGCAGCGGCCCGAGCACACTTGTCGCGCCGAACACCGCGCCGAACAGCCCCTGGTACTTGCCCCGTTCGCGCGGCGGTACGAGGTCGCCGACGATCGCCATCGACAGCACCATCAGGCCGCCGCCGCCGAGGCCCTGCAACGCCCGGAAGCCGATCAGCTCGCCCATGTTCTGCGACGCGCCGCACAGCGCCGATCCGATCAGGAAGATCACGATCGCCGTCTGGAACAGCTTCTTGCGGCCGTACTGGTCACCGAGCTTGCCCCACAGCGGGGTCGCCGCCGTCGACGCGAGCAGGTACGCCGTCACCACCCAGGACAGATGCTCCAGACCGCCGAGGTCGCTGACGATGGTCGGCAGCGCGGTCGACACGATCGTCTGGTCCAGCGCGGCGAGCAGCATGCCGAGCAGCAGCGCGCCGATGGAGACGAAGACGCTGCCGTGGACGGTGTCCCGGGCGTCGGTGGCGGCCGCGGTGCGGCGGCGCACCGCCGACTCGCTCACCTCGACCGAGTCGTGCAGTTCGGGCGGGCCGTGCGTGCCGCTGCCGGCCGGCGCGTCCCCCTCCTCCGGCCCCCGGCCGGTCGGCGTGTCCGAACCGTGCGCGTCCCCGGTCATGCGGCCTCCCTGAGCCCCGAGGGTCCCGGTCATCCTCCATCCTGAGCGGTGTGTCCGGTTATGGCCTGTCGAACCGAGCGGAAGCCCCCGGTTCAGGGGGGCTGCTTGAAGGTTGTATGAAGGTCCTCCGCATAATCACTGGAGCTTTCAGGGGGGAGGGACCCACTCGTGACTGAACCGACCGGGCATGTCTGCCCCGAGTGCGCCGCACACCGGGCGCAGGACGGCACACCGTTCTGCGGCTGTGCCCGCACGGCGTCCGACGCGCTGCGCGACAAGCGCGCGGCGCAGGCCGCAGCGGAGGACTTCAACCCGCTGCGCATACGGCCTTACGTAGAACTGGGTACGGAGAACTCCGGGCACACCGGAGGAGACCGGGGACCGGCCGAGGGCACCGGTGGCCCTGGCGGCCTGACCGGAACGGCCCCGGGGCCCTGGCATGCCGCCCCGACCGCCGGAGAGCCGTGGGCGGCCGCCGAAGCGGGTGCCTGGGCGGCGGCTGAAACGGGTGCCTGGGCCCCGGCCGAGACGGGTGTCTGGGCGCCGGAGGGCGCCTCGGCGCACGTGGGCTCTCACGGAGCACCCGAGAGCGGCGGCATGCCCGTCGGCGGCGCCGGGACCATGGGGGGCTCCGGGGAAGCCCACGCCATGCAGGTGCACGGCACCGACCCTCGGTTCCACGGCGACATGCCCGCCGACGGCGTCGAGCCGACGGGCTCCGTGTACGGCACTCCGCCGGTCGGCGGAGTACCGATGCCGCCCGCGAACGGCGAGGACGCGACCGCTTCCACCATGCAGCTGGCCGCGATCCCGGCGGACGCGACCATGCGACCGGCCCTCGTGCCTGCGGACGCGGCCCCGCGATCGGCTCCGCTGCCGCCGGAGGTCACCACGCCGTCGGCGGCGATGCCGACCGATGCCACCATGCAGCTGAAGGTGCTCCCCTCGGACGTGCGCGCCACCGACGTCCGCCTTTCCCACGGCGGCTCGCGCGGCTCGAAGCCCGGCCAGGAGGTCTCGGCCACCGGCCGGCCCAGGCGTCGCCGACGTACCGGGGTCCTCGCCGTCACCGGAGTCGTGGTGACCGTGGTGGCCGCGGCGGGGGTCGTGAGCGGACTGCTCTCCTCCGACCCGCCCTCGCGGGACGAGGCCCAGCCGAAGGGCGTCCGGACGACCGCGCCGGACGTCCTGTCCGACACGGCTTCCGCGGTGCCGTCGGCGAGCGCGTCCTCGACGGCCACGGCGTCGTCGTCCCCGTCCGCCTCGGCGAGCGCGAGCCCGTCGCCGTCGGCGTCCGCGTCGGACACGTCGGACACGTCGGCGACACCGTCCTCGTCGGCCACGGCGTCGGCGACGTCCGCGCGGCCGAGCCAGACGGCGACCGCGCCGGGATCCGCGGCCTCCACGGGCGGCGGCGGTGCGAACGTGGCGGCCGGGCCCACCCTGCGGCGTGGCGACAGCGGGGCCGGGGTGACCGAGCTCCAGCTGCGGATGAGCCAGCTCAGGATGTACATGCGGAAGGCCGACGGCCAGTTCGACCGTCACCTCGAGGACGCCGTGCGCTGGTACCAGTGGGCACGGGGCATCACGGGGGACGACCCCGGCGTGTACGGGCCGGCGACACGGGCGAGCCTGGAGGCGGAGACGTCCGAGCCGTAGTTCGCCTCTGGCGTTCGCGGGTTCGGGTCCGGTGGGTGGGTCGGGGCCGTGCCGGTACATCCGCCCGTCGCCGTTGGATCAGACGTGGGTCCGAGAAGGAGCCGCTGCTCGATCCGGACGTGAGCGACGGGCATCCGATGTACCGGCACGGCCCCTCCCGCGCGTACCCGACTGCGGGTGCGTCGTGGTGGCCGACCATTTCAGCCCCGGCCGGGAAGGTTCAGCCCCTCCGGCGTTCGAGGAGCGGGGTCCGGGGCGGAGCCCCGGGTACGGAAAGGGCAGGGCAGGGGCGGAGGGGGCGAAATCCTGTGCCCGGCCCCACTCCCCTCACTCTCCCCGGAGTGATCCGTTCCGCGCTTCAGCCGATGTGAAGGCGAACGGTCCCGTCCGCGACAACCTCGACCCGGACCTCGGTCAGATCACGTACGGCCACGTCAGGCCTGTGGAACGGCGCCCGGGATCCGATCCCCACGACCCGCATTCCGGCGGCCCGCCCCGCGGCGATCCCCGCTCCGGAGTCCTCGAAGACGACACAGTCCTCGGGCGCGATCCCCAGCTCGGCCGCGCCCTTCAGGAAACCCTCGGGATCGGGCTTGCTGGCGCCGACGGACTCGGCCGTGACACGTACATCGGGAAGTCCGAGCCCGGCGGCGGCCATCCGCGCGCCGGACAGCGCCACGTCCGCCGAGGTGACGAGCGCGTGCGGCACTCCGGCGAGGGAGGCGAGGAACTCCGGCGCTCCCGGGATCGCGACGACACCGTCCATGTCGGCGGTCTCCTCGGCCAGCATCCGCTCGTTGTCCGCGTGATTCTGCTCCATGGGCCTGTCCGGCAGCAGCAACGCCATCGAGGCGTAACCCTGCCTGCCGTGGACGACCTTCATGACCTCGTCCCCGTCCAGCCCGTGCCGATCGGCCCAGCCGCGCCAGCAGCGCTCGACGACGACGTCCGAGTTGACGAGGGTGCCGTCCATGTCGAGCAGGAGGGCGCGGGCGGTCAGAACGGTGGTGGCCGTCGTCATCGGCATGCTCCAAAGCGAAGATATGGGGGGTCAACACACCCCCAGGAAACAAGGCGGCCCCGCCCGCCGGTCAGGGATGTGCGGACGGGAACCACTTTGTTCCTACACGATACAAAACAAGCGCCTCCGGCGCCACCGCCTCTGACCTGCCCTTTATTCAGACAGCTGCCGAGCGCAACCCCCAGGACGCCATCGAGACGCTTCCGAGACACTCCCCGGACACCGACATCTCCCACGGCATCCACCCGCGGGAGGCAGCCGCCTCCGACCCCACACACCCGCGGACACCGAGCCCCGAGGCACCCGCAGAGGCACCCGCAGAGGGACACCCCGGCACCACACGGAGCACCGTGACGAGCCCCGTGAAGGGCCCCGTGAAGGGCGCCCCTCGAAGAGCGCCCCACCAAGGCGAGTGCCCGCCCGGACAGGACTCAGCCCGCCACAGCCTCGTACAGGCTCCAGATCCCCAGCCCCAGCATCAGCATCGCCGCCACCTTGGTGATCAGCGTCAACGGCACCCGCTTCATCAGGGCCTTGCCGCCCACGATCCCGAGCCCCGCGACAGCCCACAGCGCCAGCACCGCACCGAGCCCCACGGACAGCGGGTCGTCGTACCGCGCGGCGAGGTTCGCCGTCATGATCTGCGTGAGGTCGCCGAACTCGGCGACGAGGATGAGCATGAAGCCCGCCCCGGAGACCTTCCAGAAGGTCTGGTTCTCCGGCTTGCGGATCTCCTCCTCGTCCTCGTCCTTCTTCATCAGCAGCACCGCGGCGCCGCCGAGGAACAGCACACCGGTGACCGCGTGCACGATCTGCTGCGGCAGCAGCGTCAGCACACTGCCCGCCGCGACGGCGAGCGCCACATGGACGGCGAACGCGGCGGCGACACCGGCGAAGACGTACGAAGCGCGGTAGCGCGTGCCGAGGACGAGGCCGGCGAGGGCCGTCTTGTCCGGCAGTTCGGCAAGGAAGACGACACCGAAGACGAGCGCCATCACGCTGAAGCTGATCAAAATTCCTCAATCGGTCGGGCTGCCCCGCCGAGAGTGTTGCGACTGCGCGTGCTGTGACTGCGCGACACCTCGGCACGGCAGCACACATCGCACCCGCGCCGGGAGGCGCGGGCAGACCCACGCCGGACGGGCCCGGCACGGGCGAGTGCACTGCTTGCCGAAGGTCTCGCTGGCCGGCCTCGTGAACGAGGTCTGCCTCCGGGCGCCGGCTCAGACGAGCTGAGCAGTATGTCGACGGTCCGGCGAAGAGCTACTCCCCTTCTGCGCCGTCCATAGTACGCGACCCGCGATGCGGCCCCACAGGGCCGAAAGTCCCGTGGCCGGGAATTCCCGCCGTGCCGAAAGTTCCGCCATAAACCTTGTCATGTCATGTACGCGTCACTAACTTCTAACCACGTACTTACCTCCCGGCAATACGGCGCCGCGAGCATTCGTTCGCTCGCACTCCAACACCCCCACACCCCAAGGGAGTTCGCATGCCAAAGGTCTACGCGCGTCGACGGCTGAGCATACTCGCAGCCATCACGGGCCTCATAGCCATGGCCAGTGTTTTCAACGGCCCGAACGCCTCCGCCGCCCTCCCCACCCCGGTCAGCGCGGCCACCGCCCGCACCTACCTCGCGTCCCTCACCGTCGCGACGGAGAACCGCACCGGCTACGCCCGCGATCTGTTCCCCACCTGGATCACGATCAGCGGCACCTGCAACACCCGTGAGTACATACTCAAGCGCGACGGTTCGAACGTCGTCACCGACTCCGCGTGCGCGGCCACCAGCGGCAGCTGGTACTCCGTGTACGACGGCGCCACCTGGACCGCCGCCTCCGACGTCGACATCGACCACCTCGTGCCGCTCGCCGAGGCCTGGGACTCCGGCGCCAGCGCCTGGACCACGGCCCAGCGCCAGGCCTTCGCCAATGACGTGACCCGCCCGCAGCTCCTCGCCGTCACGGACAACGTGAACCAGTCCAAGGGCGACAAGGACCCGGCCGAGTGGATGCCCTCACTCACGTCGTACGCCTGCACCTACGTCCGCGCCTGGGTCCAGGTGAAGTACTACTACAACCTCAAGGTCGACTCCGCCGAGAAGTCGAAGCTGAGCTCGGTCCTGAGCGGCTGCTGACCCACCCGCGTCACGGACCGGCGGCCGCCGGTCGCCCGGGTTCCGGACACCGTTCCCCCCACGGTGTTCCGCACGGTTTCCGGAACCTCCCCACCGTCCTCCGTCGTTCCGTACCGTACGGGGCGACGGAGGAGGGGGATCATCATGGCCGAACTGCGCCTGGGACCGCTGCTGAGGTACGTCGACGGCTCGTCCGCGACCTTCTGGGTCGAGGCGAGCCGTCCGTGCACCGCCGAGGTGCGCTGCGCGGACGGCGCCCGCGGAAGGGCCCGTACGTTCCAGATCGCGGGCCACCACTACGCGCTGGTGCCGGTGAGCGGACTGACGCCGGGCACGGTCACCGCGTACGAGGTCCTGCTGGACGGGGCGACCGTCTGGCCGCTGCCCGACTCGCCCTTTCCCCCCTCGGCCGTCCGCACCCCCGAGGGCGACGGAGCCGCCGTCCGCGTCACCTTCGGTTCCTGCCGCTGGGCGGCGCCACCCGCCGACGAGAAGGACCCGGTCGGCCCCGACGCCCTGGACACCCTCGCCGCCCGGATCGCCGCGGCTCCCGACGCCGAACGCCCGGACGTGCTCCTGCTGTTGGGCGACCAGGTGTACGCGGACGAGGTCTCCAGGGCGACCCGCGCGTGGATCGCGGCACGAAGGGGTCTGGCGGACCCCCCGGGCCATCAGGTCGCGGACTACGAGGAGTACACCCGCCTCTACTACGAATCCTGGCTCGACCCCGAGATCCGCTGGCTGCTGTCGACCGTGCCGAGCTGCATGATCTTCGACGACCACGACGTCATCGATGATTGGAACACCAGCGAGGCCTGGCTCGCGGAGATCCGGGCGACCCCGTGGTGGCGCGAGCGGGTGCTGAGCGGCCTGATGTCGTACTGGGTCCACCAGCACCTCGGCAACCTCACCCCCACCGAGCTCTCCGCGGACCCGCTGTACGCGGCCGTGCGCGAGACCCCCGACGGCACGGACGTACTGCGCGCCTTCGCCGCCCAGGCCGACACCGACCCGGCCTCGGTCCGCTGGAGCTACCGCCGCGACTTCGGCCGGACCCGCGTCCTGATGCTCGACACCCGCGCCGCCCGTGTCCTGGACGAGAAGCACCGAGCGATGCTCGACACCGGGGAGGCGGCCTGGCTGCGCGAGCAGGCACTGGACGCGCCGGACTCCCGCGACCACCTCCTGATCGGCACGTCCCTGCCCTGGCTGCTGCCCCCGCTGATCCACCAGGCGGAGACGTGGGACGCCGTACTGTGCCGGGGTGAGCGGGGCGCGCGCTGGGCGCGGTTCGGCGAGCGGCTGCGGCGGGCCGCCGACCTGGAGCACTGGGCGGCGTTCCCGGAGTCGTTCGAGGAGCTGGCGGAGCTGATCGCCGAGGCCGGCTCGGGCGAGCACGCGCCGGCGACGGTGTGCGTGCTGTCGGGAGACGTGCACCACGCCTACGTCGCCGAGCCGGTCTGGGCCGACCCCGCCCGGCAGCCCGACGCCCGGGTCCTCCAGCTGACCTGCTCCCCCGTCCACAACTCCATCCCGCGCTCCGTACGGCTCGGCTTCCGCTTCGGCTGGAGCCGTCCGGCCCGGCTGCTCGGCAACCTCCTTGCCCGGCACGGTCGTTGCGGGCGCCCACCCGTCGACTGGCGCAAGTCCGGCGGCCCTTGGTTCGGCAATCAGCTGATGACCCTTACCCTGCACGGCCGTTCGGCCTCCCTGCGCCTCGAACAGGCACGAGAGGCACGGGGCGGCGACACCGGCAGCACAGCGAGAGGCGCCCGGCTGACCACGGTGGAGGAGTCCACGATCACGCCGAAATAGGGGCCTTCTCCGCGGGCGGAGCACCGGTGCCGCGCGACTCGCCGACGGAACCGCTCACCCGGGCCGGCATCCGTACCCATGGCGGACACCGGCGCCGTACGCCGGAACGCCGGACGGCGTACCTGAGCGTGCGGGCGCGTGAACGTGATGTGACCGACACATGCGACCCCCGAGGATCATCTGTCACATCCTCGGCGTACGCTGTAGGGCTGTCACAGGCCGCCCCGCCACTCCCCGCGAGTCGCGGCACGGTCGTGCTTACGGGGAGTCGGGGGAGAGTTTCGGTGCTGGAGAGTGTGGGGTCGCTGACGGGCAGCCCATGGATCTACGCGGTGGTCGCCGTGTCCATCGTTCTTGATGTGTTTCTGCCGGTCCTGCCGAGCGGTGTCCTGGTCATCACCGCGGCGACGGCCGCCGCGGGTTCCGCCACCGCCACCGGCGCCGTTCCGCACGCCGTGCCCGACATCCTGGTGCTCACCCTCTGCGCGGCCACGGCGTCGGTCTTCGGCGACCTGGTCGCGTATCGCCTCGCCTGGCGCGGTGGCGACCGCCTGGATCGCGCCATCGCCCGATCGCGCCGCCTGACCAGCGCGCAGGAACGTCTCGGCGAGGTCCTGGCGCGCGGCGGCGGAGCCCGCGGCGTGCTCGTCGTCGTCGCCCGTTTCGCGCCCGCCGGCCGCTCGGTCGTCTCGCTCGGCGCGGGCGCCGCGCACCGCCGGGTCCGCGAGTTCCTGCCCTGGTCGGTCCTCGCGGGGCTGGCCTGGGCCGGCTACAGCGTGGCCCTCGGCTACTTCGGCGGCCAGTGGCTGGGTGCCACCTGGCTCGCGACGGGTGTCTCGTTCGGGGCCCTGTTCGCCGCGGGAGCGGGCGCGGCCTACCTCGTGCGCCGACCCGCCGTACGGGAGCAGGGAACCCGCGCCTGAGCCGCGGACCAGGGGCCTCGGATCACGGACTGCGGATACGGACCCGGACCCGGACTGCCAGTACGGCCGGACGACTGGGACCGACCCCGGACTACGGGTACGGGCGCGGACCCGGACTCCGCGCGCGGCGTGCGGGTACCGACCCCGGCTACGGGTGCGGACTACGGCCTGCGGGCGGCAGCCCGTAATCCGCGGGCCACGGGCCGTGCGGCCCGCGGGCGCGCTATCCGGCGGCGCGCTGGGCCGCCACCCCGCGTACCTCCAGGTCGTCCAGCAACTCGGCCGTGGCGGCCGCGACCGCCTCCACGGCACGGTCGAAGACCTCACGGTTGTGGGCGGCCGGGGCACGGAACCCGGAGACCTTGCGGACGTACTGCAGAGCGGCGGCGCGGATCTCCTCCTCGGTCGCTTCCTCGGGGATCGCGGGCGGACGAAGCGTCTTGATGCTGCGGCACATGAGTCCAGTCTCGCGCGTCCGGCGCCGTCATGGTCACCGCTCGCGAAAGGGGGCCGCCGCGGCCGGGAATAGCGCCGCCGGTTCCGCGGATTGAGCAGAGCATGACCTCAACGGAGATCACCTACGTCGGCGGCCCCACAGCCGTCATCGCGGTCGGCGGCCTGCGGCTCCTCACCGATCCGACCTTCGACGCTCCCGGCGAGTACCCCGTCGGCGCACGGAGACTGGTGAAGACGGCCGGGCCCGCGCTAACGGCCGACAAGCTCGGCCCGGTCGACGCCGTCCTGCTCTCCCACGACCAGCACCCGGACAACCTGGACGCCTCCGGGCGCGGATATCTCCAGAGCGCCCCGGTGACGCTGTCGACGGTATCGGCGTACGAGCGGATCGGCGCGCCCGTAAGGGCCCTGCGCCCCTGGGAGTCCCTCGAACTGGCGCGTCCCGACGGCGGGGTGCTGCGCGTGACGGCCGTTCCGGCTCAGCACGGACCCGACGGCTCGCTGCCTCTCGTGGGCGAGGTGACCGGTTTCGTGCTGTCCGGGGAGGGGCTGCCCAAGGTGTACGTGAGCGGCGACAACGCGTCCCTGGACGTCGTACGGGAGATCGCGGGCCGGGAGGGCCCCTTCGACGTGGCCGTGCTGTTCGCCGGCGCGGCGCGGACCCCGCTGGTACCGGACGCTCCGCTGACCCTGACCAGCGAGGACGCGGCGCGGGCGGCGGAGATCCTCGGCGCCGCCCTGGTCGTCCCGCTGCACTTCGAGCACTGGGGCCACTTCACCGAGGACGGCCCGACCCTGACGAAGGCCTTCGCGGAGGCCGGGCTCACTGACCGGCTTCGGCTCCTCGATCCCGGTGCTTCGGTACAGGTTCCTTAGCCGCGTCCGCGGTCCAGTCCACCGCGAACCTCCGACACCCCAGTGAATCCTTGGAGTTGGGCAAGCTTCTCTGAGGATTGACTTGGGTGAGGGCTCTTTGTGACCATCACCGGGCCCTCCTTCGGGGGCTCACCGAGAGGAGCGAGATCACATGGCGAACAACGGGCTGACGGTGGCGGTGCTGGGTCCTGGCGGGGTCGGCGGACTGCTCGCGGCGCTTCTGTCCCGCGCCGGCCACCGGGTGATCTGCCTCGCCGGGGACGAGACCGCTCGGGCACTGGCCGCGAACGGTATCGAGGTGCGCAGCGGTCGCTTCGGCGACTTCACGGCGCGGGTCTCGGCGGACACCGAACTGCGCGAACCGGCCGACGTGTGTCTGATCGCGGTCAAGGCGACGGCCCTGGACGCCGCGCTGGAGCGCCTCCCGGCGAAGGCCCTGGGCGAGGAAGGCCTGATCGTCCCGCTCCTGAACGGTGTCGAGCACCCGGCACCGCTGCGCGAGCGCTACCGCCCCGAGCAGGTGGCCCCCGCGGTGATCCGCGTGGAGTCGACGCGGATCACGCCGGGAGTGATCGAGCACGGCAGCCCGTTCGCCGAGGTCGACCTGACCGCCGACACGGCACCCCGGGCGCGGATCGAGGCATTCGCCGGGACCCTGGAGTGGGCCGGGGTGCGCGCCCGGGTCCAGGACAGCGAGACGGCGACGCTCTGGGCGAAGATGTCGTTCCTCGCGCCGTTCGCACTGCTGACGACGCGGTACGGGGTGCCGGTGGGCGACGTACGCACGCTGCACCGAGAGGAGTTGGCCGCCCTCGTCGAGGAGACGGCGGCGGTCGGCCGCGCGTGCGGAGCCTCCGTCGATGCGGCGGCCGCCCTCGCCCGCTACGACGCCTTTCCGGCGGCCACCAGGTCCTCCATGCAGCGTGACGCCGAGGCGGGCCGCACACTCGAACTCGACGCGATCGGCGGTGCGTTGCTGCGGGCGGCCGAGCGGACCGGGGTGCCGGCACCGGTGACGAGCAGGCTGGTCCGAGAGCTGACGCCGACCGCCGAGACGGGCACCTGACAGCGGGGCGGCGCCCGATGGGGTCGGGGCATACGGGACCTGCGCCGGCGCCAGTCCCCGTCGCGGTGACCTGTGCCGACGCCTGCCCCCCCATCGTGGTGACCTGTGCAGACGTCAGCCCCCATCGTGGTGACCTGTTTCGGCGTCAGTCCCCCGTCACGGTGACCTGTCTCGGCGTCAGTCCCCCGTCGCGGTTCCGGCGCCCGCGCAGTGCCGGGTCACCGTGTCGGCGAAGGCGTGCGCCACGGGTGACAGGGCGTCCCACTGACGTACGGCCCAGCCGACCGTGAGGGGCGGCAGGGCCGGGACGGGGAGGAAGCGGAGGCCGGGCAGGCCGGGGCCGCGCAGGCCGGGCAGGTCGGGGACGACGGCGTGGCCGAGGCCGAGTCCGGCGAGCAGGATCGCCGTGTCCCAGTCGGCGACGCTGGTGTCACAGACACCTATCGGTATCCCCAACTCTCGGTAGGCGGCGTCGAGATGAGCCCGGGAGGTGGAGTTCTCGGGCAGTCCGACGATCCGGAGTCCGGCCAGTTCCTCCGCCTCGATCCGCTCCCGCGCGGCGAGTTCGTCGTCGGCGCGTACCGCGAGCACCCAGGAAAGCTCCGCGACGGCCCGCTGCTCGACCCCGCGTACGGGCTGACCGAGGGTGATCCAGGCCAGGTCGAGTCCGTGGTCGGCGAGCGCGTCGAAACAGCTCCGGCTGGAGTTCTCGGTCTGGAACTCCAGGCTCACCTTGGGGTACCGCCGCCGGAACTCGACCACTGCCCCGGCCATGAAGTGCCGCACGGTGGTGCCCCCGGTGGCGATACGTACCGTCCCGACGCCCCCGCGCGCCAGCTCGTCGAGTCGGCGCAGCGCGAGGTCGAGGCCCGCGATCCCGTCGGCGGCGGCCCGTTCGAGGAGCCGCCCGGCGCGGGTGGGCACCACGCCCCGGGCCTGCCGCTCGACGAGCCCGACCCCGACCTCCCGTTCGAGCCGGCGTACGTGCTGGCTCACCGCCGACTGCGTACAGCCCAGCTCCCGGGCCACGGCACTCAGGCTCCCGGCCCGGCAGACGGCGACGAACACGCGAAGATCATCCAGGGTCACAGACCCAAGGTAGCGGCGGCCCGGCGGAGTTGGCCGCTCAGGCCCGGGTCTTGTCGAGCAGCTCGACGATCTCCTCGGTCGTGCCGCTCTCACCGAGGCGGGGGAAGATCCGCTCGACGCTGTTGCGGTGCGTCTCGGGGTCGAGGTCGGACATCGCGTCGGTGGCGAGGGTGACGTGGTAGCCGTGTTCGTGGGCGGCGCGGGCGGAGGACTCCACGCCGATGCTGGTCGCGATGCCGGCCAGCACGATCTGGGTGATTCCGCGGCGGCGCAGCTGAAGGTCGAGGTCGGTGCCGTAGAAGGCGCCCCAGTTCCGCTTGGTCACGGTGATGTCCCCGGGGTGCCCGGCCAGTTCCTCGACGATGACGTCCCAGCCCTCCGGGAAGGCGCGGCCGCGGCTCCCGCCGTCGATACGGCCGTGTACGGCGTCCGCGCCGTCGGCGGCGGCGGTGACCCGGACGAGGACGACCGGGAGGTCATGGCCGCGGAAGGCGTCCGCGAGCCGGACGGCCCGCCGCACGACGTCGGCGGCGGCGTGCGGGGCGAGGCCAGGGTTGCCGACGATGCCGTGCTGGAGGTCGATGAGGACGAGCGCGGTGCGGGGGTCGAGCGTGGTGACTGCCATGGTCAGGCCTTTCGGGGGATGAGATCGCGCAGGGATCGGTCGATGAGGGTCACCGCCAGGAGCAGCACTGCTCCGGCGAGCATGAAGAGGGCCAGGTGGTGCAGACCGCCGGTGTCGGCGCCGTGCGTGAAGAAGGCGGCGTCGGCGGCGGAGGCGGCCATCGCGCCGAGGTAGGTGAAGGTGCGCAGCAGTCCGGCCGCGGAGCCCATCCGGGCGGAATCGGCCTGCCGGTACAGGGCGTTCTGGTTGGCCAGGCCGTTGAGACCCTGCGGAACGCCCATGAGGGCACCGACACCGGCCAGCATCCAGATCGCGCTGCCGGAGTTCATGATCAGCAGCGCCGCGCACCCGGCGATCTGGACGAGACTCCCGACCACCAGCTTGCCGCGGACGGCCTCCCGACGCCCGGTGACCCCGGAGACGATGAGCCCGCTCAACGACAGCGGCAGCAGGACGAGCCCCGCGCCGGCCGCGTGCAGCCCGTACCCCTCCTCCATCCACTGCGTGAACCCGTAGAGGAAGGCGTACGCGGTGGTGTAGCTGAGGAACTGGCGCAGGAAGGTGGCCAGTATGGGACCGTTGCCGCCGAGCACCCGCAGGTCGATGAACGGCTCCGGGACCCGGAGTTCCCGCCGTGCGAAGGCTCCCCCGGCGACGAGCGCGAGCACCGGCAGGTACCAGTCCGCGGCTCGCGGCCTCATCAGGAACAGCATCAGTGAGACGAGCAGGGCGGCGAAGAGGGCCATGCCGACGAGGTCGACGCCGCGCGCGGCCGGTACGTGCGGCGCGTGGGACTCGTCCTGCACGGTCGTGGGGTCCGGGGCGGTCACGCTCGGATGCGGCGACGACTCCGGAACCTTCGGCATGCGCGTCCTCGGCAGCCGCGTCCTCGGCGGCCGTGCTTTGGGCAGCCGCAGCGCCCCGAGGACCAGACAGGCCAGCGACAGTGGCACGTTGATCAGGAAGATGGTGCGCCAGCCGCCCACGCCGATGAGCAGGCCGCCCAGAGTGGGCCCGACCACGGCGACGGTCTGCGCGGAGACGGCGAGCGCGGTCAGTACTCCGGCCGGACTGCCCTGCCCGGTGCGTTCCGCCTCGCTGCGGGTGAGGTGCATCGCGGCTGGGTACGCGGCCGAGGTTCCGAATCCGAGCAGTACCCGGGCGGCGACCAGAGCGCCGAGGTTCGGGGAGAGGGCACCGAGAAGTCCGGCGATGCCCACCATGGCCGTACCGGCGAGGTAGAGGCGTCGGGGACCGTACAGATCGACGAGCCGTCCGATGACGGGCTGCCCCACGGCGGTGGCGAGATAGAGCCCCGAGACCAGCCACGCGGTCTCCGCCGCCGACGCCCCGAGGGCTCTGCCGATCGGCACCAACGCCACCGCGATCATGGAGGAGTTGACCGGGTTCAGCACGGAACCGAGGACCATCGGGGCGATCAGCCGGCGGTCGAAACGATCGGGCGGGCGGTGACGCGCGGGGACGAGGCGGTGCTGGAGCCAGTCCCGGATGGCGGGTATCACGGCCGGGTCAGTCGTTCCAGCAGGGCCATCGCCTCGATGACCGTCTGCCGCTCGTCCTCCGTGCACCGGTCCTGGAAGGCTCGGGCGAGCCACTCCGAACGGGCCTGCCGGGTGCCGTCGACGCGCTCGCGTCCGGCGTCCGTGAGCGTGACCAGCTGGCGCCGTCCGTCCCCGGGGTCCGGGTTGCGCTGGATGAGTCCGTACTGGTCGAGGGCCGCGAGCGTGGCGGCCATCGACTGCGGGCGCACCCCCTCGGTCGCCGCGAGCGCACTGGCCGTGGCGGCTCCGCTCTTGCTCACCAGGGTGAGCGCTGAGATCTGGGACGGCGTGAGGTCCTGCTTCTCGGAGACCTCACGGATCCGCCGCCGGAGCAGGCTGAACGCGACCCGCAGATCCTGCGCGGCACGCGCCGCGGAATCCGAGACGCCCGCGTCGTTCCGCCGATTGCCGCTCTGATCCATACCGTCACCGTAAATCGCTCAGCCGAAACTGTCCAGTTGAGACTGTCCAGTTTCACCTGGGCAATACTGCCGGGAACACGGGCTCGCAACCGGCCTGCCTACAGCCCCAGGGCCCGCCCGGGGTCCGCCCGGGGTCCGCCCGCGGTCCGCCCGCGGTCCGCCCGCGGTCCGTTCACTGCCCACCACTGGGCGGAACCCGGGGGACGAAGAGTTCTCCCAGGTCACACACCACCTGAACACCCGTTCGGAACACTCGTTCGCGTGAAGTCCCGGAAGGAACTCGCATCACAAAATCGAACAGGCGTAGCATTGCCGTGTGGCTGCGACCTATGACTTTCCGAGTGACCTCCTCGCCGGTCAGGAGGAGCTGCATCAGGTCCGGGCCGAGCTACTGGCCCTGCTGAAACGACTCCCCTGGTCGGTGGAGCCGCTGGACGGCTTCAGTGACACCGGCGGCTGGCGCAAGGTGGAGCGCCCCGCTTCCCCGGGCTGGACCTCCGACGAACAGGCCGAGGTCGAGAAACTCCGCCAGCGCGAGCGCGAGCTCACCGTGTTCGTCTCCGGCCACCGCTTCTGGTCTGAGGTCCCCCCGCCGGACAAGGTCGACGCCCGGATGCGGCTGAAGCACACGCGCGACACCCCGTTATAGAGACGCACGCCGGGTTCGGCAGGCGCGATAGAGGCGCCGCCGGGTTCGGCAGGCGCGCCGGTACCTCCCCTGTTGACGGCCGCCCATCAGGCCACCCCTCCCGGTTCACAGGGCGGGGTCACCAGCTGATCTTTCAACACCGCGTACGCGCGCTCGACCTCACCCAGGTACTGCTCCAGGCGGAAGCGGACCTCCGTGATGCCCCGCCCGTCGAGGCCCGGGTACATGAGGTCGGACCAGATGACCGTCTCGCGCCGGAGCCGGACCCGGACGGTCAGCCTGCCAGGCCCTGGCTCGGGCCGCTCCTGGGATGCCACTTCCACCGTGTGCGGCATATCCCTCGGACAGAGCGGTCCGCCGGGGCCGAGCAGTCGCCCCGGCTCGAGGCCGGCCATTCTGCTGTCGCTGCGCGCGATCACGTCGAGGCCGTCGACGAAGAGATACGTGTGGACGGCAGCACACACCGGCGGCCCAGGACAAGCGCTGATGAGCAGCGTGCTCACCGCACCGTCGCCTTGCCTGTCGGGCGCGGTGCCCCTCAGCTCGCGCGGGGATCTACGCGGCATCCGCCTGATGTGACGTCATGAGCCGATCCTAGCGGCGACACCGCGCCGGTTCGGGGCTGCACCGACGTGGAGCAGGCGCCCGGCAGCGAGGTCCGCACAGGGAGGTCTTCGAAGTGCCACCCGTGGACCCCGGCCGCCGCGGGTACTGGGCTGGGACGCGTCAAGACCTCCTGCCCCGACCACAGCCGATCCGGTTCGGTGAGAGCGGCATGGGCCACGCGTCCTCCAAGGTCGGCAAGTGACTGTCGGCCGCAGGCTACTGGCTGACCACGTCGGCCGTTCTGAGTACGTGTACTCATGCGTGGCACGTGCCGGCTCGGCACGCTGGGCCGCAGGCGATCGGCGGACCGGCGACCGCGAACGGACGCGAACAGAGCGGGATGGGCATGAGGCGTGGAAAGGAGCCGTCGACCGGCCGACAGGTGGTGATGGGTGCGGCACTGCTCGTCAGCGACGTGGTGGTCATCGCCGGGCTGCTGTTCGGCCATGGGATCACGGGATGGTCCGACGACGGCAGTAACGCACTTGAGGCGCAGATGTTCGCGTGGCGGACAACGTGGTACCTGGCCGGCGGTGCCGTGCTCACGGGCGGTGGCCTTCTGGCCTTTCGATGGCGCATCCCGAGCGCGGTGCAGATCATCGTCCTGGGGATCGGAGCGCTCAAGTTCCACGCCCTCGCCGTCGCTCACTGATCAGCCGACGCCCACCCCGGCGGAACGAATACGGCGAGACCTCCACCAACCCCAGACCGTGTGGCCCACCAGAGCGACCGCAACGGCGACAGCCGTGAAACGAACGGTGGTCCAGGTGCCAAGAACAACCTGACTCGGCCCGCGCGACTCCGTCTCCAGACGCATGGAAGTCTCATAAAAGGCCACCAGGGGAACAAGCAGCCGGAAGAACAGGCCGCCGATGCCCGGCACCCGTGCGAAGTTCCCCAGGAGCCCGAGGGGTGCTCCGAAGAGGAATGCCAGCACACCCCAGAGGGCAATTCCGGATGATCCCGCACCTGAGGAATCCAGTCCATCCAAGGAGGCCAGGTTTCCCTTGGTCAGGTAGTAGGTCACGACACCGATAGCCAGTCCCAGGGGTGCGAGAACAACAGATTCGATTTTGGACCGGCGGAAATAACCCACCAGAAACGCATAACAGGCCCACGGCCACCCACCGGTGAAAACAGCGCCCACGGCCGCACCTGGACGGCCGCCCCAATGTTCAGCGGTAGGCCCTAACAGGCCAAGCAACAAGCCGAGCCCGAGTGGCACCGCAAATGACACGACCCGAGCACCCCAAAAGTTCACTCTCTCCCCTTCCAGCCCTGATGCGGCATTACTCCGGGCCCGTGTGCGCCCGGCGTAATGCCTCGCCCCACCCGAGAGCATCCCGCCATGGGGATCGACCTACAACTGCACGACAGCCTCCCGCACCGGCCCAGCCGGCGCTCGAAGCGCAAGCCGACCCTAATCCGTCAGTCCTTCATGAATCCCGAGAACTGTGAACTCCTCATGAAACGGCGCGAGTTGGGTCAGTCGAGTCGATTGCCCCAGCGATAACCCCCTCTACATCGACATGGGCATGCCATATGCAATACTCGATGGATCATGAGTGACACGGGGAGCGCCGGTGAGTGAACGGCGCGCGCGGAAGATGCTGCGTCAGATGGCGAGCGGGAAGCCGGTCCAGGTTTCTTGTTCCATGATGACCCTGAAGGAGATCGCCCGGATCGCCTTCGTAGCCGAGCAGTTCGGGTACGCATACTCGGACATCTCGCAGAGCGGTGGACCGAAGGGCAACGGATACGTGTTGTCCATCGTGCCCGACCCCAGCCCGCAGGCCCGCGCACGGGCCGAACGGAACCGGGCCAGTTATCCCGACGCCGTCGACGGAGGCGCGTTGCCGCCCGCCACGCCCGAGGCGGTCGAGCTGCTCAACGTCCGTATGAGGCACGACCTCGCGGGCAGCGTCAGCGTGAAGCAGCGGATCGCGCTCGTGAGCATCGGCTTCACCGCGCTGGCGTTGAGCGTGTGTTTCAATCTCGGCGCGGACACCACCGCCGTCGCCGCCACCGGCTCAGCCTGGGCCGTGCTGATGCCCCTCTCATTGATCGGGATCAAAGCCGGCCGTCGCTACACAGCCGGGTATGCCGCCCAGCTCCAGGCCGCCGGGTACGTGCAGGTGACCGAAAAGGGCAGCCGGGTGCGGCACGACTGTGGCACGCGACCGCTGCCTCCTGAACTCTCGAATCGACGGTCGTCGAGGTTCAACGAGTCGGCTGATCAGCCCTCGATCGCTCATGACAGTCGGCTGCGGTGCAGCGGTTGCGGTACGCCGCCGCTGCACCGACTCGCTTAGGCAGTTGCTCCGCCCGGCCATGTCCGGTCCGCCTCGGAAGGAGGCCGGACTTGTGAGCTGGGCAACTGAAACTCCTTGCGTCCGCAGGAGCGAGACTGGAAGATCTCGTCAGAACTTTGACTATATTTTTTCAATAGAGGGGCCATGTACAGCAGATATCGTTCGGCTTTTGTGACGGTAGGCGCCGTCGCCATCTCGGTAACACTCGGTGCGCTGCCTGGTGCCGCCCACGCGGCAGGCAAGGGACACAATTACCGGGCTGCGGAGACGCCGCTGAGCCGGGAGGGCTACTGGCCCTTGGAGGGGGCGCCCGGCGGAATCGCTCCCAACGTGGAGCCGGGAGGCCTGCCGCTGACCTTGAACGGCGATGCCTGGATCTACCACAACGAGGACATCTTCGGAGATCCCGCACTGGTTGATCAGGGTGATCTCAGGCTCGACGGCGACGGCGACTGGGCAGCGACTTCCGGAGCACCGGTCAGCGGGGACGGAAGTTTCACCCTCGCCGTTCGCGCTCGCCCGGCCGCAGCGAACAACAGGACGCAGACGGTCCTGTCGCTTCCAGGCTCCGACGCCGACCGCATCGCGATCCGGTACCAGGCGACAAGCGGCAAGTGGGAAGTCGTGGTGTCCACCAAGGACAAGGCGAATGCTCCGCAAGTGGTCATCACCGAGGAGCAGGCTTTGCCCAATGACGATCCCTACGGCGTGGGCGACCACTTGGCCGTTGTCTTCGACGCCCCCGCTCATGAGCTTCGCTTCTACGTGAACGGTCAACTGGCCAACACGTCCACCGCCGTGGACACGACCTCGTGGGCGGCGTCGGGCGGCCTTCAGGTAGGCCGCTCGGCGATCCACGGTGAGTACTTCAAGGGCACCGTGGACGAGGTGCGCGCCTACTCCGGAGCCGCGAACCCCACGATGATCAGCCTGATGTCCTCGCTGACGGGAACTCCCGACATCTGAGTGCCGGATGGTCCGGACACGCCCGTAAGCCCGGGCTTGCTGAGCCCCTGCACGCAGGACATCCGAACGGGGCGCCCGATCGAACCGCGCAACATGTACCGCTCCTTCACCCGGGTCGCCAAGAACGCCGACGTGTGGGTCATCCGGCTACACGACGCCCGGCACGGCTGCGCGCCCCTGCTCACCGCGGCCGGCGTGGCGCCCCGCGTCGTGATGGAGATCCTGGGGCACAGCCAGATCGCCGTGCCGATGAACGTCTACGGCCACGTCGTCCAGGACACGCAGCGCGAGGCCGTCAGTCACATGGACCGACTGCTCACGCGGCGGCTACAGCGCGAGTGACACCGGCACTGGTGTCAGATCGGGATGTCAAAGACCCCCAGCCATGATCGGCTGGGGGTCTTTGGCCCGGTGGGCGCGGACGGTTTCGAACCGCCGACATCCGCCTTGTAAGGGCGGGTGTGATCGGTAGCGGGGATGCCCAGGTCACTCCGGCTGTAGCGCCAGCCAGCTCAACGACGTATCTCGACTGTGGCGAGCCGCTGTTGACCGTGGTTGACCGCACGATGCGGCACGACTGCGGCACGCGCAGAGGGGCTGCGGGCTTAGAAGGCGCTTGGTGCGTCGCGCGGAGCACTCCCTCTGACCTGCACCACTCCCCCGCCCCGAGGCCCCGTCCACCAGCCCTCGACACGCATTCGACAGGGCCCGGGGTTCGCTACGGCCGCCGGTAGGCCTCGGGGGCAACTCCTGCCTCGGGCTTCCTGGAGAAGCTCACATAGACGGGGTGCTCGGGATCGCCCACCTGCATGAGGGCGAAGAGATCCAGATCGTGGTTGGCGAACCGGTGCAGATACTGCAGGAACAACTCCAGCTCCGTGTCCGACAGTGACTCGTCATGCCGCTCATTGCGCATGCCGGCACGATACGAGTCGGGCAGGATGCGGATGTGACGAATACGGGGGCGCGAGACAACTGGCCGCGGATACGTGTGTGGGTTTGGGTTGATGATCGAGGTCAGCCACAAGCCGCCCTGCATCCCGTGGCTGGCGCGACATGCAAGCCTGTTGAGCTGCCGCAAAACGCTAAGTACGTCCTTGAACTACTGGCTCGATGCCGAGGCGCGATTCGTGCGCTGACGGGCTTGGATGACCCGGAAGAGGCGCGCATTGCACTCAAAAAGACGGTGGATGTGAGGCGACACGCTGAACCTGAGGAGGACACCTCGCCCTGGCGTGCAGAGCCGCTACCTGAACGACCAGCCATGGAAGGCCAGGGCAGCAGCATTCGAACTGTCTCTGGCGGGCTTCCTACGCTGGGGCGTCGCCGACGTTGAGGTCGGTGGAGTCTCAATGACTCAAGCAACCAGGTCGGCCGCGGCTGACAGGTCCGTGAAGGCCCTGACCTTCTCGATGCGAACTATGGACACGATGGTTGCTGAGGTCTCCCGGGCATGTCGGACGGGTGCTCAGGGCCGTTAGTGGTCAGGGCTGGTCGCGACGGTGGCTGTACTTCGCTGCCGTACAGCCACCCCGGACGACGGCCCCTGCGCGAGCATGCCTACTCTCCTCGAATGGACGACGCCCCTTGCTTCTGCCTCCTCTGCGCCCCGACGGAATGGGGCGGCCCCGTGTCGGAGGAACGCGACAGCCGCATAGCCAAGAGCGTGGCGGACTTCGGCTGGCATGTCATGGGCGTGGCCGGCGACGATGCCCCCGGCAATTGGGGCTACTCCATCGGTCTCTGGCACACACTGCGCAGTCCCGAGATAAGCGTGTTCGGCCTGCCGTCGCAGACCGCGATGCGCGTCGCGAACGCCGCTGGGGCAGCGATACGGGACGGCAACCCACTTGAGCCCGACCAGCGCCGGGGAGACGTCCTCAACGGCTACGACGTGGCCGTCCGGCCCGTGCATCCCAGCTGGTACCACGACTTCTTCGGCGCCGGCATCGACTTCTACCAGACCCCGCCACTGCCGATCATGCAGTTGTTCTGGCCGGACAAGGCCGGACGGTTCCCCTGGGAAGAGGGCGCAGACGAGCGCTGTCGCACGGGGCAACCACTGCTCTGGATTGCAAAAGACGAGACCACCGGCCCGTGGACCGAAATCACGTGACGTCGGTGGAGTCTCAATGCTGAGTCGACCCGCTTGAGCGGTCTTGAAAACCGTCGTGGCGCGAGTCACCGTGGGTTCAAATCCCACACCCACCGCACGTGAACGGCCCCTGACCAGGTAAATCGGTCAGGGGTCATGCTCGTGGGCATTGTCCGCCAGTGACCGTGACTCCCTGCTGTTTCCCGACCGAACGGGCACAGGAGGGGCACGGGCACAGTCCCAGGTGTACGGAGCCAAACAGGTTACGACTGCCTGATCCGTCCCGCAGTCCCGTGTCCGTCCGCGCGCAACAGTCGTTCCCTGGGCATGACCAAGATCTTCAGTCGAACCCTCGGAGTCGCGGCCGTCGTCGGCGCCTTCGCCCTTGCCGCTGCCGCACCCGCGTCGGCCGACCCCAACCCCGACCCCGGGGACGACATCAGAGTCAGCCAGACCGCCAGCGGCAACGAAGGTGCCAACAGCGGAAACGACGGGTTGCTCAGCAACCACAGCAGCGGCAACGGCAACTCTGTCGCCAACAACATCGTCGACCCATCGAACGGTGCCCTCATCAACACGGTGGAGCGGCTCGGAGGCTTCCTGGCGCTCTGAGCTAGACCACCGTCTTCTCCCTCTCCGCCGGGTGGGTCGTCCATCTGTACCGGTGGAGTCGCGATTCATGGCGGGCACTCGCCCCGGGGAAAGGTCCTCGGCCTGAGCCTTCGGGAATGAGGTCGGCGGAACGGCTTTGGGCGGGAGCTGCCATGGGGCGAGTGGGCGAGGCCTTCGTCATCGGCACCGGGCTGCCGGTGTCCCACCGCTCCAAGTCGGCTTCGATGAGCTGGTACACCGCGCCGGGGCATCCCGCGCTGACGCGCATCCTGCGACAGCACATCGAGGACGAACAGCTCAAGCCCGGTGATCTCCTGTTCCAGGGGGAGACGGGCGGGATTCTGGCCGGGTCGGTCATCCGCCGGGCGTGGCGCAGTGCGCGCAAGGCCGTCCTGCCCCCGCACGTCTTCGAGTCGCCCACAGAAAGGCGGGTGTACGACAACCGGCACACGCGCCTGACGAAGTGGCTCAACGACGGGATCCCGCCCGCTCAGGTGGCGGACTGGGCCGGGAACAGCGTGCCGGTGCTCCTGGCCACCTACGCCCGATGCGTCGAAGGACAGCTGCCTGACCTGAAAAGGCGCCTCGAAGACGCCGGAGATCTTCCCGAGCCACCCGACCCGGGCTGAGGTCTCCGGCCGAAAACTTCGACACGTATTCGACAGGGCCACCCGCGAAAACCCGGTGACAGCCGGACGGCCACGGACCTTCCCTTTGATCATCGGAGAGGTGTTCGGGGCTTCGCCGTATCGAGCGAAACGTACTCTGACCAGCAAAAAGCCCTCCCCAAAGGGAGGGCGGAGACTGGCGCCCCCGGCAGGACTCGAACCTGCGGCCAAGCGCTTAGAAGGCGCTTGGTGCGTCGCGCGGAGGAAGAACTCCAGCTCCGTGTCCGACAGTGGCTCGTCATGCCGCTCATTGCGCATGCCGGCACGATACGAGTCGGGTCAAGGGAGCCGCCTACGGGGACGGTCACCGCGTCACGTGGTCGGCGGAACGGCTTTGGGCTCGAGGCTCAATGGGCGAGTCAGCAGCCATGACGACTATCAGTAGCCGAAGAAGTGCGGGGCCGGGTCTCCGACCTGCAACCCTCCAATCGATCAACGCTGCGACCTGCAACTCAGCCGTCTACGGTTGTCAGCGTCAGTCGTCGTTGAGCACCCTCGGACGGCCCACAGACGGCCCCGCTCACGGACCCCCGATGAGCCGCTGGCCCATGCATCGCGACCAGGTACGACAAGACCCCGGACGGCTACCGCGCCGGACTCCGCCTGCGCGCGTCGATGAGTGTGGACCCGTCACCGTCCGACGACGTTGATGTCAGCCGTGGATGTCAGCCACCGCCGATCAAGCACGACTTCGGAGGCCGTTGCGACTTCCGGCGTGGCGCTGATCAGAGACGAACGATGCTCCTTCGCTCAGGTGCCGATCCACGAATATGCGGCAGCTTGGCCGGCCCGTGCGTTATCGCCTGAGCCGTCCCGGGCAGCCGCGGAGCCATTGGCGACGTCAAATGGAGACGTCAGTGGTAACTGACGCGCCGTTCCCGAGAAGGAGCTCGAGCAGGGCAGCGTCGTGGGGGCGGAGCCAGTAGGACTCGGTGCCGAGATCCACGGCTACGGTGTACCCCATTCGGGCCTGTGCGCCATTCTGCTGCTGGCGCTCCCGACGTACGGCCACCGGGCCCTGAAGGTTGATCAGCTGGTCAGTACTGCCCTTCCCGCGCTTGCGCCAGGCCAGACAGACCTCGCCGTCCGAGGACCGGTGCAGGAGCACGTGGCCGAGGGTCTGACTGCCGTCGCGCAGGCCAAGCGAGAGCATGCCGAGACGCACTCCTTGCCGAAGCCTCGCGGCGTCGGCCTCGACCGTGCGGGAGGCTCCCAGCCCGAGGCGAGCGGTCAGTTTTGCGGCCCAGCCGCGGTACAGGGCGCAGGTCGCTTGCGCCCCCTTCGGAGCCATGAGGAAGGAAACCGGAAGTAGCGCCCAAATCAACGGCTGAAGAACAAAAAAGAAGATCACGAAGCCCAGCAGACCGAGTGGCGCCCCTCCCAACGTCAGGCCGCCGAAAAACAGACCGAAGCCGACAGCAAACAGGATCAAGAGGTGTATCTGAGTACGGACGTTCACGGTTCCCACCAGTGTGCTTACTGTTCCAATTAGGCGAACCGGCAGGCTACCTGATGATCAGAGCTCGTTGACCAGGGAGAACGTAGTGGTTCTCAGGCCAGCCTCGGGCGGGAGTGCTGACACACGTGGGCGTCGGCGCGATCTTGGTCGATGGCACAGGTGTGGCACGGCAGGATTCGAACCTGCGACACCCGCTTTGGGAGCGAGGTTGGGCGAGTTGGGGTCTGACCTGCGGGATGCCGACTTCGGCTTCTGCTGGCTGTGGCCTCCGCCAGCAGCCGCAGTTCCCCGTGAGTCCCCGTCCGATCTGGCGCGACTGTGGCACGGATACCGTCTGATCCATAGCTTTAGCCGGAGCGGTCAGCCACGGCCATGCCGCCGCTACGAGGGCCGGCGCCGACTACTACGTGGGGGAGGCGAAAGGGTTCCCGTCGAGAACCGGTGGGCCGCTCAACCGCGCCCCCGGAAGCAGGACAGGCGTCCGATCCGGGCCGCGGTGGTCCAGCCACCACCTGCCGATGGTGTGGACTGGATGGTCCGGCGGCGGAGGCTGTGCACGATGGCCGTCGACTCCGTGAGAGTGACGCCGAAGTACTGCCCGGTGATCAACAGCACGAACAGCATGGCGCCCCACAAGCCAAACGACTCGGCTATCTCAGCCCCGGCGGGCTTCCAGGTCATCCAATCCCAGCCGTCGTGCCGCAGACAACGACAAGGAGGGGCAGAGAAGGCAGTACGTGTTGGAGACGCGTATACCGGTAACGGATGCGCTCCGGCGGCCTAAGGGCTGTCCCGTAATCCCCGGCGGGCGCACGACGACAGCTACGGCACTCCCCCAAGCTCTTCGAGCAGGGGGGGACCCCCACGCCGCGTTGCCGGATCGCCCGAATACGCCCAGTATGAGGACCCTCCGACACGCCGGGAACACGCTCGCCGCGACCGGTGGCGCCACCACCCGCGAGCTCATGCCGCGGATGGGCCACTCGTCGGTGCGGGCCGCGCTGGTCCATCAGCACCTCGTCAACGGGCGCGACCACCAGATCGCCGACTACGTGGACCGTCAGATCAGGAAGGTGCGGCGGCCTCCGCGCGGTCCATCTGGCACGTGAGTGGCACGGCGGCCCCGAGCAACCGAAAAAGATCAAGGCCCAGGCATCCGGATTCACACCGGCTGACCTGGGCCTTGTTCGTGTCCTGAGACTGGTGGGCGCGGACGGTTTCGAACCGCCGACATCCGCCTTGTAAGGGCGGCGCTCTACCGCTGAGCTACGCGCCCAGGACGAGTCGACAGCCTACATTGCCCGGGGGTGTGCCCCGCAAACCCGTATCCGGCGAGTGGGTGGCGGGACGGAGGGCAGGACGGGGCCCGGTGGGGCCGGGGGGGGTTATCCCCACCCACCATTCGGGAGCGGGCCGGATCGTCCCGGGCTCCGTGGGTGCCTACCGTCGAAGAGGCTTCGCGGACCGGCTCCGGTCGAAGGTCGAAGCGACTCGCAGACCGTCCCAGGGGGAAAACGTCATGGCCCGTACGCACACCCGTAGCGCCACCCGGAACCGTACCCACAGCGCCGCACACGCCGCACACGCCGTGCACGCCGTGCACGCCGTGCACCCCACGCGCACCCGTGCCGCGGCCGTCAGCGGTGTCGTGCTCGCGCTCGTCGTGGGTGCGACCGCGTGCGGCGCGGACGCCGGAGACGACACGCACCCCGAGCAGCGGTCCTTCGGGCTGCACGGGCGGACCCTGACCGTCGACTCGGACGACTCCGCGCTCGATCTGGTGGTGTCGGATTCCGCGAAGGCGGGCGAGGTCCAGGTCACCCGGTGGTTCCAGGGGCATGTCACGCTCGGCGGGGACCCCGAGGTCACCTGGGCGATGAAGGGCGGTGACCGGCTGGTGCTGCGGATGAAGTGCTCGGGAGTCGTCGCCGACTGTTCGGCCCGGCACCGGATCGTGGTACCGCGAGGGGTGGCCGTCAAGGTGGAGGGCGGGGACGGAGGGGTGAGCGCGCGGGGCTTCGAGGAAGCGCTGAGCATTCGTACGTCGGACGGTTCGGTGCGGGTCAGCGACTCCTCGGGAGCGCTGGATCTGCGCAGCGGAGACGGCTCGGTCCGGGCGGTCGGCGTGAACGCCCGCAGCGTGCGGACCCGTACGGGGGACGGTTCGGTGCGGCTCGAACTCGGCGTCGTGCCGGACCTGGTGGACTCCCGCAGCGGCGACGGCTCCGTCTCGATCGTGCTGCCCCGGGCCACCTACCGGGTGACGACCAAAAGCGGCGACGGCTCGGTCCAGGTGGACGTGCCCCGTGACGACTCCAGCTCCCACCGGGTCTCCGCGCACACCGGCGACGGAAAGATCACGGTACGAACAGCGAACTGACCGGCCCGTGTGTTCGTCTTGAACCGGTGGGAGAATGACAGCCGGGCAAGGCGGATGACAGCACGGGAGAGGGATGTGACGGCGACACCTTCGCGGCCGTATTCGCCGTTTGCGCGACGCGCGCGGCCTGCACACCCTCTTGCCACCCGACGAGCCCTCTCGCCGGAGCGGCCGGAGCAGGCGGGACAGCCGGAGCGGCCGGAGCACCGACCTCGTTCGTACGTCGCCCGTGACGTGCTCACGCTCGTCGCTCTGCCCCTGCTCGCCGCCCTCGCCCTGCCCGCGGCCTTCGCGGGAGGCGGCACCCGGCGCTGGTTCGGCGGGCGGTCCGAGGGTCAGCGGGCCGAGGCGCAGGCCGCCAAGGACGCGGCCGCGGCGGCGTTCTACGAACTCGACACCGCCCAGCGCGACCTGCGGATCTCGATCGAGACCATCACGGCCGTGGACGCCTCGCCGGCCGCCCGGCGCGCGGTCTCCGACTTCGAGGCGCTGGGGCGGCGGATCGACGAGGCCAGCCAGAAGTACATCACCGCCGTCGACGCCCACGATCTGGACCGGGACGAGCTGGAGGCGTCGGTCGCGGCGCGGGCCCGCGCCGAGCTCGTCGCCGCGAAGGACGAACTGGACCGTGCGAAGGCCGAGCTCGACCGGTTCGAGCAGAGTCTCGGACCGCTGCTCGGCAAGGCCGAGACCCAGCTCGCCCGGCTGGCCCCGGCCGTCGAGCGCGCCCGTCAGGCGTTGCTCGCCGCCTCGAACGCCCTTGATTCCGTACGGCAGTCGGGGCTGAGGGCCGATGATCTCGCCGCCCGGCTCGCCGCTCTCGGGCCCGAGCTGACCAAGCTCAACCAGGGCGCCGGGCAGCACGGCGTGCCGGAGACGCTGGAACGGGCCGAGCGGGTTTCCCGGGAGGCCGCGGCGGTGCGCTCGGAGGCGGAGCGGCTGCCGGAGCGGGCCGCCGAGATCGACCACCGGCTCGTTTCGCTGCGGACCCGGGCGCAGGCGCTGACTACCCGCTCGGGACAGGTGGAGCCCGTGCTGAGCGAGTTGCGCCGACGGTTCTCCGCTGCGTGCTGGCAGGACCTCCAGCATGTGCCGGAGCAGGCCGCGGAGAACGTACGGCAGGCCGAGGCGAAGCTGAAGGAGGCGCGGACCGCGCGTGAGGCGCAGCGCTGGCCTGACGCGGCCTCGCTGCTGGCGACGGTGCGCGCGCTGCTGAACAGCACCGACGAGGCCGTGTCGGCGGCCGGTGACCGGCTGCGGCGGCTGAACGCCGTACAGAAGGACCCCCAGCAGGAGATCGACCGCACCCGGTTCGCGATCCGGGACGCGCAGCGGCTGGCCATGGCGGGCCGCACCACCCCCGACCCCCGGCAGGCGGGCCCGCTCGACGACTCCGTCGCCCGGCTCGACCGGGCCGTCGCGACGCTGGAGGGCCGGCACCCCGACTACTGGCACTTCCTGACCGAGACGGAGGCGGTGCGCCGGACGGTGGCGGGCGTGGTCGCGCAGATCCGCGAGCAGCGCGGCGGCGTCTGAGGAAGGCGGGGGACGGTACCGGGCGGGGCTCGGGTTCGGAGGCCCGCGTCCCGGCGTCAGGCGGCAGTTATGCCTTGGCCGGCGTCGCGGGGCGTGGCAGCCGCCCCGCGACGCGCGCATGCGTCGCGTCGCGGGGCCGCGCCGTGGCACGGATCAGGTGCGGTACGCGTAGTACGCCGCGTTCGGGTACGACGCGATGAGGCTCGCCACCGACCGCCGGTAGGTGTCGATGTCGTGGTAGGTCACGTACGGCACCCCGCTCGCGCTCCGGTACGACGTGATCATGGAGTGGTCCTTGGACCCGTCCTTGTCGAAGTCCATCTGCATGACGTCACCGACGTCCATCTGGTAGACGTTCGCCAGGGGCGCGGAGCGCCGGGCGGTCTGGGTGAACCAGGACAACTCGTTGACGCCGACCCAGGTGTCGGTCTGGGTGGTCGCGCCGTAGTTCCAGGTGCCGTAGTCCTCGTCGGAGCTGGTGACCGGCGCCCAGCCGCCTGCCTTCAGGGACTGGCTGACGTAGTTGGTGCAGTCGCCGCCGACGGAGTTGAAGCTGCGGTAGGCGGGGTTGTAGTTCTTCCAGTACGTCTCGGCGTAGGTCGCCATGGCGGCGTAGTCGTACGGGCCGCCGGTGAGCGTCTTGGCGTTGGCGGGCGCGGGGTACGTGGTCGCTGCCCGGGGGGCGTCGACAGCGGCCATCGTGGTCCTGCGGGGCGTCGTCGTGACGGGCTCGTTGACCTGCCGGGGACCCTTGTCGGTCGAGCGCTCGCCCGTCAGCTTCCAGGTGCCGTCCGGCTGGGCGGCGAAGGTCAGTACGTGGTGTGCGCGAAAGCCCGTGGTGGCGGGCTCGTCGCCGCGGATCCTGCGGTAGGTGAGGGTGGTGGTCTCGGTGACCCAGGCGGTGGCCCGCTGTCCCGTCACCCGGGTTCTGTCCACGGCGACCCGGGTGTCGGCGGCGCTGTAGGCCTCACCGAGGGCCGCGAGGCGGGAGCGGGTGCCGTGCAGGGAGGAGACGGCGGTGTTCTCGGTGCGCGCGAGGACGTCGGACACCCGTATGCCCGCCGTGGTCGTCTTGAGGGCCGTACGGGCCGTCGGGGCCCCGTCCAGCAGGGCGGCCGTGCGGTCGGTGAACACGGCGTCGGCCACGCGGCCGAAGGCGTCGGCCGTCGATGCGCTCACCCGGGGAGCGGTGGCAGCCGCGTGGGCGGCGGACAGGGGCAGCAGGAGGGCGGAGAGGGTGATCGCCCCCACGACGGAGCAACTGCGGCTTAAGTTCTTCGCTATCACTGATGATTCTCCTTGATCCCCGGTCGGACTCCAGGGAAGGGAATCTTTACATGTCCCACTCAACTGTGCTGAATCCGGGGGGAGTTCGCATCCAGTACAACCAAGTCCCATATGTCGGAGGTAAGTTGGGTTTCAGTGCGCTGCCGCAGGGCCTACGGCCCCATGGCAGGGCCTACGGCCCCATGGCGGGGCCTACTTCACCACGGTCGACCAGTCCGGCGACTGGGCGGGATCCAGGCTGCGGAGGCGTTCCAGGGTCTCGGGCTTCTGAACGTCGAGCCAGTTGGTCAGTTCTTGGAAGGACACACAGCGAACGCCCTTCTTCGTGCACACGTTCTTGATGACCTGGTCGATGGCCTTCATGTAGATGCCGCCGTTCCAGTCCTCGAAGTGGTTGCCGATGAACAGCGGTGCCCGGCTGCCGTAGTAGACGCGGTTGAAACCGGCCTCGTAGGACTTGATGGTCTCCTGTTCCCACTGCGGGTACTGGGCCGGGTCTCCCTCGGTCTCACCGTCGGACTGGTTGTAGAGGAAGTTGAAGTCCATGGACAGGCCTTGGTACTTGCCGTCCTCGTAGGGGAGCATCTGGAGCGGGAAGTCCCACACACCCTCCTTCTTCTTGGGCCATATCTGGAAGTCGCCCGCGGAGCTGGCGTCGTAGCGCCAGTTGTACTTCTTGGCCGTGGCCTTCATGGCCTTGAGCAGATTCTTCTGGCCTTCGAGGCAGGGCGCGCGCCCGCCGCTGATGGCACGGGCCGGGTCGAAGGGCAGCGGCGCCAGGTCGGTGTAACCGGTGTTGGTCTTCCATTTCTCCACGAAGGAGAAGAACTGGTTGATCTCGCTCTCCCACTCCGTCACGCTCCAGTCCCCTCCGCCCTTGTCGCCGCAGAAGTGGCCGTTGAAGTGGGTGCCGATCTCGTTGCCCTGCTTCCACGCCTTGCCGAGCTCCTCCAGCGTGGCGCGCAGGTGGTCGTCGGTGGCGTAGCTGATGGCCGCCGAGCCCGGCGAGTGCATCGGCGGTTCGTAGAGCGTCTTCTTGTCCTTGGGCAGCAGATAGATGCCGGTCAGGAAGAACGTCATGTGGGCGTTGTACTGCTGGGCCAGCTCCCGGTAGTGCGAGAAGAGCTGGTCGTCGCCCTGAAGGGCGCCGTCCCAGGAGAAGACGACGAACTGGGGCGGCTTCTCACCGGGCTTGAGCGGGACGGCCTTCAACTCGCCCTTCTGCGGGCCGGTGTAGGACGTGGAGCCGTCGCCCAGCACATGGGTCTTCCCGTCCCACACCGGTTCCTTCTTCGCCTTGGCGGCGTCGGAGTGCGCGCGGGCGGACGCGGCCGGTGTGGTGTGGTCCGTGTTCAGGGCCAGATAGGTGGCGGTCACGGACGTGACGACGAGGAAAGCCGTCATGGCCGCGAAGCCCTGGCGTGCGGAGGCTGCGGCAGAACCGGGATCGGGCTCACGGCGACGGCGCCGGCTGTGCTTCGAGTTCATACGGGGCACATTCTGCGAGGGGGGTGGAAGGAGCGTGGCGCGGCCACCGGGTGGCCGCCGGCGGGGGCCGGACCGATCGGTCGGCCGACGGGATCAGCGGAGCGGGCTCATGGCACCGGACCAGATGCCGTACGGCACGTCGGCGGCGGGCGTGCCGCCGATCCCCTCGAGCGGAAGCGGTTCGAGGCTCTTGGTCAGGTCGATGCGGTACAGGACCACGGCCGTCGACACGGAACGGTTCGAGCCGACGTACCAGGCGGCCTTGTCGTCCAGCGTGGCGCCCCGCTTGCCGGCCACCTGCGCCGAAGGGGGGGCCGCGCCGGGGTGACCGGTGCGGAAGGAGTCCGAGAGCGCCTCGGTGACCTGGCGGGCCACCTCCGCGCGCATCGCCCGATGGGGTGCGGGCTTGTCCAGCCGGACGCCGGCGCCGTTGCGGGTGATGCGGCGCACGGAGTACGGCTCGATGTGCGTTCCGCCGGCGGCGAAGGTGGCGTAGGAGCTGGCCATGCGGATCGCGCTGGGCGTGGCGGAGCCGAGGGACAGTCCGGGCACCTGCGGTCCGATACTGGAGGAGAGCAGCCCCGACGCCTCGGCGGTCTTGCGCACCTTGTCCAGGCCGGCGTCCATGCCGAGCTGCATGAACGGGGTGTTCACGTTCTGGGCGAGCGCCGAACGCAGCGAGATCTGGCCGTAGTTGCGGTTGCCCTCGTTGTGGGCGGCGACCTTCTTGCCTCCGCGGTCCCAGTAGGGGCCCTCGGGCGTGCTGACCGGGACGCCGTCGTCGCCGTTGTAGAGGGAGTCGGGGGTGACCGGGGTGGCCGCGCCTTCGCGGGTCTTGCGGACGCCGTTCTCCAGGGCCGCCGCGTAGACGAAGGGCAGGAAGGCCGAACCGGCCGGGACGGTGGTGGCGTTGGACTCGTTGTAACCCTGTTCACGGTGGTCGGGGCCGCCGTAGACGGCGAGGACCCGTCCGTCGGCGGCGATCGACGCCGCACCGTAGTGGGCTGCCTGCGCCTCCTGCGGGTGGTCCTTCTTCGTCTGCTTGCGGGCCTCGGCCACGGCGTCGGTGAGCGCGGTCTCCCGCTTGCGGTCGAAGGTCGTGTAGATCTGGTAGCCGCCGAGGTCGAAGTCCCGGTCCGAGATGTGCCCGGACTTCTTGGCGAACTGGGTCGCCAGCTCGACCAGGTAGTCGCTCTGCTTCCCGGTGTCGTAGGTCCCGCCCTGTTTGATCGGCTCGGGGAACTTCGTGTACTTGGCCCGCTGGGCAGCCGAGATCTTGCCGTACTCGACCATGCGGTCGAGGATCCAGGACCAGCGCTCCTCGGCGCGCTTGTGGTTGGCCTTGCTCAGGGTGGGGTCGAAGAGGCCCGCGCCCTTGAGGAGCGAGGCGAGCATGGCGCCCTCGCTGGCGTCGAGGTGGCTCACGTCCTTGCCGTAGTAGGCCTGCGAGGCCCGCTGGAGACCGTAGGTGCCACGCCCGAACCAGCTGGTGTTGAGATAGCCCTCGAGGATCTTGTCCTTGCTCATCCTGTTGTCGAGCTTGAGGGCGATCATGGCCTCGGTGAACTTGCGGGTCACCGAACGGTTCTGGGTCAGGTAGACGTTCTTGACGTACTGCTGGGTGATGGTGGAACCGCCCTGGGTGTCTCCCTGGCCGACCGTGCGCACCAGGGCGCGGGCCAGGCCCTTGGCGGAGATCCCGGGGTCGGTGTAGAAGCTCTCGTTCTCCGCCGCGAGGACCGCCGAGCGCACGTCCTCGGGTATGTCCTTCAGCGGCATGGCCTGGCGCCGCACCCAGCCGGTACGGGCCATCGGCGTGCCGTCCGACCAGAAGTAGACATTGTCCTGCTGGGTGGCATATGTGTTCAGGTTCTGGGGTATGTCCGTTGCGGCGTAGGCAATGACGAGCAGCGAGCCGCTCAGCCCGATGGACAGCGCGATGCCGCCGAGCCACTGCCGCCAGGACGGCGCCCAGCGCCGCCAGCCGACCCGGCCGGGGCGCGGATAGGCGGGCCTGAGGCGACGGGCGAGCGGCACGAGACGTGCGGCGAGGCCGGACAGCTTGGAGGGCTGCGAGGGCTTGCGGCGGCTGCCGCGACCGCGCTGCGGTCCGGTTGGGCTAGCCACGGCGCACCCCTGCCCCCGGGCGGCCCGAGGACAGGAGATCCGGAGCATCGTTGCGATGCCATGTCCTGGTCACGACTGCGTCTCCCTCCGCACTTCGGAATTGCGCGCGCGGGTAGTTGCAGCGGCCACTTTCGCGGCTGCGAGCCCCCCTCCCCGACCTTGCGGCTCGTCGCGGCCCTATTAAATTATCAGCGACCATTGAGATCCCTTCGATCGGCAACGAGACAAAAAAGCTCAAGGGGCAACGGAGTTCACCGGTTCACCCCTTCGACCTGCCCTCACGCGTGCCCCGGGGACCTCGATCCGCCACACGCGACGAAGGTCCCGGAGCCCTACGGACGGCGGCTCGTTCCGGCTAACCTGTGCGCATGCCTCGCTACGAGTACCGCTGCCGGACCTGCGGCGACACCTTTGAACTGAGCCGTCCCATGGCCGAATCCGCCGCCCCCGCGGCCTGTCCGGCCGGGCACGACGACACCGTCAAACTGCTGTCGACGGTCGCTGTCGCCAGGGGTGGTCCGGCGTCCGCGCCGGCGCCCGCACCGCGTTCGGCCGGCGGCGGGGGCGGGTGCTGCGGCGGCGGCTGCTGCGGCTGATCCCGGGAGATTTCTTACCAACTCTTCAGTCACGCCCGAATCCGTTCCGGCGTGTCGCGGCGGAACGGCCCCGGTCGTCCCCAATGGGGCGGCACCGGGACCAAGTTCCGCGTATCCGTCAGGCGTGCCCAGCCGGGCACATACCGGCCGGAGCCGGCCAGGAGCGCCGAATACGGCGGGCCGGAACCGAGTTCGGCATACCGCCCACCCCGCACCGAAGCGGGCGTCGCGGACCGGCACCCGCACGCCCCGGCCCGACGGGGGCCGAAGCCAGGTGCGGACACAGCCGGGTTCGGGACCACGCCCGGTCCGGCCCCGCTCCCGGCGTATCAGGGGCGGGACGCCCCCGGACACACACCCCCGCGGGACCGGAACCGGGTTCCGCGTGTCCCTCAGGCCGGTCCCGGACCGGCGCAGGCTCCCACGAACTCGCGCAGGATCCGCTCCCCCGCCGCGACACCCCGCTCCGGCAGCGCGGTGATCGCCGGTGCCGTCCAGTCGGCCTCGGCGAGTTCACCGTGGCCCGGACGCCAGCCGCGGTCGGCGGCGAGCAGCAGATCGGCGTCGAGCAGCGAGTCCCCGGCGGCGAGGGTGAGGACGGCTCCGGTACGGCGGGCGACCTCGCGCACCGCCGCGCTCTTGGTGAGCGGCTTCGGCACGGCGTAGATCTTGCGGCCCTGCAGCGAGACCGTCCAGCCGCGGTTCTCCGCCCACACGGCCAGGTCCTTCACCCACTGCTCCGGGAGCAGTTCCCGCTCCACCACCAGATAGGCGAACAGATCCTCGGCGACCCGGTGCTTGCGCACCCAGGCCGGGTCCGCGGTGGCCTCCAGGTGCTCGCACACCTCGTCGAGCGGCGCGCACTCGGCGGCGAGCCGCTCCTTCACACCGGCGTGCCAGTCGGGATCGGAGACACCGTCGACCAGCAGATGCCCGCCGTTGGCGCAGATCGCGAACTCCGGTGCCGGACCGGGCATGTTGATGCGCTGGTACTGCTTGCGGGTGCGGGTCGTGGTGGGCACGAAGTGCGCGATGTCGCCGAGTTCGGTCAGCAGGCCCGCGGCCGTCTCCGTCATATAGGACAGCGGCTTGCTCTCGTGCACCTCGACACAGAGCAGCCGGGGCGCGCGGGCGTCCGGCATGGTCAGCGCGAGCGCGGCCGAGGAGTAGATGAGCGTGCGGTCGAGGTCACTGGCGACGAGCACCTTGGGCGCGGACATCAGAGGGTCACCGCCTTGCCGTCGGCACCGGTCGCGCCGCGCGTGTACTTCGGGTGGATCAACCCCACGCAGGTGTACGGGAGTTCCTCGACCTCCTCGACGGGTACCCCGCGCTGCCCGGCGAGCAGCCGGACGTGGTCGAGGTCGGCGCCCGCACCGGCGCGCGCGAGGATCTTCCAGGGGACCCGGCGCAGCAGTACCCGGGTGGTCTCGCCGACGCCCGGCTTGACGAGGTTCACGTCGTGGATGCCGTACTCCTCGCTGATCCGTTCGACCGCCGCCCAGCCCTCCCAGGTGGGTTCGCGGTCGGCGGCGAGGAGTTCCTTCGCCCGGTCGCGGGCCGCTTCGGCGACATCGGGGAAGTGGGCGGCGACGGCGTCCAGGAACTCGACGGAGACGTCGGCGCCGGCGAGCTCGCGGTAGAACTTCGCGCCGTGGAAGTCGTGTTCGCCGACCAGGTCGGAACGCAGCACCGTGCGCGAAATCAGCCCGGAGACGGTGGAGTTGAGGCAGGCGGAGGGGATGAGGAAGTCCTCGCGGGTGCCGTACGTGCGCACGCAGGAGCCCGGGTCGGCGAGCACGGCTATCTCCGGGTCGAAGCCGGTGATGCCCTCGGCTTCCTCGAACTCCTCGATGGCGTCGGCGAGTTCGCGGGTGATGGCGCCCTTGCCGGTCCAGCCGTCGACGAAGACGACGTCGGCGGGGTCGTGGTGGGCGGCGAGCCAGCGCAGCGCGTTGGCGTCGATGCCGCGGCCGCGGACGATGGAGACGGCGTAGTGCGGCAGGTCGAGGCCGTGCTGGTGCTGGGCCCAGCGGCGCATCAGTACGCCGACGGGGGTCCCGGCCCGGGCCAGGGACACCAGGACCGGGCGCGGCGACCGGTCGGCGAGGACGAGCTCGGTGACGGCGCCGACGGCCTCGGCGATCCGGGCGGCCGAGGTGGCGAGGGCCGCGCGGAAGAGCTCCTGGTACTCGGCGCTCGGCTGGTACTCGACCGGCAGCGACTCGGCGTAGTGGGCGCCGCCGCTCTGGATCGCCTCCTCGCGTTCCTCGGTCGGCGCCTCCAGCGTCACCTCCGACAGGTCCTGCAGCAGCCAGCCGACCTCGTCGGGGGCGTACGAGGAGAAGGCGGGGCCGCGGAGGGGCTCGGGCAGCATGGATGGCCTTTCGGTGGACGGCCGTGCGGGGACGTACGACGGGACGACGGCGAGCAGGACACGCGGGGTGTGCGCCGCCAGCCGGTCCAACAGGCCGCCGGACGCGTGCAGTTCGGGGGTGTCGGCGGTGGAGTCGACCACCGCCACGACGGCGTCGAAGCCGGCGCCCGCGACGTTGTAGGCGTAGCGCTCGCCGGGGCCGTCGTCCGGGTCGTCGTGGGCCGGGAAGGCGATGCGGCTGCGGATCGCGTAGCCGGGGTCGTCGAGGGCGAGCACCGGGGACCGGGTCGTGGTGGAGAAGCGCACCTCGGCGGGCACGAGCCGCTCCAGCTCGCGGGCCAGTCGAAGTGGCGCGTACATCAGCTCCTCGAAGCCGAGCACCAGGACGCGGCGCGCGCCCTCGGGCAGGGCCTCGGCGAGCCGTGCCGCCATGGCGGGCAGGGCGTCGTCCAGACGTATTCGGTGTCCGGGCGTGAACCCGTGCCGTCCGCCGTCGGGGAGGCCGCGGGGCCAGCCGAGCTCGACGCGGACGGCCCGGCCCGCGTGCCCGGGGGCCGGGGCGGGGGCGCCGGGCGCCGCCGCCTCGTGCCGGGCGACCAGGGCCGTCCCCTTCGCCAGGACGTCCTCCGGGAGGCGCACGGTGCCCGACGCGGCCGCGATCAGGTCCACGCGGGCGCCGATGTCCCCGGCGAACTTCTCGAAGCGCGCGTGATCGGCCGCCGACCGCATGTCGACCAGCGCCACGACGACGTACCGCTCGCGCGGGTAGCGCTCGTGCAGGTCGCGGATGGTGTTGAGGACGGTGTTGCCGGTGGAGAACTCGTCGTCGACGAGGACCAGCGGGCCGGAGCCCGCCAGCAGGCCCGGGTCCTCGGGAAGCAGGAGATGCGAGGTGGCGTGCGAGTGGGACTCCTCGAAGCCGCCCGCCGGCCGGACCCCGGTGACCGGTCGGCGGGTGGAGTGGAGGTAGGGGGCGACGCCCACCCCGTCGGCGACCGAGTGGCCGAGCCCGGTGGCCGTCTCGGCGTACCCGAGGACCACGGCCGAGCGGGCCTCGTCGGTGCCCAGCAGCTCGCGCACCCGCCGGCCGAGCTCGACGCCGTAACCGTGGACGACGGCCGGCGACTGCGGCACGTGCTTGCCCAGGACGTTCGAGACGAGCAGGTGGGCGCGCTTGGGGTTGCGCCGCAGCGCGAGCCCCAGCAGGTCGCTCAGTCCCTCGTCACCGACGAGCTCGACGCCGAGCCGCTCGGCGACCCAGGTCCCGGTCCACACCGCGTCATCCGCGCCGTGCGGGCCGACCTGACCGTGCGGGCCGACAGGGCCGTGCGCGTCGTCGGGGTGGTTCGGGTCGTGCGCTGGGGTGTTCATCGAATCCTTGCTGTCGGGGTTGCGCGTCGCTCGGCCGGGCCGGCTCACGCCGGGAGTCCGGCGGTGAGCAGTTCGACGAAGCCGATGTCCTCGTGGGCGACCCCGAAGACCTCGGCGCGCAGCAGGGTGCGCTCGGCCCAGGCGCGATGCGGCTTCACCTCGTTCATTTTGTTCGTGTACGCCGATCTCAGTACACCCCCGCCGCCGCGCTCTGGCCTGAGGATGTCCTGGGCGTCACTGAATTCCTCGTGGCTGACCACGGAGAGTGCGTGCACGGGCAGCACGTGGGAGGGGTGGATGCAGGTCTTGCCCATCAGGCCGTTGGCCTGGTCGAGGGTGATCTCGCGCAGCAGCCCGTCCATGGCGTGTTCGATCAGAGTCTCGCGCAGTTCCTCGGCCTGGCCCTCCAGGAAGGGGCTGCGGCGCAGCTGCGGCTTGAACATGCGTTCCTGGACCCGGAAGTACTCCCACACGGGTCCGGTGACGGTGAAGCCGGTGCCGTCGGCCCGCCCCAGCATGTTCACCACGTCGGCGATCACGGAGGCGACCACCTGGACGTCGTACGCCGTCATGTCGGGGGCCCGGCGCAGCGCGTACGAGGAGCAGAAGTCCGTCACGCCGAGGCGCAGTGCGAGCACCCGGTCGCGGTACTTGTCGACGGCGCGGGAGATGCCCTCCAGGGTCTCCACGCGCGATTCGCGGTAGAGCAGCTCGGGCGACTCCAGCACGGGCATGGCGAAGAGCCGTCGTCCGCTCGCCGCCTCGGCGACGGCGAGGGCCTCCAGGAAGGGGGTGCCGCGTTCCTCGGTGAACTTCGGCATCACGAATCCGGACAGCAGCCGGACGGCGGGGCCGAGGCGCCGCACGAGGTCGGGGATCTGCTCGGGGAAGCGGACCCGCACGAACAGCAGGGGCAGCTCGCCGGCGTCCGGACGGGCCGCGAGGTCGGTGAACTGGCGGACCAGGTTCTCCTCGGCGCCCACGACCTCGGAGTCGTCGATCGAATCTTCGAGACACAGCACCATCGAGACCACGCCGCGCGTACTCTGCTTGATGATGTCGTCGGCCAGTGTCGGCCGGGTCGCCGGGCTGTACAGCGTCGCCCCGAGGGCCGCGGCGAGGATTCTGGCCGGAGAATCGGACGTGAAGACGCCCGGCTCCTGGTGGAAGAGACGTTGCCGCTCTTCCGGGGTGACGTGACCGAAATGACGCATGGGACTCCCCCGCGGCGGCTAGATGGCCGAATGTGATGTGGCCGGTAATAGTACGTACGGATCCATGTCAGAGATTCCCACCGGGCATGAAGTTCAGGTAACTCCGCCATGTCCAACACCGACCGGTTCCGGAACGACCCCACATTGTCGTGACCAGGACCGACAGGGCAGGATGACCGCATGACGCACGCGATGCTGAAAGGGTCGAACGTCCCGCTGGACACCACAGCGGTGCGCGCCGTCCTGCGTTGGACGCCCGGTCAGGGTGTCCCCGATGTCGATGCCTCGGCGCTGCTCCTCGGCCCCGACGGTCGTGTGCGATCCGACGAGGACTTCGTCTTCTACAACCAGCCCCGCCATCCGTCCGGCAAGGTGTGGCGGCTCGGCAAGAAGCGGGGCGCCGAGGGCCTCACCGACACCATCCAGACAGACCTGGCGGGTGTCGAGCCCGGTGTCCGACAGATTCTCCTGGTCGCATCGGCTGATGACGTCACCTTCGATCACGTACGCGATCTGCGCATTCTGCTGTACGACGCGGCCCTCGCGGACGGTGAACCGCTGGCGTACTTCGACATCAAACCGGAGACCGGTGCGGAGACCGCGCTGATCTGCGGCGAGCTGTACCGGCGCGGCGAGGGATGGAAGTTCCGGGCGCTCGGCGAGGGCTACTCCAACGGTCTGGTGGGGCTCGCGACCGACTTCGGGATCTCGGTGGACGAGTCCGAGGCCGCCGCCGTGCCCGCGGCCGGGTCCGCGCCGGAACCGGCCGCCTGGGCCGCGCCCGCCACGGCTCCGGAGACCTCGCTGCCGCTGCCGCCGGAGCACTCCGCCCAGGTTCAGCAGCGGCCGGCCCCGGTCCCGCAGCAGCCGGCGTACGGCTATCCGCAGCCCGCCGCGGCCGCGGCGTCGGCCGGGCCGGCGTACGGCTACCCCCAGCCGGCCAGCCCGCAGGCCGACCCGTCCGCCTACGGCTACCCGCAGCCCCAGACCGCGCCGGCCACACAGCCGGCGTACGGCTTCCCGCAGCCCGTGGGCGCGGGACCGGACCCGGACTTCAGGCTGCCCCCGCAGGGGCCGCAGTTCATAGGCCGCTGAGGCAGACGAGGCAGACGAGGCCGCCGCCGGTGGTAAGCGCAGGCCGGCCGCGGCGGCCGGCCGCACGCTAACGGTCGGCCTTCGACTTGTACCCGCGCCCCCACTGGAGCCCCCAGCCGTAGAGGCGGTCGAGTTCGGCCTGGAAGCCGTACACGAACCTCACCTCGCGGCGCACGGTCACCACGCCCTTGTTGAACTCGATCATGACGACGGCGCAGGAGCGGGCCTGCGGATGGCGTTCCTCCAGGCCGATCTCGATGCGCGGGCCGTTGCTCGGATAGAGCGTGATGACGGCGTGCGTACGGTCGAAGGCCGGGGTCTGGTCGTAGATGTAGACGAAGACCAGCAGCCGCTTGATGTCGTCGCGGTGGTCGAGGTTGACGAAGGCCGTCTCGCCGGTGCCCGAGCCGAAGCGGTCGTCGCCGCTGAGCTTGACGAACGGCGGGGCGTTGAGTTCGCCGAAGAAGCTGCCGAGCGGCTGGACGACGCCCTTGGTGCCGTCCGTCAGCTCGTACATGACACCGAGGTCGAGGTCGACGTTGACCATGCTCTGGGTGTGCGCCTGGACCATTTCCGGCTTGAAGGTGCGGAAGGGGTGGCGCAGCAGGCTGCCGCGCTGCGGGCCGCCTATGTCGGAGGTGCGCATCCGCCAGGACAGGTTGATGCGGAGGTTGCCGGTGGCCGCGCCCTGCTTGGTGAGCGAGACGGTGTGGTTGCGCTTGGTCATTTCGATGGAGTTGGACGCCGCGCTGCCGGAGTCGAAGTCCGCCGAGCGCCCGCGCCACAGGTCCTGCCAGATGCCCATTCCGCCCCCCACGTTTCTCGGTATGCGGCGGGGCGGCCGCGGAGGACTCGTCCTCGACGACCGCCCCGCCCAGAGCGTTCCTCAGCCGGAGGGGTGTCACACCCCGGACGAGACCTCAGCCTTCTCGTCCGAGGTCGGGCCTTTTCCCTCGGCCTCGGCGATGGCCTTGTTGCGGCGCACCGAGGACCAGAAGGACAGGGCGATCAGGACGACGCCGACGAGTCCGGTGATGACCTCGTTGATCTCGTACTGGATGGTCACGAGGAGGATCATGGCGAGCGCGCCGATCGCGTAGTGCGCGCCGTGCTCCAGGTAGACGTAGTCGTCGAGGGTGCCCTGGCGGACCAGGTAGACCGTGAGCGACCGGACGTACATGGCGCCGATACCGAGGCCGAGCGCCATCAGCACGATGTCGTTGGTGATGGCGAAGGCGCCGATGACGCCGTCGAAGGAGAAGGAGGCGTCCAGCACTTCCAGGTAGAGGAACATGAAGAACGCGGCCTGGCCGGCGAGGACGACGGCCGGCTTCTTCTTGCCGCTCCGCTCGGCCTCCTCCTCCGCCTCGTGTTCGCGCTCCTCGTCCTCTTCGAGCCTGTCCTCGAAGTAGCCGGAGAGTCCACCGACGATCATGTACGTGATCAGGCCCGCGATGCCGGAGACGAGCACCGTCTGCGCCTTGTCGACGTGTCCGCCGCCGTGCTGGTGGGCGTGGACCGCGAAGGTCATGGAGCTGATCAGCAGGACGATCAGGGCGATGCAGACCGCCAGCATGTCGACCTTGCCGAGCTTGGCCAGCGGGCGCTCGATCCAGCGCAGCCACTGGATGTCCCGGTCCTCGAAGATGAAGTCGAGGAAGATCATCAGCAGGAACATGCCGCCGAAGGCCGCGATCGACGGGTGGGCGTCGGTCACCAGCTGCTGGTACTTGTCCTTGTCGTTCAGCGCGAGATCGACCGCGTCGATCGGGCCGATCTTGGCGCTGATGGCGACGATGACGACGGGGAAGACCAGGCGCATGCCGAAGACGGCGATCAGCACACCGACCGTGAGGAAGATCTTCTGCCAGAAGGCGTTCATCTTCTTCAGGATTCCGGCGTTGACCACCGCGTTGTCGAAGGACAGCGAGATCTCCAGGACGGCCAGGATCGCCACGATGCCGAAGGCGGTCCACCCGTCGTAGGCGGCCGCCGCCGCCAGCCCTAGCACGGTGATCGCGAACGACCAGCCGAAGGTTTTCAGAAGCACTGGCTACCCAATCATCGTGTGGTGGGGGCACCCCCAAGCGGTGGCTCGGGGTGTGCAACCCTCGTGCCGCACTCGGCTTTACCTACTGTTGACCACGAAGTCTAAGGGGCCGCCTTCGGCTGACGCAGGTGGGCCTAGGAAACGTTGACGCCGAAGTCGAGCGCGATGCCCCGCAGTCCCGACGCGTACCCCTGACCGACCGCGCGGAACTTCCACTCGCTGTTGTAGCGGTAGACCTCGCCGAAGATCATCGCCGTTTCGGTGGAGGCGTCCTCGGAGAGGTCGTAGCGCGCGAGTTCCTGGCCGTCGGCCTGGTTGACGACGCGGATGAAGGCGTTGCTGACCTGTCCGAAGGTCTGGCCGCGATTGTCCGCGTCATGGATGGAGACCGGGAAGACGATCTTGTCGACGCCGGCCGGGACCTTGGCGAGGTCGATCAGGATCGACTCGTCGTCGCCCTCGCCCTCACCCGTGAGGTTGTCGCCGGTGTGCTCCACCGAGCCGTCCGGGCTCTTGAGCTGGTTGTAGAAGATGAACCACTCGTCCCCGAGCACCCGGCCGCCGCTGCACAGCAGGGCGCTGGCGTCGAGGTCGAAGTCGGCTCCGGTGGTGGAGCGCGCGTCCCAGCCGAGCCCGATCATCACGTGTGTGAGGTTCGGTGCGGCCTTCGAGAGGGAGACATTGCCCCCCTTGGCGAGCGTGACGCCCATGATGCTGGTCCTCCCCGAGGTTCGATCTTCACTTGGTACGGCGGATCCGGTGCCGCACCGAGGCGGTGCGGCACCGGACCGGGATGCCCGAGGCCCTGTGGCTCAGACGTTGACGCCGAAGTCCTGCGCGATGCCGCGCAGGCCCGAGGCGTAGCCCTGGCCGATGGCGCGGAACTTCCATTCGGCGCCGTTGCGGTAGAGCTCGCCGAAGACCATCGCGGTCTCCGTCGAGGCGTCCTCGGAGAGGTCGTAGCGCGCGATCTCCGCCTCGCCGGCCTGGTTCACCACGCGGATGTACGCGTTGCGGACCTGGCCGAAGGACTGCTGACGGTTCTCGGCCTCGTAGATGGAGACCGGGAACACGATCTTCGTGATGTCGGCGGGAACGGTGGCGAGGTTGACCTTGATCTGCTCGTCGTCGCCCTCGCCCTCACCGGTGATGTTGTCACCGGTGTGCTCGACCGAGCCGTCCGGGCTCTTCAGGTTGTTGAAGAACACGAAGTTCTGGTCGGTGCTGACCTTGCCGTCCGCGTTCGTGAGGATGGCGCTGGCGTCGAGGTCGAAGTCCACGCCGGTGGTGGTCCGGGCGTCCCATCCGAGGCCGACGATGACCGCGGTCAGTCCCGGGGCCTCCTTCGACAGCGATACGTTGCCGCCCTTGCTGAGGCTGACTCCCACGAGTCCTCCCAATGGTGTTCAGGGGCGGGGAGCCCCGTAGGTGCGTTGGTATCGGATCAACGGTTCGATCCTAGTGACGGGTTCCCGTGCCCCGCAGGGCTTGGAACCGAAGAATCACAGGGTGTCGAGCGCCTTGACGTACTCGTTCAGGTCACGCGCGTCCGGCAGCGCGTTGACGACCGTCCAGCGGACGACGCCCTCCTTGTCGATGATGAACGTGCCGCGCACGGCGCAGCCCTTGTCCTCGTCGAAGACGCCGTACGCGCGCGAAGTGTTGCCGTGCGGCCAGAAGTCGGAGAGCAGCGGGTACTCCAGGCCCTCCTGCTCGGCGAAGACGCGCAGGGTGTGGATGGAGTCGTTGGAGACCGCGAGGAGCTGGGTGTCGCGGTCGGTGAACTGCGGCAGGTTGTCGCGCAGGGAGCACAGCTCGCCGGTGCACACGCCGGTGAAAGCGAAGGGGTAGAAGAGCAGCACCACGTTCTTCTCGCCACGGAAGTCGGACAGCTTCACGGTCGCGCCGTGGTTGTCCTTCAGCTCGAAGTCCGGGGCCTTGGTGCCGACCTCGATGGCCATAGTCACTCGCTTCCCTTCCAAAGGTCTGTTCGGGTGACGACCAGCGTACGCATTGATCGACTCCCGGCCGCGGCGCGACCCCCCGCCAGGATCACCCGGACGCGTGGGCGAGACCCCCGCCCGGCTGGCTCACGGGCGCGCCGGGGCCCGGACCGGGTGTTCGGTCCGTGGCATACGTGAGGCCCCCGCCGAGGTGGCTCGGCGGGGGCCTCACGGATGCTCTGCTTGCAGACGGGGCTGCAGCTCAGCGCTTCGACTTGGGGGTGGCCAGGCGGGTGCCCGACCATTCCTTGCCGACGGAGATGCTCTTCGTCTGGGAGAGGCCGGCTGTCTGTGCGGCATCGCTGATGTCGCTGGGCTCGACGTAACCGTCCCTGCCGGTCTTCGGGGTCAGCAGCCAGATCATGCCGCCGTCCTCAAGGAGACCGATGACGTCCACCAGTGCGTCCGTGAGATCGCCGTCCTCATCCCGGAACCACAACAACACCACGTCAGCGACGTCGTCGTAGTCCTCGTCGACCAGATCCTGGCCGATCAGCGATTCGATGCCTTCACGGAGCTCGTGGTCAACGTCGTCGTCGAAGCCGATCTCCTGGACCACCTGTCCGGGCTCGAACCCCAGCCTGGCGGCCGGGTTGGTCCGCTCCTCCGCGTGGTCCGCGGTCGCGCTCACGGCTTGCCTCCTGATCATGTTTCGGGATTGGGGTCTCCCTCTGCTCGTCCAGAGTCAGGGGGAGTCTCAGCCACGCGCGTGCGCGAAGCGTTGGCCGTAGTCCACACGGGCGGAGCGGATCGCGCAAGTACCCGGCCGTCGAGACCGCCGAAACGGTGACGATCCTGGCAGTGTCGACGCAACTCCCGGCGGGCCATCATGACGCCGAGTGACGGGCACCACACCCTTCTGCCCCATTTATTCCATTCGGAACCCTTGGAGCGCACGAGAGCCGAACGGCTTTGCGGAACGCGTCACGCCCTGAGCGTATCGTTACGTTTTGGTCGGGGCCGTCCCAACGGTCTGCACGAGCGTCTCGGTTACCCCCTAGTAGAGATGACGTACGCGTTCCCGAGGTACACGATGGGGATCGGTGCAGATGCAGGGAAAACCCACCGTAGACAGCCCTCTGACAGCGAAGGAACAGCGTGGCTTCCGGATCCGATCGCAACCCGATCATCATTGGCGGCCTTCCCAGCCAGGTCCCGGACTTCGACCCTGAGGAGACTCAGGAGTGGCTCGACTCCCTCGACGCCGCCGTCGACCAGCGCGGCCGTGAGCGGGCCCGCTATCTGATGCTGCGGCTGATCGAGCGGGCCCGTGAGAAGCGCGTGGCCGTGCCCGAGATGCGCAGCACGGACTACGTCAACACGATCGCGACCAAGGACGAGCCGTTCTTCCCGGGCAACGAGGAGATCGAGCGCAAGGTCCTCAACGCGACCCGCTGGAACGCCGCCGTGATGGTCTCCAGGGCGCAGCGCCCCGGTATCGGCGTGGGCGGCCACATCGCGACCTTCGCCTCCTCGGCCTCTCTGTACGACGTCGGCTTCAACCACTTCTTCCGCGGCAAGGACGAGGGCGACGGCGGCGACCAGATCTTCTTCCAGGGGCACGCCTCGCCCGGCATCTACGCCCGCGCGTTCCTCCTCGACCGGCTCTCCGAGCAGCAGCTCGACGCGTTCCGCCAGGAGAAGTCGAAGGCGCCGTACGGGCTGTCCTCGTACCCGCACCCGCGGCTGATGCCGGAATTCTGGGAGTTCCCGACCGTGTCGATGGGCCTCGGCCCGCTCGGCGCGATCTTCCAGGCGCGGATGAACCGCTACATGGAGGCGCGCGGCATCGCGGACACCTCCAAGTCCCACGTATGGGCGTTCCTCGGTGACGGCGAGATGGACGAGCCGGAGTCGCTCGGCCAGCTGTCGATCGCCGCGCGCGAGGGCCTGGACAACCTGACCTTCGTCGTGAACTGCAACCTCCAGCGCCTCGACGGCCCGGTGCGCGGCAACGGCAAGATCATCCAGGAGCTGGAGTCGCAGTTCCGGGGCGCCGGCTGGAACGTCATCAAGCTGGTCTGGGACCGCACCTGGGACCCGCTGCTGGCGCAGGACCGCGACGGGGTGCTGGTCAACCGGCTGAACACCACGCCGGACGGCCAGTTCCAGACGTACGCCACGGAGACGGGCGCGTACATCCGCCAGCACTTCTTCGGCGACGACCACCGGCTGCGGGCGATGGTCGAGGGCATGACCGACGACCAGATCCTGCACCTCGGGCGCGGCGGTCACGACCACAAGAAGATCTTCGCGGCGTTCTCGGCGGCCAAGGAGCACAAGGGCCAGCCGACGGTGATCCTGGCCCAGACGGTCAAGGGCTGGACGCTGGGCCCGAACTTCGAGGGCCGCAACGCCACGCACCAGATGAAGAAGCTGACGGTCGCCGACCTCAAGGGTTTCCGCGACCGGCTGCACCTGCCGATCTCCGACAGGGAGCTGGAGGACGGCGCGCCGCCGTACTACCACCCGGGCCGCAGCTCGGAGGAGATCCAGTACATGCACGACCGCCGCAAGGGGCTCGGCGGGTACGTCCCGACGCGCGTCGTGCGGTCGAAGCCGCTGGTCCTGCCCGAGGACAAGACGTACGCGAGCGTGAAGAAGGGCTCGGGTCAGCAGTCCATCGCCACGACCATGGCCTTTGTGCGCCTGCTCAAGGACCTCATGCGGGACAAGGAGATCGGCAAGCGGTTCGTGCTGATCGCGCCCGACGAGTACCGCACCTTCGGCATGGACTCGTTCTTCCCGAGTGCGAAGATCTACAACCCGCTCGGCCAGCAGTACGAGTCCGTGGACCGCGAACTGCTGCTCGCCTACAAGGAGTCGCCGACCGGCCAGATGCTGCACGACGGCATCTCGGAGGCGGGCTGCACCGCCTCGCTGATCGCGGCGGGCTCGGCGTACGCCACCCACGGCGAGCCTCTCATCCCCGTCTACGTCTTCTACTCGATGTTCGGTTTCCAGCGAACGGGTGACCAGTTCTGGCAAATGGCCGACCAGTTGGCGCGCGGTTTCGTCCTGGGCGCGACCGCCGGACGGACGACGCTGACCGGTGAGGGCCTCCAGCACGCGGACGGCCACTCGCAGCTGCTCGCCTCGACGAACCCGGGCTGTGTCGCCTACGACCCGGCGTTCGGCTTCGAGATCGCGCACATCGTCCAGGACGGTCTGCGCCGGATGTACGGCTCGTCCGAGGAGCACCCGCACGGCGAGGACGTCTTCTACTACCTCACCGTCTACAACGAGCCGCTCCAGCACCCGGCCGAGCCGGAGAACGTGGACGCCGAGGGCATCCTGAAGGGCCTCCACCGCTTCAGCGAGGGCACCTCGGGCACCATCCCCGCGCAGATCATGGCCTCCGGTGTCGCCGTTCCGTGGGCCCTTGAGGCGCAGCGGATCCTGGCCGAGGAGTGGAACGTCAGGGCCGACGTCTGGTCGGCGACGTCCTGGAACGAGCTGCGGCGCGAGGCCGTCGACGTGGAGCGGCACAACCTGCTGCACCCCGAGGAGGAGCAGCGCGTCCCGTACGTGACGCGGAAGCTGTCCGCCGCCCAGGGTCCGTTCGTGGCCGTCTCCGACTGGATGCGATCGGTTCCGGACCAGATCGCCCGGTGGGTGCCCGGCACGTACCAGTCCCTCGGCGCGGACGGTTTCGGCTTCGCGGACACGCGCGGCGCGGCCCGGCGCTTCTTCCACATCGACGCGCAGTCGATCGTGGTCGCCGTGCTGACCGAGCTGGCCCGTGAGGGGAAGGTCGACCGGTCGGTGCTGAAGCAGGCGGTCGACCGCTATCAGCTGCTCGACGTGACGGCGGCCGACCCCGGCGCGGCGGGCGGCGACGCGTAGGACGGGTCCTGGCCGCAGGTACGGCGGACGAGGGGCGGGGGGGCGGGGGGCCCCCCCCCCCCCCCCCCGTTTTTTTTAAACGGGGGGGCCGGTAGGACTCGAAGGGCCCCGGGCCGGGGGGGCGGGGCCCCCCCCCCCCCCCCCGGGCCCCCCCGGGGGGGGGGGGGGGCCGCGGGGGGGGCGGGGGCCGGGGGGGGGGGCGGGCGGCGGGGGGGGGGGGGGGGGGGGGCCCCCCGCCCCTCGCGCCTTTTCTTTCTACGATGCGGAGCATGAAGGAAGAATCGGCACAGGTCCGTTGGGAGCTGCACACCCAGCGGCCCCTGCTCGTCCTCGCGGTGGCGTTCGCCCTCGGGTACGCCGTGCCGATCGTGGACAACGACGCCGGCCGCTCGGTGACGTTCACCTGCACGCTGGTGGAGTGGGTGGTGTGGGGCGCCTTCGCCACCGACTACCTCGTGCGGCTCGCGCTCGCGCGGCAGCGGCGGTCCTTCGTCCGCGACCACTGGCTCGACCTGTGCGCCGTGATCCTGCCGATCCTCCAGCCGCTGCGGCTGCTGCGGCTCGTCTCGACGCTGATGCTGGTGGGGCGGCGCGCGCGGATGGCCTCGCAGATCCGGCTGACGACGTACGTCGGGGGCGCGGTCATCGGCCTGCTGATGTTCGGCTCGCTCGCCGTCCTGTCGGTGGAGCGGGACTCGCCGAACGGGAACATCAGGACGCTGGGTGACGCGGTGTGGTGGTCGTTCACGACCATGACGACCGTGGGGTACGGCGATCACGCCCCGACCACGGGGATGGGCCGCGTCCTCGCGGTCGGCCTGATGCTCTCCGGGATCGCGCTGCTCGGTGTGGTCACCGCGAACATCGCCGCCTGGTTCATCTCCCGGTTCGAGAAGGACGACGTGGAGGAGCGGCGGCAGACCGCGGCGATCGAGGCTCTGGCGGCGGAGGTACGGGCGCTGCGGGCGGAGGTCGCCGCCCTGACCGGCGGCCAGGGGCTCCTGCCCCGTCCCCTGGCGACGGGGTCGGACGAACACTCCCCCACGTAGAACCCGGGGGCCCGGCGGCTCCGGCGGCTCCGGGGACGGTGGAACAACCCCCGTACAGACCTGTGGGCCCGCGCGCCGCGCGAAGCGGCACGGGGCCCACAGCCGGTTCCGGCCACCGGGTCGGCGTCAGAGCAGGCCGTTGCCCGCTCCGCCGGCCAGCCAGATGACCGCCAGGAGTGTGTCGATCGCTCCCAGCACCAGGGCTATCAGCGCCGGCACCGGCCCCGAGCCGGTCCAGCGGCGGCCCATCGCGAGCCACCCGCAGACCATCGCGGCCGGGCCGAGGACGATCCCCAGAGTGAAGAAGCCGGCCACCGCGCACACGACTCCGATGATGCCCAGGGTCGCGCTGTCCGGCCCGGTCCGTGGTCCCATCCGGCCACGTGAACGGGGGTGCCTGCGCGTGCCGTTTCCGAAGCCCGCCATCGTCGTCTCCTGAACTCCCGTGACCTCTCGGTCGGTTCGGGTCGATGAGTCGGGTACCCCGCAACGCCCGGACAAGACCTGCCGACGCGCCGTTCCGTCCGGCGGCGCGCAGGAGCGCGCCGCCGGACGGGGAATCGACGAGCGGTCAGATGTGACCGACGCCCGCTCCGGCCTCCGCGTTCTCGCCGCGCTTGGTGAGCAGCGCGACGAAGACGGCCACGACGGCGACACCCGAGGCGACGAGGCAGGCGAGGCTCATGCCGGAGATGAAGGTCTCGTGGGCGACGTCGGTGATCTGCGCGGCGATCGCGGCCGGGGTGTCCTTGGTGACCGGCGCGACGCCGACCCGGACCGCCTCGGAGGCCTGGTCGAGCTGGGCCGGGGTGAGCGGCGGCAGCTTGGCGTCGGTCCAGTTGCCCGGGAGGGCGCTGTCGACCTTGGAGGCCATCACGGCGCCCAGGACGGCCGTACCGAGGCTTCCGCCGACCTGCATGGCGGCCTGCTGGAGACCCCCGGCGACGCCGGAGAGCTCCATCGGCGCGTTGCCGACGATGACCTCGGTCGCGCCGACCATGACCGGCGCGAGGCCGAAGCCGAGCAGGGCGAACCAGACGGACATCACACCGCTGGAGGTGTCGGCCTCCAGCGTCGACATGCCGTACATGGCGATCGCGGTGGCCGCCATGCCGCTCGCGAGCGGGATGCGCGGGCCGAGCTTGGTGATGGCCAGACCCGCGAGCGGGGAGCCGACGATCATCATGCCGGTGAGCGGGAGCAGGTGCAGGCCCGCGTCGACCGGGCTCATGCCGTGCACGCTCTGGAGGTAGAACGTCACGAAGAACAGGCCGCCCATGAAGGCGATGGCCATGAGCATCATCAGCACCACACCCGCCGAGAGCGGGACGGAGCGGAAGAGGGCGAGCGGGATCAGCGGTTCCTTCACCCGCGTCTCCCAGAAGGAGAACGCCGCGAAGCCCAGGACCGACAGCCCCAGGAAGAGCCAGGTCTTGGTGTCGCCCCAGCCCCAGGCCGGGGCCTTGATCAGGGCCCACACCAGGCAGAACATCGCGCCGGACAGCAGCACGATGCCAAGGATGTCGAAGGAGCGCGGGGCGTTCTCGGCGCGGTGGTCCAGCAGGATCAGCAGGCCCAGCACGAGGGCGATCAGACCGACCGGCACGTTGATGAAGAACACCGACTGCCAGCTGACGTGCTGGACGAGCAGACCGCCGAGGATCGGGCCGCCCGCGGTGGAGGCACCGATGACCATGCCCCAGATGCCGATCGCCATGTTCAGCTTCTCGGCCGGGAAGGTGGCGCGGAGCAGGCCGAGCGCGGCCGGCATCAGCAGCGCGCCGAACAGGCCCTGGAAGACGCGGAAGGTGACCACGAGCGCGATGCTGTGCGAAAGGCCGATCGCGCCGGACGCGGCGGCGAAGCCGGTCACACCGATCAGGAAGGTCTGCCGGTGGCCGAAGCGGTCGCCGAGCTTGCCCGCGGTGATGAGGGAGACCGCGAGGGCGAGGAAGTAGGCGTTGGTGATCCACTGGACGTCGGCGAAGGTCGCGCCGAGGTCCTTGGCGATGGCCGGGTTGGCGATGGCCACGATGGTGCCGTCCAGCGCCACCATCATGACCCCGACGGCCACGGTGATGAGGGTGAACCACTGATGGCCGCGCAGGCCCGTGGACGGAGCCCGGTCCAACGGGGAGACCGGAGTCTTGTCGCCCGGGCCCGTCTTGTCGATGGTGGTCTGACTAGTCATTTTTCGAGGCTAGTGACAGCCACTGACAATTGACAAACCGATTCACAAGTCGGTAACTGTCACGTCACTCACAGATAGGCTGAACAGGGCGAACAGTTCGGACAGGGAGAGATCGCGACACCATGACGGACACGGTCGGCACGGCGGGGACGGTCGGCGCGGCGCCTCCGACGGCGTCACGCCCCGGGCTGCGGGAACGCAAGAAGCAGCGCACCCGGGACGCGCTGCTGCGGGCCGCCCTCGAACTGTTCACCACCCAGGGGTACGAACGGACCACGGTCGACGAGATCGCCGAGGCCGTCGACGTCTCCCAGCGCACCTTCTTCCGCTACTTCGCGGGCAAGGAGGACGCCGCTCTGTTCCTGCAGCGACTCAGCGAGTCGCACTTCATCGCCGCGGTGCGCGAACGACCGCCCCACGAAGCCCCGTTGGAGGCGCTGCGCCGGGCGGTCCTGGAGAGCTGGGACACCATCGGCGAGGCGATCGAAGCCGTCGTGCCGATCGAACTGCACATGCGCACCTACCAGTTGATCGAGTCGACGCCCGCCCTGCTCGCCGTCCATCTGCGTCGCTCGGAGGAGATCGAGGAGGAGATCGCGCGGCTGATCGCCGAGCGCGAGGGCCTCGACGTGGACATGGACCCGCGCCCGCGCATCGCGGTCGCGGTGTTCGGCGGGGTGATGCGGGTCACGGGCCGGCTGTGGGGCGCCGGCGAGGACACCAGCGTCGAGGCGATCCGTGAGCTGACCGCGTCCTATCTCGACCACGTGGGGCCCGCGTTGGCGGAGAAGTGGGGCACGGCGCCGCGGTGACGGCGGCGTGACGCTTCGTGACGTCACCCCGGGGTGCCCCCTCGGGACAGCCGGTGAGGTTCACGCACCGAGAGCTCGGCGCGCGCCCGCGTGAAGAACCCAGCGCATGTCCGTATACGGAACCTCGCACCCGTTCGCGCTCGTTGTACGGATGACGTCCGCGCGACATCCCTCACGGCGCGCCCGCGGAATCACAACACGCCCACACGGAGCGCCACATATCGCACACGCGTCGCAGGGATATGCGCACAGAGCGTCACTCTTTATCTCAAACTGAACCCGGTTTGCCCCAATCACCCCATCAGAAACGTGATACCAGTCACTCGTTTAACGGGAGGCTGCCCACTTCTCCTAGGGTGTCCTCTCAGTGACTTCCTTCGACACACCCCCCCAACTCAACGCCTGGCGCGCGCTGCTCGCGCTGGCCGTGGTGTTCGTGATGCTGGCCACCAGTGGCTGGACCGCGCTCCACAGCCACCGCACAGCCTCCCCGCTCCAGGCGTCCCGCTCCGCGTGGGAGCACGGCGGCATCGCCGGACACAAGCTGCCCGACCCGGACTCCGCTCCGGGCCGGCTGGCCCACTTCTTCACCACGCTCGACACGCAGCAGCGTTCCCGGCTCGCCCATCGCTATCCGCTCGCGGTCGGCAACATGAACGGCGCACCGGTGACCCTGCGCTACGCGGCGAACCGTCTCGCGCTGAAGCACGAGCGCGAGGTCGAGCAGAGGCGTACGCACGACAACCGGCTGTCCTCGCTCGGCCAGCACGAGGCGGGCCGCCGGATGCACCGCTACGAAGCGCTGCTGCACGACGGCCGCAAGATCCTCGCCTTCGACCCCAACGGCTCGGGGCGCGTCGCCGAGGTCTTCGGCGACCTCGACACGGCGCGCCGCGTCTCGGTCGTGGTGCCCGGTGTCGACACCGACCTGCTCACCTTCCAGCGCACGTACAAGCAGTACTCGGCGCCGGTCGGCATGGCGGGTTCCCTCTACCGGGCGGAGCGCTCGGCGGACCCGGGCGCGCGTACGGCGGTGATCGCGTGGGCCGACTACACCGCGCCCAGCGGGCTCGGCATCGACTCGGCCACCGCGATGCGCGCCGAGGGGGGCGCGGTTCGGCTGAACGCGCTGGTGCGGGCGCTGCCGGGGAACACGGAGGTGGCGCTGTACTGCCACAGCTACGGCTCGGTCCTGTGCGGGGTGGCCGCTTCCTCGCTGCCCTCCCGGGTGTCCGACATAGCGGTGGCGGGCAGCCCCGGCATGCGGGCGGCGAAGGCGGCGAACCTGCACACCACCGCCCGGGTATGGGCGATGCGCGACGCGGACGACTGGATCCAGGACGTGCCGCACATGGAGGTCGGCGGCCTCGGGCACGGGGCCGACCCGGTGTCGAAGGGGTTCGGGGCACGTCTCCTGTCCGCCGACGGGGCGAAGGGGCACGCCGGCTACTTCGAGCCGGGCACGGAGAGTCTCCGCAACTTCGCGGAGATCGGGATCGGCGCGTACCGCGCCGTCCGATGCGCGCACGATGATGACGTATGCCGGACGGGTTTGTCCGTCGGCGCGTCGGCCTGACGCGCGTAGAGGACGAAAAACTGCGGTCCGCCCAGAGAGGCGACGGAGGCTCGCGTGCCGCATACGATGGCCCGCATGGGTGACGTACTGGCCGGATTTCATGCCGCCTGGGAGTTCGAGTCCGACTCCGTGCTCATCCGCTTCGAACGGGGGATCCGTACGCCGAAGCTGTTCCAGGCACTGGGCGAACGCCGGATCCCCCTGGAGGCGATCGCGGCGGTGACGCTGACGCCCGGGAAGCGAGGCACGGTCGTTCTGCACGCGGTGCCGAGGCCCGGCGCCGATCCGCTGATGGAGGCGGCCGCGGGACAGCTCAAGGAGGGGTGCGATCCCTATCGACTGGTGCTGCCGGCCGAGCGCGAGACGCTCGCCGAGTACTACGCGGACGAGCTGCGCGAACAGATCACCACGGACGACGAGCCCGCCGAGCGCTATCTCGTGAAGCCGCCCGAGGGACCGCTGCACTTCAAGGCCTACGACGGGAAGGCGTCCTTCGACGGCAAGGCGGTGTCCTTCCGGTGGTTCTGGACGGGCGCGTCCTCGGCGAAGTGGAAGGCCGGCGACCAGACCTTCCCGGTCTCCGCACTGTGCGGGGTCGAGTGGCGGTCCCCGGAGGTGTTCGAGGGCCATCTGCGGCTGCTCCGACGGGAGCCCGCGCAGGCGCAGCCCGCCCAGGCGGACCAGGACCCGGCGGCGGTCGTCTTCGGGCTCGGGTACGGGCCGGTCCACGAGTCGCTGCCGTTCGCGGCGGCCGTGCTGGCCGCCGCGCGCTCCGCGAGTCCCGCGCCGGTGGCGGCGGCCCCGGTGCCGCGCAGGGATCCGGCCGACATCGCCGACCGGATCCGGCACCTCGGGGAACTGCACGGGGCGGGGCTCCTCACGGACGAGGAGTTCTCCGTCAAGAAGGCGGAACTGCTGGCGCAGCTGTAGCGGCGGGGGCCGGGACGCTCCGGGCCCCGCTCACTCCCGGCCCGCCGACGAGAACGACATGTCGGGGTAGCGGTCGCCCGCCACCCCGGCCGCGATCGGCTCCAGAAGGGCCAGCTCGTCCTCGGTCAGGGCGATGCCGGTGGCCGCCGTGTTCTCCTCCACCCTCGCGCGCCGGGTGGTGCCCGGGATCGGTACGACGGTCAGGCCGTGGACACTCGCCCGCTGCTGGACCCAGGCCAGCGCGATCTGGCCGAGCGAGACGCCACGGGCTTCGGCGACGGTACGGATCGGGGCGAGGAGCGCCACGTTCGCCGCCGCGTTCTCGCCGGTGAAGCGGGGCTGGGTGCGGCGGACGTCGTCCTGCGAGAGGTCCTGGTCGGCGTTGCCGAAGGAGCCGGTGAGGAAGCCGCGGCCCAGCGGCGAGTACGGGACGAGCGCCACGCCCAGCTCACGCGCGGCGGGCACCACGTTCGCCTCGATGTCCCGGCTGAACAACGACCACTCCGACTGGACGGCCGCGATGGGATGCACGGCCTGGGCGGCCCGCAGCTCCCCCGCGGTGACCTCGCTCAGACCCAGATGCTTGACCTTGCCCTCGCGGACGAGGTCGGCCATCGCGCCGACGCTCTCCTCGATCGGCACGTTCACATCGCGTCGGTGCATGTAATAGAGGTCGATCACATCGACGCCGAGGCGCTGGAGGCTGCCCTCGACGGCCTGGCGGATGTACGGCGGGTCGTTGCGGATGATCCGCTTGCGCGGGTTGTCCGGCGGGACCGTGACGCCGTACTTGGTCGCGATGACGATCTCGTCCCGGTGCGCCTTGAGGAACGGCGCGAGGAACCTCTCGTTCTCGCCGCCGCCGTAGCCCTCGGCGGTGTCGTAGAGCGTGACGCCGAGTTCCAGCGCGCGGTGCAGGGCGGCCCGGGAGGCGTCGGCGTCCGGCGGTCCGTACGCCCAGGTCATGCCCATGCAGCCGAGGCCCTGCACACCGACCTCGGGCCCCTCGTCGCCGAGCCGTACCGCCCTGATCCTGCTGTCGGTCATCGAGACCTCTCCGACGCGAGGGCGTGCCCCGCGTCACCGTAGAAGCTGATCTTCCGGTCGAGCACGGCGAGGGTGTCCCGCAGCTCCGCGATCCGGGCCTGGACGTCCCGGCGGGTCGCCTCCAGGAGTTCGTAGCGCTCCAGGTAGGTGTGGTCGCCCGCGCGGACCATCTCCGCGTAGCGGACCATGTCGGCGACAGGCATCCCGGTGAGCCGGAGCTTGCCGACGAGACCCAGCCAGTCCAGGTCGCGGTTGCTGTAGCGGCGCTGGCCGGTGTGCGAGCGGTCGATGTGCGGCATCAGACCGATGCGCTCGTACCAGCGCAGGGTGTGCGCGCTGAGGCCGGTGAAGACGACGACCTCGCTGATCGTGTAGTTGTCCCGGCCGTCCGGACGCCGCTCCCGCTCGGGAGGGCCGGCGCAGGTGTCGGCCCCGGTACCGGCCCCCGTGGCCTCGGCTGTGGTCTCCATCACCGTCATGCCCCCACGCTAAAACCCTGGAGTGCACTCGAAGCAAGCCGAATCCGCCGAAATTGCGAGGACGTGGCCGGGAGGCGGTGGTTACCGTGCGGATCATGAGTCTCGTACGCCGTGCCACGCCCGAGGACGCCCGGGAAGTACTGCGCCTGCGCCAGGTGATGATCGATTCGGTGTTCGACGTCGGTTCCTCCACCGAGTGGCACGCGGCGTCGCTGCCCACCGTACGCGGGAAGCTCGCCGATCCCGGAGGATCCTTCGCCGCCTTCGTGGTCGACCGTCCGGACCGGCCGGGGGCTCTCGCGGCCCTCGCCACCGGGACGGTCGAGTACCGGATCGGGCGGGCGGACAACCCGCACGGCACGGTCGGATACGTCTTCAGCGTCGCCACCGACCCGGACACCCGGCGCCGCGGTTACGCCCGTGCCTGTGTGGAGACGCTCCTCGACTGGTTCCGCGAGCGGGGTGTCGCCCACGTCGACCTGAACGCGTCCGCCGAGGCCGAGCCGCTCTACGCGGCCCTCGGGTTCGTCCGCAAGCCCGACCCCTCGATGCGGCTGAGCCTGTGAACGACTTAGGCTCGTGGGCATGTCCTTGCAGAGTCTGGCGCTGATCTCGAACTGGCCCGTTCCCACCGCCGCCGCCGCGGTCGTCCGCGCGGACGGCACGGTGGCCGGCTCGCAGGGGCCGGGCGGGCACCGTTTCGCGCTGGCCTCGGTCACCAAGCCGCTCGCCGCGTACGCCGCGCTCGTCGCGTACGAGGAGGGGGCGATCGAGCTCGACGAACCGGCCGGGCCCGCCGGCTCGACGGTCCGTCATCTGCTCGCGCACACCTCGGGGCTGGCCTTCGACGAGCACCGGGCGACCTTCGCGCCCGGGGAGCGGCGGCTGTACTCCAACGCCGGGTTCGAGGTGCTCGGGGACCACATCGCCAAGGCGGCCGACATGCCCTTCGCGGAGTATCTGCGCCAGGCGGTCCTCGAACCGCTCGGCATGACGGCGACGACGCTGGACGGCTCGCCCGCGAAGGACGGCGTCTCGACGGTGGACGACCTCGTCCGCTTCGCCGCCGAGCTCCAGGCGCCCCGGCTGCTGGACCCCCGCACGGTCGCGGAGGCGATGACCGTCCAGTACCCCGGGACCAAGGGCGTGCTGCCGGGGTACGGCCATCAGAGCCCCAACGACTGGGGGCTCGGCTTCGAGATCCGCGACTCCAAGTCACCCCACTGGACCGGGAGTTCGTCCTCACCGCGGACCTTCGGCCACTTCGGGCAGGCCGGTACGTTCCTGTGGGTCGACCCGGCCGTGGGCGCCGCCTGTGTCGCGCTGACCGACCGGACCTTCGGGCCCTGGGCCATCGAGGCGTGGACCCCGTTCACGGACGCGGTGCTGGCCGATCTCGCCTCCTGACGCAAGACTCCTGACGCGGCCCGGCGGCCCCGGCGGCGTCAGCGGAACGCCGCCGCGTTGCGCCGCGCCCAGGCCGCGAAGGTGCCCGGCGCGCGGCCGAGGACGCGTTCCACGTCGGGACTGACCCGCCGCTCCCCCTCGGTCGGCTCGCCCAGGATGGCGAGGGTGCCCTCGACGACGGGCAGCGGCATGAACCCGGCCATCAGGGCGTGCGCCTCCTCGCGGGTCTGCTCGGTGAAGCGCACCGGCTCGCCCAGGGCGGCGCCGATCGCGGCGGCCCGTTCGCGCGGGGTGGTCGGCGCGGGACCGGTCAGGGTGTAGACGGCCCCGGCGTGGGCGTCCTCGCGCAGGGCCGCCGCCGCGACGGCCGCGACGTCGTCGGGGTCGACGAAGGGCAGACCGATGTCACCGAACGGCGCGGCGGCCTCCCGCCGGGCGCGGACCGACTCGGCCCAGGCGTAGGCGTTGGTGTCCATCCCGCCCGACCGCAGGACCGTCCAGCCGAGGCCGGATTCCCGCACGGCCTTCTCGAAGCGCGCCGGGTGGGCGTAGGCCTCCGGGCGCGTTCCCGCACCCTGTGAGGACAGCAGTACCACCCGGCGGATTCCTGCGGTCTTCGCCGCCGCCAGGACACCCTGCGGATCCTCGCCCGCCACCAGCAGGAACAGTGCTCCGGCACCCTCGAACGCCGGTCCGAGCCCGGCCGGTTCGGCCAGGTCGGCGGCGACCGCGCGGACGCCTTCGGGCACCTCGTCCCCGGTGATCTTCCGGGCCACCGCCGTCACCGGCAGTCCGGCTCCGCTGAGCGTCCGCACCAGCGCGCGTCCGACGTTCCCGGTCGCACCCGTCACCACGTACATGTCGATCTCCTCGACCCGTAAGTTAGTTAGTCGACTGACTAACCCCGATGGACAGGACGCTAGCAAGTCGGGATGCCGCTGTCTATAGTCAGTCGGGTGACTGACTCAGAGATGTCCCGGGGAACGCGGCCGCGGGCCAAGGCGGCCGGCAAGCGGCGGCAGCTGACGGCGGCCGCGGCCCGGGTGCTGCACGAGCAGGGCGTCGAACGCACGACGATCGCCGACATCGCCCGCGCCGCCGAGGTCCCGGCGGGCAACGTGTACTACTACTTCAAGACCAAGGACGAGCTGGTCGAGGCCGCTCTCGCCGAACACGCGGGCCATCTGCGCGAACTCACCGACGAGCTCGACCAGCTCCCCGACCCGCGGAACCGCCTCAAGGGGCTCATCGCGGCCTGGGTCTCCGGTCGGGACACCGCGGCGCGCTACGGCTGCCCCACCGGCACCCTCGCCGCGGAGCTCGACAAACGGGAGGAGGGCGGCCTCGACCTCCTGGCGGGACAGGTCGTCCGCCAGTTGCTGGACTGGGTCGAGCGGCAGTACAGGGAGATCGGCGCCGCCGACCCGGCGGGCCGCGCGCTGACACTGGTCGGCGCCTACCAGGGGATGTCCCTGCTCTCCAACGCCCTGCGCGACCCGGAGATCATGACCCGGGAGGGAGACCGGCTGATCCGGGAACTCGACACGACGGTGTAGGGACCGGCTGATCCGGTCGGGGCCGACGGGTCGGCCCCCCGGTGTCAGCCGACAGCCATCTCCCACACCAGCAGCTCGGCGGGGACACCCGCGACCAGCTCCAGGTCCTTGGCGTCCGTGACCCGGGCCTCGTCGCCCTCCCCCAGTTCCACACCGTCCAGCCGGACCTCGCCGCGCACGACATGGACGTAGACGAACGGCGCGTCCGGGACGGCCGTGCGCTCTCCCGCCGTCAGCCGGCGCACATGGAGCATGGCGCCCGCCTCCGGGACCGCGTACGGGGTGGAGTCGGCGATGCCCCGGACGGTCTCGTACACGGGGTCACCGCCCGGTTCCAGCGGGGCCAGCCACATCTGGACGAAGACCAGCGGCAGCTCACCGTCGTTGCGCTCGACGTGACGGACACCGCCCGCGGAACTCAGCCGCTGGACGTCGCCGTGGCGGAGCACCGTCTCGTGGCCCGCCGAGTCGCGATGGGTCAGCTCGCCTTCCACCACCCAGGTGACGATCTCGGTGTGAGCGTGCGGGTGCTCGTCGAAGCCGGCGCCGGGGGCGAGCCGCTCCTCGTTGCAGGCGATCACCGCGCCGAAGCGGAGGTTGTCGGGGTCGTAGTGCGGGCCGAAGGAAAAGGCGTGGAGCGAGGAGATCCCGGCCGCCGGGTCCCCTCCGCGGTAGCGCTCGTCGGCGCGGCGGACGTCCATCACATCCACCACCGTAGCCCCGGCCCGGCGGCCGCTCCGCTCCTACTTGCGACCCGCCGCCGCACAGCTCCGTCCGGATAAGGCAGTCTTGTCCCGTGCCCGAACCCGAAGCCAGCAAGACCGAGCGCCAAGCGCACGACGTCCACTCGCACACCGCGACCCTCAAGCGGCTGGAGAAGTCGGCCGGCAGTCTCGCCGCCCAGGCCATCACGCGGATGGACGAGACGCTGCCGTGGTACCGGGCCATGCCTCCGGAGAACCGCTCGTGGATCGGGCTGGTCGCCCAGGCCGGTATCGCCGCCTTCACCGAGTGGTTCCGGCACCCGGACGCGCCGCAGGCCATCTCCACCGATGTCTTCGGGACCGCGCCGCGCGAGCTGACCAGGGCCATCACCCTGCGTCAGACGGTGGAGATGGTGCGGACCACCATCGAGGTCATGGAGTCGGCCATCGACGAGGTGGCGGCTCCCGGCGACGAGTCCGTGCTGCGCGAGGCGCTCCTGGTGTACGCCCGCGAGATCGCCTTCGCCACCGCCCAGGTGTACGCGCAGGCGGCGGAGGCACGCGGTGCCTGGGACGCCCGGCTCGAATCGCTCGTCGTGAACGCCGTGCTCTCCGGCGAGGCCGACGAGGGCGCCGTCTCCCGGGCCGCCGCGCTCGGCTGGAACTCGCCCGAACATGTCTGCGTGGTGCTGGGCACGGCACCCGACGGTGACAGCGAGCTGACGGTCGAGGCCATCCGGCGGGCCGCCCGGCACGCCAAGCTCCAGGTGCTGACGGGGGTGCTCGGGGACCGGCTGGTCGTCATCGCGGGCGGCAGCGACAACCCGCTCGCCGTCGCCAAGTCGCTGATCGGCCCGTTCGCCGCCGGATCGGTCGTCGCCGGGCCCATCGTGCCCGACCTGCTCGCCGCGACCCGGTCCGCGCAGGCCGCGGCGGCCGGGCTGAAGGCGTGTTTTGCCTGGCAGGACGCCCCGCGCCCGGTGCTCGCGGACGATCTGCTGCCCGAGCGCGCCATCGCCTCGGACCCGTCCGCCCGTGAGCAGTTGGTGGAGGAGATCTACAGACCGCTGGAGGAGGCCGGCTCCGCGCTCCTGGAGACGCTGAGCGTCTATCTGGAGCAGGCGAGCAGCCTCGAAGGCGCTGCCCGGATGCTGTTCGTCCATCCCAACACCGTCCGCTACCGGCTCCGACGTGTGACTGACGTCACCGGCTGGTCGCCCTCGGATGTACGATCCGCGTTCACGCTGCGGATCGCGCTGATTCTGGGGCGTCTGGCCGATGGAGATCCCCAGACCTAGGCTTTTGTCGGGGACCTACAATTCCCTCTCGTGTTCTTCGTCCCTGTCCCCACGGGCGGCCGTGGCCGTCCACAAGAGAGAGTGTGAGAGTGCTCGTACTCGTCGCTCCCGGCCAGGGCGCTCAGACGCCCGGCTTCCTGACTCCTTGGCTCGACCTCCCCGGTGCCGCCGAACGCCTCGCCGCGTGGTCGGACGCCATCGGGCTCGACCTTGCCCACTACGGCACGCAGGCCGACGCGGACGCGATCCGCGACACGGCCGTCGCCCAGCCGCTCCTGGTCGCCGCCGGTCTGCTGTCCGCCGCGGCACTCGGTGACGTGACCCCTGGTGCCGTCGCCGGCCACAGCGTGGGCGAGATCACCGCCGCCGCGTTCGCGGGCGTGCTCGACGACACCGCCGCGCTGTCCCTCGTACGCAAGCGCGGCCTGGCGATGGCCGACGCCGCCGCGATCACGCGGACCGGGATGTCGGCACTGCTGGGCGGGGACCCCGAGACCACGGTCGCGCACCTGGAGAAGCTGGGGCTGACCCCGGCGAACGTGAACGGCGCGGGCCAGATCGTGGCCGCCGGCACGCTGGAGCAGCTGGCCGCCCTGGAGGCGGACAAGCCCGAGGGCGTCCGCCGTGTCGTGGCCCTGAAGGTGGCGGGCGCGTTCCACACCGTCCACATGGCCCCCGCGGTCGAGGCGCTGGCCAAGGCCGCCGAGGAACTGAGTCCGGCGGACCCGCGGGTCACCTACGTCTCGAACCGGGACGGTCAGGCCGTCGCCTCCGGTGCCGAGGTCGTCTCGCGTCTGGTCGGCCAGGTCGCCAACCCGGTCCGCTGGGACCTGTGCATGGAGACCTTCCAGAAGCTCGGCGCGACCGCGCTGATCGAGGTGTGCCCCGGCGGCACGCTGACCGGTCTCGCCAAGCGCGCGCTGCCCGGCGTCGCGACGCTGGCCCTGAAGACACCCGACGACCTCGACGCGGCTCGCGAGCTCATCGCCGAGCACAGCGCGGCCCAAGGAGCCTGAGAGCATGTCGAAGATCAAGGCCCCCAAGGGAGCTCCTTTCGCGCGCATCCTCGGCGTCGGCGGCTACCGTCCTGTCCGGGTGGTGCCCAACGAGGTGATCCTGGAGACGATCGACTCGTCCGACGAATGGATCCGCTCGCGCTCGGGCATCGAGACCCGGCACTGGGCCTCCGACGAGGAGACCGTCGCCGCGATGTCGATCGAGGCGTCCGGCAAGGCCATCGCCGACGCCGGGATCAGCGCCGAGCAGATCGGCGCCGTGGTGGTCGCCACCGTGTCGCACTTCAGCCAGACCCCGGCCATCGCCACCGAGATCGCCGACAAGCTCGGCACGAACAAGGCCGCGGCCTTCGACATCTCGGCCGGCTGCGCGGGCTTCGGCTACGGCCTGACCCTCGCCAAGGGCATGATCGTCGAGGGTTCGGCGGAGTACGTCCTCGTCATCGGCGTGGAGCGGCTGTCCGACCTCACCGACCTGGAGGACCGCGCGACGGCCTTCCTGTTCGGCGACGGCGCGGGCGCGATCGTCGTCGGTCCCTCCGAGGAGCCGCACATCGGCCCCACGGTCTGGGGCAGCGAGGGCGACAAGGCCGGCACGATCAAGCAGACCGTGCCGTGGGACCGCTTCAGGGTCGGCGACGTCTCCGCGCTCCCGCTCGACTCCAAGGGCGAGATCAAGTTCCCTGCCATCACGCAGGAGGGCCAGGCGGTCTTCCGCTGGGCCGTGTTCGAGATGGCGAAGGTCGCCAAGGAGGCGCTGGAAGCCTCCGGACTTTCGCCGGACGACCTGGATGTCTTCATTCCCCACCAGGCCAACGAGCGGATCATCGACTCGATGGTGAAGACGCTGAAACTGCCGGGACACGTCACGGTCGCGCGTGACGTGCGCACCACCGGCAACACCTCGGCCGCCTCGATCCCGCTCGCAATGGAGCGGCTCCTGGCGACCGGTGAGGCGAAGAGCGGCGACACCGCGCTCGTCATCGGCTTCGGGGCGGGTCTCGTGTACGCCGCGACGGTCGTTACCCTCCCCTAGGCACTCCGTACCGGATCATCCGGTCCGTACGGAATACCGCCACCCCTCTGGAAACACACCGAAGGAGCGCCTGACATGGCCGCCACTCAGGAAGAGATCGTCGAAGGTCTCGCCGAGATCGTCAACGAGATCGCCGGGATCCCCACCGAGGACGTCCAGCTGGACAAGTCCTTCACCGACGACCTGGACGTCGACTCGCTGTCCATGGTCGAGGTCGTCGTCGCCGCCGAAGAGCGCTTCGACGTCAAGATCCCGGACGAGGACGTCAAGAACCTCAAGACCGTCGGCGACGCGACGAACTACATCCTCAAGAACCAGGCCTGATCTTCCGGTCACCTGGGCCGACCGTCCGGGTTCACCGGGGCCTGGTGCCCTGGTTCCCCTGGGCTGATGCCCCGCCACCCGGCGGTGGCGCCGCTGAATCCTCGTATCCGTTGGAGAAAGAATTCCCGTGAGCCCGACCAATCGCACCGTGGTCGTCACCGGTATCGGCGCAACCACACCGCTGGGTGGCGACGCAGCCTCTACCTGGGAGGGCCTGATCGCCGGACGTTCCGGCGTACGCCCCCTCGAGCAGGAGTGGGCCGCCGACCAGGCTGTCCGTATCGCGGCGCAGATCGCCGTGGAGCCGGGCGAGGTCATTCCCCGCCCGCAGGCCCGTCGCCTGGACCGCTCGGCGCAGTTCGCGCTGATCGCGGCCAAGGAGGCCTGGGCGAACGCCGGTTTCACCGACAAGGCGGGCGAGGACCCGAGCGTCGACCCCGACCGGCTGGGCACGGTCATCGCCTCCGGCATCGGTGGCGTAACGACCCTGCTCGACCAGTACGACGTGCTGAAGGAGAAGGGCGTACGCCGTGTCTCCCCGCACACCGTCCCGATGCTGATGCCGAACGGTCCCTCCGCCAACGTGGGGCTCGCCGTGGGCGCCCGCGCCGGTGTGCACACCCCGGTCTCCGCCTGCGCCTCCGGCGCCGAGGCCATCGGCTACGCCATCGAGATGATCCGCACGGGCCGCGCCGACGTCGTCGTCGCCGGTGGCACCGAGGCGGCCATCCACCCGCTTCCCATCGCCGCGTTCGGCAACATGATGGCGATGTCCAAGAACAACGACGACCCCGAGGGTGCCTCGCGCCCCTACGACGTCGCCCGTGACGGCTTCGTTCTCGGCGAGGGCGCCGGCGTCGTCGTCCTGGAGTCCGCCGAGCACGCCGCCAAGCGCGGCGCCCGGGTGTACGCCGAGGCGGTCGGCCAGGGCATCTCTGCCGACGCGCACGACATCGTGCAGCCGGAGCCCGAGGGCCGCGGCATCGCGCGCGCCCTGCAGAACCTGCTCGACAACACCGACCTGGACCCGGCCGAGATCGTGCACGTGAACGCGCACGCCACCTCGACGCCGGCCGGTGACGTGGCCGAGCTGAAGGCGCTGCGCAAGGTGTTCGGCGACGAGGCCGACCACTTCGCGGTCTCCGCGACCAAGTCGATGACCGGTCACCTCCTCGGTGGCGCCGGTGGCGTCGAGTCGGTCGCGACCGTGCTGGCCCTGTACCACCGTCTCGCGCCGCCGACCATCAACGTGGACAACCTCGACCCCGAGGCGGAGGCCGCCGCCGACATCGTCCGCGGCGAGGCGCGCAAGCTGCCCGTCGAGGGCCGTATCGCCGCGCTGAACGACTCGTTCGGCTTCGGTGGGCACAACGTGGTGCTGGCGTTCCGTTCCGTCTGACGCCGGGTTCCCTGTTCCGAACGGCGTGTGGCCCGTACCCCTGGTTCCAGGGGTACGGGCCACACGCCGTTCGTTCTTCGGTCGGGTTGAGCCCCGCGTCCCTGACGGAGGCCCCTGGCAGGCCCCTGACGGAGCGTCACACCACCTGGTGCAACCAGCGGACCGGGGCGCCCTCACCCGCGTAGCGGAAGGGTTCCAGCTCGTCGTCCCAGGGCTTGCCGAGGAGCTTGGCGAGGTCGGCCTCCAGGTCGCTCTCGCCGCGCTGGGAGCGCAGCAGCGCGGCGCGCAGCCGGTCCTCGGGGATGAGGATGTCGCCGTGGATGCCGGTGACCGCGTGGAAGATGCCGAGCTCGGGGGTGCAGCTGTAGCGCTCGCCCTCGGCGGTGGGGCACGGTTCGGCGGTGACCTCGAAGCGCAGCAGGTGCCAGCCGCGCAGCGCGGAGGCGAGCTTGGAGGCGGTGCCGACCTCGCCCTTCCAGGAGAACTCGGATCTCCAGGTACCCGGGGCGGCGGGCTGCCGGATCCAGTCGAGGTTGACGCGCGTGCCGAGCACCCCCGCGACCGCCCACTCGACGTGAGGGCACAACGCGCGGGGCGCGGAGTGCACGTAGAGAACTCCACGTGTCGTCACTGGGGCCTCCGGACAGAGCGAGACATCTTGTAACTTAGCGGAACGGCAGTGGCAGGGCGGCCACGTGGCGAGGCTACCCTGCGGCGGCGCAAGGAGTGTGACGTACCGTCGGTCCAAGCGCCGTGAACCTCCGAGGTTTCACCCGGCGGGACGCGTCCGGACCCCCCTGTCGGGGGTACGGGGTTGCCTCCCGGGTGGAGACGGCCGCCCCATGGAGACGCGGTGCGACCGACCGTGTACGACGTGGTGCGACCGACCGCGCGGGACGGGTGCCGACCAACCCTGTACAACGAACGAGGAGACCAGGGGATGCGGAATCGCAGCCACCGTTCACGGGCCGTCCTCGCCGTCGCCGCGGCGGTGGCGCTCCTGGGCGTCGCCGCGTGCGACGCCACCGGTGGCGGCTCCTCCGCGTCCAGCGGGACCCGGCCGTCCCCGAAGCCCACGCCGGTCTGGGACCGCAGCCCGGACTCCATGGCGGCGGTCGGCGACTCCATCACGCGCGGGTTCGACGCGTGCAGCGTGCTGTCCGACTGCCCCGAGGTGTCGTGGGCGACGGGCAGCGACCCGCAGGTCGACAGTCTCGCCGTACGGCTGCTCGGCGCGACCGGGGCGGCCGAGCGCAGCTGGAACTACGCGGTCACCGGCGCGCGGATGGCCGACCTCCCCGGACAGATGGCGCAGGCGGCGACCCGCAGGCCGGAGCTGGTCACCGTCATGGCGGGCGCCAACGACGCCTGCCGCTCCTCGGCCTCGGCGATGACGGACGTCGCCGACTTCCGTGCCGAGTTCCAGGACGCGATGGGCACCCTGCGCCGGGCACTGCCCAGGAGCCAGGTGTACGTGTCGAGCGTGCCGGATCTGAAGCGCCTGTGGTCCCAGGGACGCGGCAATCCGCTGGGCAAGCAGGTCTGGAAGCTGGGGATCTGCCCCTCGATGCTCGGCGACGCGGACTCGCTGGGCGCTGCGGCGACCCTGCGGCGCGGGCAGGTGCGGGACCGGGTGAAGGCGTACAACCAGGTGCTGCGTGAGGTGTGCTCCAAGGACCGACGCTGCCGCTTCGACGGGGACGCGGTCTTCGACTACCACTTCGGCACGGACCAGTTGAGCCACTGGGACTGGTTCCACCCGAGCAGGGACGGACAGGCGCGACTCGCGGAGATCGCCTACCGGACCGTCACGGCACGCGAACCCGTGACCTAGGGTTTCCCTCATGAGTGAACTTTTCGGCACACTTTCCGACGGAACCCCGGTCCACCGCTGGACGCTGGAGCGCGCCGGGGTCCGGGTGCGTGTGCTCACGTACGGCGGGATCGTGCAGTCGGCCGAGGTGCCGGACCGGGACGGGCGGACCGTGGACGTGACGCTGGGTTTCCCCGGTCTGGCGGGTTACGTGGCGCACCCGGAGCCCTATCTCGGGGCCCTGGTCGGGCGGTACGCGAACCGGATCGGCGGCGCCCGCTTCTCGCTGGACGGAGCGACCTACCGGCTCGACCCGAACAACGGGCCCAACTCGCTGCACGGCGGCGACGGCGGCTTCGACAAGCGCGTGTGGGACGCGGAGCCGCTCGAACACGGGGTGCGGCTCTCCCGGGTCAGCCCGGACGGAGAGGAGGGCTTCCCGGGGCGCCTGGAGGTCTCGGCGACGTACTCGCTCGACGAGCGGGGCGCGCTGCGGATCGCCTACGAGGCGGTCACCGACGCGCCGACCGTGGTGAACCTGACGAACCACACGTACTGGAACCTGAGCGGCTCCGGCAGCGCGCTCGGGCACGAACTCCGCCTCGACGCGTCGCGGTTGACGCGGGTGGACGCGGACCTCGTCCCGACCGGGGAACTCGACCCGGTCGAGGGCACCCGGTTCGACTTCCGGGAGTCCCGCAAGACCGGCGCGGGATACGACCACAACTACGTGCTCGACAAGGGGATCACCGGCGCTCCCACGGAGGTCGCCGAGCTGCACGATCCGGCGTCCGGGCGCGTGCTGACCGTCGCGACCACCGAACCCGGTCTCCAGCTCTACACCGCCGACCACCTGAGCGACCCCTTCGCACCCAACGACGGCATCGCGCTGGAGACCCAGCACTTCCCCGACTCCCCGAACCGGCCGGACTTCCCGAGCACGGAGCTGCGGCCGGGCGATGTGTACAGGTCGGAGACGGTGTACGGGTTCTCCGTGCGGTCCTAGAGGGACGGCGAGTCCCGGTCCGGATGTCAGGTTCCGGGCCGGGGCTCGCCGATCGGGCGCTTGCCGGTCACGCCTCGATGATCCTGCTCAGACGACGGTCCGCGAGGGAACGGCCTGCCTCAACCTCGTACGAACCCTTCACAAACGCCCAGCTTTTCGCGGTGGCGTCCCAGATCTCGAAAGCGCGGCGCGGGAGTTCCACGACGGCCTCGGCACTCTCGCCGGGCCCGGCCTCGACCCCCGCGAAACCGGCGAGCACTCGGACGGGGCGCTCGGTGCCGGGTTCCGCCGGGGCGAGGTAGACCTGGACGACCTCGCGCCCGGCGCGCTCACCTGAGTTGCGGACGCGGACGGTGGCGGTCGTGCCCTCGACCTCGATGGACTCGTACGTCCAGTCGGTGTAGCCGAGGCCGTGGCCGAAGGCGTACGAGGGGGTCCTTCCCTCCTTCTCCCAGGCGCGGTAGCCGATGAAGACGTCCTCGGTGTACGGGAGTTCACCGTCGACGGGGCGTACCTGGGTGACCGGGGCGTCGGTGAGGGAGCCCCAGGTGGTGGGGAGGCGGCCGCCCGGCTCGTGGGCGCCGGTGAGGACGTCGGCGAGGGCGGCGCCGCCCTCCTGGCCCGGGAACCAGCTGAGGAGCACGGCCGCGACCTCCTCCCGCCAGGGGAGTTCCACCGGGGATCCTGAGTTGACGACCACGACGGTGTTCGGGTTGGCGGCGGCGACGGCGTGCACCAGTTCGTCCTGGCGTCCGGGGAGCCTGAGGTCCGCCCGGTCGAAGCCCTCGGACTCGACGCGCTCGGTGGTCGCGACCACGACGACGGCGGTGTCGGCGGCGCGGGCGGCCTCGACGGCCTCGGCGATCAGCTCGTCCGCGTCGCGCACGGGCTCCTGGTGGGCGAGCGAGAAGCCGACGACCGTCATCGGGGTTCCCTCGGGGCGCGCGACGACGTGGGTGAGGGAGACCTCGACCGGTTCGCCCGCGGTGAGTTCGGGCCTGCCGTGCGGGACCGGGGCACCGAAGAACGTCACGAAGGGGTCGTCCTTGTCGGCGCCCTGGACGTCGTCGAAGTACGTCGTGCCGTCGACGGTGAGGGTGAACGCGCCGAGGCCCTTGACGCCGAAGGTGTGCGGGCCGCTGTCGCACGGGGTGAAGGTGCCGGTGAGTTCGACGGTGCGGAGGACGCTGGGGGTATCCCCTGCTTGAGCGGAGTCGGAAGCAGGGGGGAGGGCGACTCCTTCGGGCAGGTCGTCACCCGTCCACTGGATCTGGCCGTTCGGGGCGGAGACGGTGGCGATGATCTCGCCGGCGGCGTCGCGGCAGACGGCGCGCAGCTCGAAGCCCTTGTCCGCGATGGGGAGTTCCACGGTCGGGTAGGCCCCGACGGCGTACGTCAGGCCGCCCTCGGGGAGGGCGGCGGTGAGACCGTCGAGGGGCGAGACGATCCGGGCCGGGAAGACGGTGGCGGAGCCGCCGCCGAGCACGCGGGCGTCGCGGGCGGCGGCTCCGATGAGGGCCACCCGGTGGCCCCCGGCGAGCGGCAGGGCACCCTCGTTGCGGACGAGGACGAAGCCGCGGCGGGCGATCTCGCGGGCCAGCGCCTCCCCGTCCACGGTCGCAGGAGGCTCGGTCACGACGGGCTCGGCACCGTCCAGGACGCCGACGCGGGCGGCGAGGCGGAGCACACGGCGGACGGCCGCGTCGACCGTCGCCTCCGCCACCTCGCCGGCGCGCACGGCGGCGGCGAGCGGCGGGCCGTAGACGGTCAGGGGGCCGGGCATGGCGACGTCGAGGCCACCCTCGATCGCGGCCTCGGTGGAGCGGGCGGCCGTCCAGTCGGAGACGTTGAAGCCGTCGAAGCCCCATTCGCCGCGCAGGACCTCGTTCACGAGATGGCGGTGCTCGCTCATCGTCGTGCCGTTGACCGAGTTGTAGGCCGTCATGATCCCCCACGGGTGGGCGTTCTCGACGATGGCCTCGAAGGGCGCCAGGTACAGCTCGCGCAGGGCACGTTCGGAGACGAGGTTGTTCACGGTGAAGCGGTCGGTCTCGGCGTCGTTCGCCACGAAGTGCTTGACGGTGGTGCCGACGCCGCCGGACTGCACGCCCCGGACATAGCCGCCGCCGATCACGCCGGTCAGGAGCGGGTCCTCGCTGTAGGCCTCGAAGTGGCGGCCGCCGAGCGGGGAGCGGTGCAGGTTGACGGTGGGGGCGAGCAGCAGGTGGACACCCTTGCGGCGGGCCTCCTGGGCGAGGAGCACGCCGGCGCGGCGGGCCAGGTCCGGGTCCCAGGTGGCGGCCAGCGCGGTGGGCGAGGGGAGCGCGACGGAGGGGTCGTCGGCGGTCCAGCGGACGCCGCGTACGCCGATCGGGCCGTCCGACATCACGAGGGGCTTCAGCCCGATCTCGGGGAGCGCGGGCAGCGTCCACATGTTCCGGCCGGACAGCAGCCGGGCCTTCGCGTCCAGGTCGAGCCGGCCGAGGGCCGCCTCGACGACGGCCTCGCGGGCCGCGTCCGCCTCCGCGTCCTTCCGGTCGTTCGCCGTCTTCCGGTCGTTCGCCGTCTTCCGGTCGTTCGCCGTCTCCACCGCAGTCTCCGCCATCGCGGCACCTCCTCGTTGAAAGCCGTCGGTCTCCCCCATCCTGCATCCGCCACCTGTAGAGCGGTAGGTTTCGTGACGTGGCCGTTATGACGGGGGTGATCGGATGCCGTACGGTGACGCCATGGCGACCAGGACCAGGAGCGAGGAGCGGCGCGCGGAGATCGTGCGCGCGACGCTGGAGGTGATCGCCGAGCGCGGTTACCGGGGCGCGAGCCTCGCGGCTGTCGCCGAGCGCGTGGGCCTCACCCAGCAGGGTCTGCTGCACCACTTCCCCACCAAGGAGGCCCTGCTCGTCGCCGTCCTCAAGGAGCGGGACCAGTGGGACGCCCTGCCGGACACCACCTGGCGGGCCGATCTGCTCGTGTCGCTCGTCGAGTACAACGCCATGCGGCCCGCGATCATCCAGACCTTCGCGGCGCTGCTGGGCGAGAGCGTCACGGAGGGGCATCCGGCCCGCGAGTTCTTCACCCGGCGCTACACCGCGGTGCGCGCGAGCATGGCCTCGGTGCTGCGGGCCGAGTACGGAGAGCGGCTGCCGAGCGGTCTCACGCCGGAGCGCGCCGCCCCCCTGCTCGTCGCCGTGATGGACGGGCTGCAGTACCAGTGGCTGCTGGACCCGGAGTCGGTGGACATGCCGGCCGCGTTCCGGGACTTCCTGACGCTGCTGGGCGAGGACTGACCGTCTCGCGAGGCCATCGAGGCCACGGGGCGAGGGCGTCCGCCGGGGCCGCCGCAACACCGGTCCGTCCGTCCCGGACAACGGCCCATGCCCTTCGGCCACTTCCGCCCCGCGCCATGGTGGACGCCCCCACGTCACGGGATACTGCCGCCGTCCGGCAGCACCCCCCCACCTGACGGAAGGCCCGAAATCCCTTGACCCACTTACGCGTTCGGATCGGTGTCCTCGGACTGGCACTGCTGGCGGGACTCACCGTGACACCCGCCGCGACGGCGACGCCGGCCGGGATTCCCGCCGCCCGGACCCCCTCGACCGAGGAGCGGCGGCTCGACGGGGCGGCGCCCCAGGAGATTCTGCGGCGCTCCGGATTCGACACGGTGGCACCGGAGTTCGTCCGGGCGCTGGGCCGGGCCGCCACGTACGCGCGGGCCGAGCGGATCGTGGCGCGGGAGGGTGCCCGGCTGTGGCGGCGGGCGGTCGACCGGGCGCAGGGCCGGGGCCCGGCGGGCGGGGACCTGAGCCGGGACGACGACCGGCCGCTGTACTGGGCGCGGCTCGGCATGACCCGCGAAGTGCGCGGGTGGGAACCCGGGTTCGGGCTGACGGATGCCCGACGCGCCCGGCTGCTGGACGAGTTGGAGCGGACCTCGCGCGGCCAGGACTCCGTGCGGTACCCGGCGCGCACCGGGCCCCACCAGGGGATGAAGCGCATCCTGGTCACCGGCTTCGACCCGTTCACGCTCGACCGCGACATCCGGATCTCCAACCCGTCCGGGGCGACCGCGCTCGCTCTCGACGGCACGACGATCCGGACGGCCGACGGTCCCGCGCGGGTGGAGACCGTCGTGTTCCCGGTCCGCTGGCAGGACTTCAGCGGGGACACCTCCCCGGGGTCCGGCTCCGGGGAGGGGACGGTGGAGCGGACCCTGCGGCCGTACCTCCCGCGGGTGGACCTGTTCACGACGGTCAGCCAGGGGCGCGTCGGCCGGTTCGACGTGGAGCGGACCAACGGGGCCTGGCGGGGCGGCTTCCCCGACAACGACAACGTCTCGGTGACGGGGACCGTCCCGGTCACCGATCCGGCCTCGCAGCCCCAGTGGACGACGACGTCCCTCCCGTACGCGCGGATCGTCGCCGCGCACACGGGCCGCTTCCCCGTCTACGACCACACCTCGGTGACGGAGATCCCGGCGGGCGGGACCGATCCCGTGGTGCGCCCCGACGGGCCGACCCCGGGATCGCAGGCCCGCGCGGGTGGAGGCGGGGACTATCTGTCGAACGAGATCGCCTACCGGGCGACCCTGCTGCGGGACCGCCTCGGCCTGGGCGCGAGCCTGCCCTGCGGGCATGTGCACACGCCCGTCCTGCAGTTCGGCGCAGACAACACGGACCCGGCGACCGGGACGGTGACGGACCCCGAGTTCGTGCGCAACCGTCTCGACATCATCGCGCAGGTGCGGGCGATCCTGACGGTGGCCGCGGACGCGTCCGCCCCGGCCGTCAGCGGGACGGAGCGAGCGCGGGGGTGACGCCGAGCCCGGCACCGCCGAACCGCACCAGGTGGGCGCCGGCGGCACGGACAACCCGTAGCCCGTCCGACCAGGTCACGAGGTGGCGCGCTGCCCCTCGGACGCCCCCTCGGAGTCGTCGTCGGTCTCGCCCTCGCCGCTCTCGCCGCTCTCGTCGATCTCCTCGCCGAGCAGGTCCCGGGCCATCAGGGTGGCGCCCGCGACGGCGCCCGGCATCAGGAAGACGGCGACGAACGGAACGAGGAAGGCGAGGCCCAGCGGCGTGCCGAAGCCCCAGACCAGTGTCTTGCGGGAACGGAGCAGGGCGAGGCGCGCCCTCAGGTCGACGCCACGGCGTTGCAGCGCGACGGCGACGAGTTCCTCGGTGAGGAAGAAGCCGGTGACGAAGAACCCGAGCACCGGGACGACGGTCTGTCCGATGAACGGAACGAAGCCGAGCGCGAAGAGGAGGACCGCCCAGACGAGGGCCCGCACGAGGATGCGGAGGCTGTCGCGCGCGGAGATCCACAGTTCACGCCAGAGCGGCAGCCCCGACTCGGGGGCCGTGCCGTCCGGGGAGACGTCGCGGTCGACCTTCTCCGAGAGGTTCTCGTAGAAGGGCTGGCCTATGAGCAGGGTGACCGCGGTGAAGGTGAGGACGGCGAGGAGGAGGGCGAGACCGAAGAGCACCGCGGTGAGGAAGCCGCGGAAAAGGCCTGCCCAGGGGCTGGTCCAGCCGTCCGCGAACGGTGTCGCCCAGGTGACGAAGCCCTCCCCGTACATGCCGAGGGCGACGAGAGCCGCCGCGTACAGCACGAGCGTGATGAGCCCCGGCACCAGCCCGAACCCGTAACTCCTCCCGTGCCGGGCCACCCACCGCTGGCCGCGCAGCAAATAGCCGAAGCCCACCCCAAGATCGCGCATGGGGCAACTTTATCGGGGTGCCGGGGCCGACCCCAGCGCGTGGCGGTAACGGCTTCGGCACCCCGCACGACGAGAACGGCCTCGGCATCCACTACGGACCATGGCGCCCGGCACCCGGCACCCGGCGCGGGCACGGACTCGGCGTCCAGCGCCGGTGACGGACCCGGTTCGAGTGTGGGTGACAGCCCGTGGGCCGGGTCAGAGCTTGACGATCATCTTTCCGATGTTGTCGCCGCGCAGGACGCCGAAGAATGCCTCCACGTTGTTCTCGATGCCCTCCACGACCGTCTCGGCGTACTTCAGCTCACCGGAGCGGACCCAGGCGCCGACCTCCTGGACGAACTCCGGCTGGAGGTCGTAGTTGTCGCCGACGAGGAAGCCCTGGATACGGCCGCGGGTCTGGATCAGCCGGGCCAGGTTCCTCGGCCCGGGGGCCGGCTCGGTGTCGTTGTAGACGGAGATCATGCCGCAGACCGCGATGCGGCCGTCCCGGTTCAGCGAGCCGATGGCCGCCTCCAGGTGGTCACCGCCCACGTTGTCGAAGTAGACGTCGACGCCGTCGGGGGCGGCCTCGCGCAGCTGCCGGGAGACCGGGCCGCTCTTGTAGTTGAAGGCGGCGTCGAAGCCGTACTCCTCGACCAGCAGCTTGACCTTCTCGTCGGACCCGGCGGAGCCGATGACACGCGAGGCGCCCTTGAGCCTGGCGATCTGGCCCACCTGGCTGCCGACGGCACCGGCGGCGCCGGACACGAAGACGGAGTCGCCCTCCTTGAAGGAGGCGGTGCGCAGGAGTCCGGCGTAGGCGGTGAGGCCGGTCATGCCGAGGACGCCGAGGTACGTCGAGAGCGGCGCGGCCTCGGGGTCCACCTTGACGGCCTGCTTGGCGTCCACGACGGCGTACTCGCGCCAGCCGAGGAAGTGCAGTACGTGGTCGCCGGCCTCGATGCCCTCGGCGTTCGAGGCGATGACCTCGCCGACCGCGCCGCCCTGCATGGTCTTGCCCAGCTCGAAGGGGGCGACGTAGGACTTGGCGGCGCTCATGCGGCCCCGCATGTACGGGTCGACGGATACGTAGGCGTTCCGCACCAGGACCTCGCCCGGACCCGGCTGCCGGACCTCGGCCTCGACCAGGGCGAAGTCCGCGGGCTTGGGCCAGCCGACGGGACGGCTGACCAGGTGCCATTCGCGGCCGACGGAGGGGAGCTGGGGGGTCTCGGACATGAGATTGCGCCTTTCACGGTGACCGGCGAGCGGCTCTGGTGCTTCACGAATGCTTCAGTACCTGAAACAACCATGCGCCTCAATATTTCATGATGTCAAGTAACCCGGTAGGCTCGGAGGCATGGCCACCCACAAGAGACCACGGATCGACCCTTTGACCATGGAGGTCGTCGAACTGATCGGCACGGTCGTGGCCCGCTATCACGAGGAGTACGAGGACGCCGCCGCCGAGCACGCCCTCACCGGCGCGCAGGCGCGGCTGCTGAGCCTGCTCTCGCTGGAGCCGCTGCCGATGCGGCGCCTGGCACAGAAGCTGAAGTGCGAGCCGTCCAACGTCACGGGGATCGTGGACCGGCTGGAGACGCGCGGACTGGTGGAACGGCGCCCCGACCCGGCGGACCGCCGGGTGAAACTGGCCGCGGCGACGGCCGAGGGGCGCAGGATCGCCGGGGGGCTGCGCGACTCGCTGGACTTCGCCCGCGAACCCCTGGCGGAGCTCTCCGACCAGGAACGGCTGGCGTTGCGCGACCTGCTGCGCCGCATGCTGGGCGATGACGCCGCCAGCGGCTGAGAACGCCTGCGCCGGCACCGGCGCGGTGGACCGGAACGTCTCACTGCGCAGGGGCGGTGACCGACCGGGGTCCACCGGGGCCCGGCGGGGAAAATCGCCGAGGACGCCCCGGAAAGGGACCGCCGCGTGACGGGCGTGGGGCCTTGTCACCGGCGTGTCGGACCGTCGCGGGCCCAGCTTGTGCACCGGCAGGCGCTACCGAACATTTACTCAGTGCTCCACCCTCAGGGTGGAGGTGAAGGGCATCCTGCCTATAGCGGCCCGGAGAGCCGCAGCGGCACGGCAGAATCACCTTGTCGGACAACGGAGTTGTCCGACCTACCGCCGGACGGGCGGGAAGTCAGGCCTGCGGAGGCCACGCAAGACCGACCTCACCGGCCGGCAGAGGCCCGTGAAACAGGAACCCATGGTGGTACTGCGGAGCAGTACGGACCGGAATCACCTGCCCTCGGGCAGGTGAGGGCGTCAAGCGCACCACCACAAGACGTGGTTGCACGCGTCCGAGGACGAGGGGGTCGGCGTGGGCGCCGACGTCGTGGGCGCCGTAGTGGCGGGGGCCGAGGTCCTGGGGTTCGAGGAGCCGGTCGCCGGGGCCGAGGCGGAACGGCCCGGGAGCGTGCCGGCGCTCGCCGACCCACCCCCTGCGCTCTTCTCGCCGGCCGCCGCGGGAGACGCGGAGGCGGATACGGGGGCCGATCCGGAGGGTGACGACGAGGAGCCGGACTCGCGGGTCGCCGAGGCGGAGCCGGACGGGGAGCTCTTCGGTCGCGAGGACGCCGCCGAGGAGGCCGAGCCGTCCGGCGACTCGCCTCCGGCCGCCGCGGGGCCCGGGCCCAGTCCGGGTGCGTCGACGCCGAGTTCGGCGAGGCTCAGACCGCCGGCCGCGAGGACGAAGCCCACCGCGACGTACAGGGTGCGCCGCCGCCGCCGGCGGTGCGCCGCGGCCTTGCGGTCACGCCTGCTGGTGCCGGCCGGGGCGTCGGGGCCCTGCGCGCCGCCCGGACTCCCGGCGTCCCGGCCACGGCCTCCGCGCCGTCGCGCGGCCCGCCCCTCGGTGCCGCCGTCCTCACCGCGGTACGCGTCGGCGCCCGGTTCCGGGCGCGCGTCGGCGTCTTCGGCGTCCGCGCCGAGTTCGTCGACCGGGGTGCCGCACCCGGGACAGGCGAGGGCGCCGTTGAGGTGCCTTCGGCACACGTGGCAGTAGTCCATGACGCGGGAAGACTAGGGTCACCGCCGGTAACGTTCCTAGGCGCAGTTGTGAAGATTCTGTGCGGAATCCAGGATTCCGGTCCGTCGGACCCCGACACCCCCGACCATTCCCCACCATCCTGCGCCCATCGCGTCGAAACCGTTATGCGCGCGACCCATTGACACTCCCGGGGCCGCGTCCTTACTGTCACGCCAGCATTTCGAACGTGTGACGAAATTTCGAACAGAGCCGAAAGCACAGGGGGCATCTGCCGTGCGCATCACGGGAATCACCACACACGTGGTCGGGACACCCTGGAGGAACCTGACCTACGTCCAGGTGCACACCGACGAGGGCATCACCGGAGTCGGCGAGACCCGCATGCTGGGCCACACCGACGCGCTGCTCGGCTATCTGCACGAGGCGCAGGCCAACCATATTCTCGGTTCCGACCCGTTCGCCGTCGAGGACCTGGTCCGCCGGATGAAGTACGGCGACTACGGACGCGCCGGCGAGATCGTGATGTCCGGCATCGCGGTCATCGAGATGGCGTGCTGGGACATCAAGGGCAAGGCGCTCGGGGTGCCGGTCTGGCAGCTCCTCGGCGGCAAGGTCACCGACAGGGTCAAGGCGTACGCCAACGGGTGGTACACCACCGAACGGACCCCGGAGGCCTATCACAAGGCCGCGCAGGAGGTCGTCGCACGAGGGTACAAGGCCCTCAAGATCGACCCCTTCGGCACCGGCCACTTCGAGCTCGACCACGCGGCCACCCTCTACTCGGTGTCGCTCATCGAGGCGGTGCGCGACGCGATCGGTCCCGAGACCGAGCTGATGCTGGAGATGCACGGCCGCTTCTCGCCGTCCACCGCCGTCCGGCTGGCCAACGAGCTCGCGCCCTTCAAGCCCGCGTGGCTGGAGGAGCCGGTTCCGCCGGAGAACCTCAAGGCGCTGGAGAAGGTGGCCGCCAAGGTCGACATCCCGGTCGCCACGGGCGAACGCATCCACGACCGCGTCGAGTTCCGCGAGCTCTTCGAGAGCCAGGCCGTCGACATCATCCAGCCCGACGTCGGCCACATCGGCGGCATCTGGGAGACCCGGAAGCTCGCCGCGACCGCCGAGGCGCACTACGTCCTGGTCGCGCCGCACAACGTCGGCGGCCCGGTACTGACCGCGGCCTCGCTCCAGGTCGGCTTCACCTCGCCGAACTTCAAGATCCTGGAGCACTTCAACGACTTCGCGGACGCGGAGATCAAGAAGGTCGTGAAGGGCGCCCCGCAGGTCGTCGACGGCTACTTCGAGCTGTCCCACGAGCCCGGTCTGGGCGTCGAGCTGGACGTGGACGCGGCGGCCGAGTTCCCGCAGCAGCAGGCCCGGTTCGACCTGTGGGCCGACGGCTGGGAGCAGCGCAAGCCCAAGGGGGCGAAGTGAGCACCGCGGTCGTCGTCGAGGGTCCGGGCGAGCACCGGCTGATCCCGCACGAGCCGGTCCGGCCGTCGGCGGGCGAGGCGCTCGTACGGGTGCACGCGGTCGGCATCTGCGGCAGCGACCGCGAGGTCTACCAGGGCAACCGGCCCGAGGGCTACGTCCGCTACCCCCTGACCCCGGGTCACGAGTGGTCCGGGACCGTCGAGGAGGTCGGCGCCGGTGTCCCCCGGGCGCTGGTCGGCCGCAAGGTCGTCGGTGAGGGCTTCCGCAACTGCCAGGTCTGCGACCGTTGCCACGCGGGCGAGACAACGTTGTGCACCGCCGGGTACGAGGAGACCGGGTTCACCCAGCCCGGCGCGATGGCGGGCACGCTGACGCTGCCGGCGCGGCTGCTCCACGTGCTGCCCGACGACGCCGATCTGACCGCCGCCGCCCTGCTGGAGCCGGCCGCCTGCATCGCGGCCGCCGCGCTCAAGGCGAACGCGCGGCCCGGTGAGCGCGTGGCCGTGGTGGGCACCGGGACGCTCGGGATGTTCGCCGTGCAGTTCCTGAAGGCGGGTTCGCCGGCCGAGCTGCTCGTGGTGGGCACCCGCCCCGACCGGGCCGCGCTGTCGAAGGACTTCGGCGCCACCGACTTCCGTACGAGGGACCAGGAACTCCCGGACGACTTCGACGTCGTGATCGAGACCGCCGGGTCCGCGTCCGCCGCGCGCACCGCCGCCTCCCTGCTGCGGCGCGGCGGACGCCTGGTCCTCACGGGGATCCCGGCGCCGGGTGCCGAGGGTCTCGACCCGACCGATCTCGTCGTACGGCAGCTGGAGGTGCACACCGTGTTCGGGGCGCCGCCGGAGGCCTGGGCGCACACGGTGCGGGTGTTCGGCGCCGGTCTGCTGAACCCGTCGCCGCTGGTGACGCACGAGCTGCCGCTCGCCGCGTTCCCGGAGGCCATCGAGCTGGTGGGGTCCGGTGATCCCAAGGTCGGCAAGGTCCTGCTGAAGCCCTGACCATCCGAGCCGTACGCCGGTACGGAGACTCCTGACGGCTCCGTACCGGCGTACACCAGGCCCCCGCACACCCTGAGCCGCGAACTCCGCCCGAAATATCGAACATGAAGGACAGCTCGTGACCGACGCCTCCCCTACGGCAGCCCGTCGACCCGGTGAGAGCGCGCTCGCCGCGCTCGGCCTGGGCGCGCCCGCCCTCTCCCCCGCCGACGCCTCGCCGCACACCTTCCCGGGTGGCGGTCGCTGGCGCACCGAGGTCCCCTCCGTGGAGGGGCCCGAGGCGCTCGCGGTGGTCCTCAAGGAGTCCTCCCGGCTCGATGTGCCGATCCACCGGATCAGCCAGGGCAGCGGCATCTGGATGCTGACCGACGCCGAGATCACCGAGATGGTCGAGGCCACCGGTGAACGCGACATCGAGCTCTGTCTGTTCACCGGCCCGCGCGGCATCTGGGACATCGGCGCCTCGGCCCGTACCGACTCGCGCGGCGGCGGGCTGCGCGCCCGCGGCCACGACGCGGTGGCCGGCTGTGTCGAGGACGCCGTCCGGGCGACGGAGCTGGGCGTCAAGTGTCTGCTCGTCGCCGACGAGGGCGTGCTGTGGACACTGCACCGGGCACGGGCCGCCGGGATCATCCCGGCCGACACCACCCTCAAGGTCTCGGCGCTGATAGGTCCGGTCAACCCGGCCTCGTACGCCGTGTACGAGAACCTCGGCGCCGACTCGGTGAACGTGCCGAGCGATCTGACGCTCGATCATCTCACCGAGATCCGGCGGGTCTCCGCCGCCCCCATGGACATGTACATCGAGGCCCCCGACGATCTCGGCGGGTACATACGGATGTACGAGGTCGCCGAGCTGATCCGCCGCGGCGCACCGCTGTACCTGAAGTTCGGGCTGTCCAAGACCCCCGGGATCTATCCGTACGGACACCATCTGCGGGACCTGACCCTGAGCACGGCCCGGGAAAGGGTGCGGCGCGGCCGGCTCGCCCTTGATCTGCTGGCACGGCACGGAGCGGACGGCGACATGGCGCCGCTCGGCACCCGGCTGCCCGGCGCGCTCTCACGGTTCGACACTCCCTCATAACGTTCGCACAAACCCCCTTCACACAAGCCGACACAGTCGCGCACAATCCAACACACCCTCTCGGCCTTCCTCTCAAAGCTCCCGGAGTATTCGAGTTCCGCGAGACCGAGCCCGGTCCAAGACATCAAGGATGATGATCATGCGTAACCGCAGAGCCGCCCTCACCGCCATAGCCGGAGCCGCCTCCCTCGCCCTCGCCCTGACCGCCTGCGGCCAGAGCGGCAGCGGCGGCAGCAAGGAAGAGACGAGCGGCAGCAGCAAGGGCGGGACCATCGGCATCGCGATGCCGACGAAGTCCTCCGAGCGCTGGATCGGCGACGGCAACAACGTCGTGAAGAACCTGGAGTCCAAGGGCTACAAGACCAAGCTGGTCTACGGGGAGGACGACCCCCAGCAGCAGGTCTCGCAGATCGAGAACCTGATCACGCAGGGCGTCAAGGCGCTGATCGTCGCGGCCATCGACAACAAGTCCCTGGACAACGTGCTCCAGGAGGCCGCGGACGCGCACATCCCGGTCATCGCCTACGACCGCCTGATCCTGGGCACGAAGAACGTCGACTACTACGCGTCCTTCGACAACAGCAAGGTCGGCGAGCTCCAGGCCAACTACATCGTCGACAAGCTCGGTCTGAAGAGCGGCAAGGGCCCCTTCAACATCGAGCTGTTCGCCGGCTCCAACGACGACAACAACACGAAGTACTTCTTCGGCGGCGCGATGAGCGTGCTCCAGCCGTACATCGACAGCAAGAAGCTCGTCGTCCAGTCCGGCCAGACCGGCCTCACCCAGGTCACCACCCTGCGCTGGGACGGCGCCACCGCCCAGAAGCGCATGGACGACATCCTCACCAAGTCGTACGCCAGCAAGAAGGTCGACGCGGTCCTGTCGCCGTACGACGGCATCTCCATCGGCATCCTGTCGGCGCTGAAGTCGGACGACTACGGCTCCAAGAGCAAGCCGCTGCCGGTCCTCACCGGTCAGGACGCCGAGCTGGCCTCGGTGAAGTCGATCATCGCGGGCGAGCAGACGCAGACCGTCTACAAGGACACCCGCGAACTGGCCAAGGTCGCCTCGAACATGGTCGACGCGGCCCTCAACGGCAAGAAGCCGGAGACGAACGACACCAAGACGTACGACAACGGCTCGAAGGTCGTCCCCGCCTACCTGCTCCAGCCGGTCAGCGTCGACAAGACCAACTACTCGCAGGTCCTGGTGGACGGCGGCTACTACACGGCGGACGAGCTCAAGTAACCACCCGGTCCCACTGATCTCTTACTGATTGGAAGGCACGACCATGGCGGGACCCGTCCTGGAAATGCGCTCGATCGTCAAGACCTTTCCCGGCGTCAAAGCGCTGTCGGACGTCACGCTGACCGTCCGCCAGGGCGAGGTCCACGCCATCTGCGGGGAGAACGGCGCCGGCAAGTCGACCTTGATGAAGGTCCTCTCCGGCGTCCACCCGCACGGGAGTTACGAGGGCGAGATCCTCTTCGAGGGTGACGTCTGCCGCTTCGGGGACATCCGGGCGAGCGAGCAGCACGGCATCGTCATCATCCACCAGGAACTGGCGCTGTCGCCGTACCTCTCCCTCGCGGAGAACATCTTCCTCGGCAACGAACACGCCAGGGGCGGGTTCATCAACTGGAACGAGACGCTGCGGCACGCCACGCAGCTGCTGCGCCGGGTCGGTCTGACCGATCACCCGGAGACCCGCGTCGCCGACATCGGCGTGGGCAAGCAGCAGCTCGTGGAGATCGCGAAGGCGCTCTCGAAGAAGGTGAAGCTGCTCATCCTCGACGAGCCGACCGCGGCGCTCAACGACGAGGACAGCGACAAACTCCTGGATCTCATACTGGAGTTGAAGAAGCAGGGCATCACCTCGATCGTCATCTCCCACAAGCTGAACGAGATCCGCAAGGTCGCCGACTCGGTGACGATCCTTCGTGACGGCCAGTCCATCGAGACCCTCGACGTGAAGGCGCCGGAGACGACCGAGGACCGGATCATCAGCGGAATGGTCGGCCGGGACCTCGACCACCGCTTCCCCGAGCGCACCCCGCACCAACCGGAGGAGGGCGCGGCCCCGGCGCTGGAGATCCGCGACTGGACCGTGCACCATCCGATCGACCAGCAGCGCAAGGTGGTCGACGACGTGTCGCTCCACGCGCGGCGCGGGGAGATCGTCGGTATCGCGGGCCTCATGGGAGCCGGCCGCACCGAGCTCGCGATGAGCGTCTTCGGACGCTCGTACGGCCGGTACATGGGCGGCACGGTCCTCAAGGACGGCAAGGAGATCCGCACCAAGTCCGTCGCGGCGGCGGTCGGCCACGGCATCGCCTACGTCACCGAGGACCGTAAGCACTACGGCCTGAACCTCATCGACACCATCAACCGCAACATCTCGCTGACCGCCCTGAAGAAGGTCTCCAACCGGGGTCTGGTCGACGAGCACGAGGAGCGCCAGGTCGCCGAGCGCTACCGCAAGTCGATGAACATCAAGGCGCCGACCGTCTTCGAGCGGGTCGGCAAGCTCTCCGGCGGCAACCAGCAGAAGGTCGTCCTCAGCAAGTGGATCTTCGCGGGTCCGGACGTGCTGATCCTGGACGAACCGACCCGCGGCATCGACGTGGGGGCCAAGTTCGAGATCTACACGGTCATCGACAAGCTGGCCGCCGAGGGCAAGGCAATCATCTTCATCTCCTCCGAGCTGCCCGAACTGCTCGGCATGTGCGACCGCATCTACACCATGGCAGCGGGGCGGCTGACGGGTGAGTTCTCGCGGGCCGAGGCCACGCAGGAAGTGCTGATGCGTCAGATGACGAAGGACAAAGAGGTAACGCGATGAGCACCGATGTGACCAAGACCCCGGCCGAGGCACCGCCGGGCAAGGGCGGCGGCGAGACCGGGGAGAACCTGGTGCGGCTGATGTTCGACGGCATGCGCCGCAACATGCGCCAGTACGGCATGCTGATCGCCCTCGGCCTGATCGTCGCCCTCTTCGCCGTCTGGACCGGCGGAAGCACGCTGCTGCCGCACAACATCTCCAACCTGGTCCTGCAGAACAGCTACATCCTGATCCTCGCGATCGGCATGATGCTGGTGATCATCGCGGGCCACATCGACCTGTCGGTCGGTTCGCTGACGGCGTTCGTCGGCGCGTTCGCGGCCGTACTGACGGTGCAGCACGGCATGTCGTGGCCCGTCGCCCTGGTGCTGAGCCTGGCGGTGGGCGCCGTGGCGGGCTCGGTCCAGGGATTCCTGATCGCCTATCTCGGCATACCGTCCTTCATCGTCACCCTCGCCGGGATGCTGATCTTCCGCGGTCTGACGGAGATCCTGCTCAAGGGGCAGACCCTCGGCCCGTTCCCGGGCGGCCTGCAGAAGATGGGCAACGGCTTCCTGCCGGAGGTCGGCCCGACCACCAACTACCACAACATCACGCTGCTGCTGGGCCTGGCGGTGATCGTCTTCGTGGTCCTGCAGGAGATCCGTGACCGCAAGCGCCAGCAGGAGTTCTCGCTGGACGTGCTGCCGGCCAAGCTGTTCGTGCTCAAGCTGGTCGCGCTGGTCGCCGCGGTCCTCATCGTCACGATGATGCTCGCCAGCTACAAGGGCGCGCCGATCGTGCTGCTGATCCTCGGCGCGCTGGTCGTCGGCTACGGCTACATGATGCGCAACGCCGTCTTCGGCCGCCACATCTACGCGATCGGCGGCAACCTCCCGGCGGCGCAGCTGTCCGGCGTCAAGGACAAGAAGGTCACCTTCTATGTCTTCCTGAACATGGGCATGCTCGCGGCCCTGGCGGGTCTGGTGGTAGCCGCCCGCCTGAACGCGGCCTCCCCGAAGGCCGGCCTGAGCTTCGAGCTGGAAGCGATCGCCTCGTCGTTCATCGGTGGCGCGTCCATGAGCGGCGGTGTGGGTACCGTCCTCGGCGCGATCATCGGCGGCCTGGTCCTCGGCGTGCTGAACAACGGAATGAACCTCCTCAGTGTCGGCACCGACTGGCAACAGGTCATCAAGGGCCTGGCCCTGCTGGCGGCGGTCGGGTTCGACGTGTGGAACAAGCGCAAGTCCGGTTCGTAACTCAGCTGGGCCCCGCCGGAAGGCGGGGCCCCTCCATTTGCAGGAGCCGCAATGGACATGAGCAGACGCACGGTCATCGCAGGAGCGGCGGCGGCGGGATTAACCGCGGCCACCATCGGCACCGCGCACGCCTCGGGCGGCAGGAAGCCCGTGAGGGAGCTCTTCGGCAAGCTCGCCGACGGGACGAAGGTCCACCGGTGGTCGCTGGAGAACGGCGGGACGCGGCTCAAGGTCCTGTCGTACGGCGGAATCGTCCAGTCCCTGGAGATCCCCGACCGGCACGGCAGGTACAGGAACGTCGCGCTGGGCTTCGACGACATCGACGACTACGTCGCGAGCAGCCCGTACTTCGGCGCGCTGATCGGCCGGTACGGCAACCGCATCGGCAAGGGGCAGTTCACCCTGGACGGCAAGAGCCACCAGCTCTCCGTCAACGACGGCGTCAACAGCCTGCACGGCGGCGCCAAGGGCTTCGACAAGCGCCTGTGGGACGTGGAGGGCTTCACCTCGGGCTCCGACGTCGGGCTCGTCCTGCACTACACGAGCGTCGACGGCGAGATGGGCTATCCCGGCACGCTCAGGGCGAAGGTCACCTACACCCTGACCAGGCACGGCGACTGGCGCATCGACTACGAGGCCACCACCGACAAGGCCACCGTCGTCAACCTCACCAGCCATGTGTACTGGAACCTGGCCGGCGAGGGCAGCGGCTCGATCTACGACCACGAGCTGGAGATCGCGGCCGCCCGTTTCACTCCCGTCGACTCGGGCCTGATCCCCACCGGTGAACTGGCCGGGGTCGCGGGCACCCCCTTCGACTTCCGCCGGACGAAGACCGTCGGCAGGGACATCAGGGTGGCCCACCAGCAGCTCCTGTACGGCAAGGGCATCGACCACAACTGGGTTCTCGACAAGGGCGTCACGGCGAAGCCCGCGCACGTCGCCACGCTCCGCGACCCCTCCTCCGGCCGCACCCTGAGCATCGCGACGACCGAGCCCGGCCTGCAGTTCTACTCGGGCAACTTCCTGGACGGCACGCTGGTCGGCACCGGCGGTCACATCTACCGCCAGGGCGACGCCCTGTGCCTGGAGACCCAGCACTTCCCGGACTCCCCCAACCACCCGTCGTTCCCGTCGACGGTGCTGCGGCCGGGGCAGACCTACCGGACCTCCACGGTGCACTCGTTCGGCGCCTGAACGGACCTTCCTCACAGCCGTATGTGCCGGGTTCGTGACCGGACCTCACAGCCGGTTCACAAAATCCGCACGATTGCGCAGCGATTGAACAGCGCCACTTCCGTTTCCGTATGAGAGGGCGGCCCGTGCTCCCCCGCGCGGGCCACCCAAAGACGGAGGGCCCGTCCTCCCCAGCGGGCTCGCCCTATACGGAGGTTCCATGGCCGGCAATGTCACCTCGCTCTTTCGCGGCACCGCGGCGCACAGTCCGTCGATGGCCGCACTGACGCGGGAGGGCGACGGAGCCGGCCCGGTGGACTTCTGTATTCCCTGCAACCCGTACTTCCCCACGCCCGCGATGTTCGACGAACTCGCGGGCCGGCTGCGCGAGATCATCACCTACTACCCGAGCAGCGCCGACACGATCACCAGCGAACTGTGCTCGCTGCTCCAACTCCCGCCGCAATGCGTCGCGATGGGTAACGGTTCGACCGAACTCATCACATGGATCGATCACTTGCTGGTCCGTGAGTCCCTCGCGATACCCGTCCCCACGTTCGGCCGCTGGACCGACCAGCCGATGGAGACCGGCAAGCGGGTGGACATGTTCCCGCTCCAGGAGTCCACCGGCTTCGCGCTCGACCTCGCCGCGTACGCCAAGTTCATCCGCGCGCGCGGCACCAAGGTCGCCGTCATCTGCAACCCGAACAACCCCGACGGCGGCTTCCTGCCGCGCCAGTCGGTCATCCAGTTCATGGACGCGATGGCCGATCTGGACCTGGTCGTCATCGACGAGTCGTTCCTGGAGTTCGCCGACGCCGAGTCGGAGCCCAGCGTGGTCGAGGACGCGGTGATGAGACCCAACGTCATCGTGCTGCGCAGCCTCGGCAAGAACTTCGGCCTGCACGGCATCCGCTTCGGCTACATGGTCGCCAACCCCTCCCTGGCGGGCAAGGTCCGCTCGATGCTGCCGAAGTGGAACCTCAACTCCTTCGCGGAGACCGTGGTGTTCATGCTCAAGAACCACGGCAAGGAGTACATGGAGAGCCTGCACATGGTCCGCCGCGACCGGCTGGACATGGCCCGCCAGCTCTCCGCGCTGCCCGGTCTGACGATCTACCCCTCGCAGGGCAACTTCCTGTTCGTACGCCTTCCCGTCGGCGCCGAGGGCACCGTGGTCCGGGACCGACTGCTCACCGAGCACCGCATCCTGGTCCGCGAGTGCGGCAACAAGGTCGGTTCGTCCAGCCGCTTCCTGAGACTCGTGGTACGTCCGCAGACGGACGTGCGCCGCCTGGTGGCCGGCCTGGAACAGGTGCTCTACGGGTCCAGGAAGGAAGCCCCCGTACCCGAGCTCAGCAATGGGACCGGGTACAGCTCGGGTACGGCCATGGTGGACCGTCTCGTCGGCGCGACCAACGGAGCGGGCATGCAGGGGCTGGCCGCGCAGGCGAACGCCTGGCCCGGCCAGCCCGCCCAGCCCCAGCCGGTGGCGGCGGCCGCCCCGCAGCCCAGCCTGCCGCCCGGTCCGCCGGCGCGACCCGCCGCGGCTTCGCCCTACCCCGCCCAGCAGCCCGCCGCGGCTTCGCCCTACCCCGCCCAGCAGCAGCCCGTGGCGGCCCCGGGCTATCCCGCCCAGCAGCAGCCCATGGGGGCGCCCGGCTACCCCGCTCCGCAGCCCACCAACTGGCCGGCCGCGGCCCAGGGCCCGGGTGCGATGCCGGCCCAGATGCCGCCCGCGGCGATGACCGGGCCGCCCCAGTCGCCGGGTCTCCAGCCGGCCGCCCAGACGGGTATGCCCGGCATGACGAACTCCGCGGGCGCGCAGGGCGGCCTGACGGCGGCCCAGGTCCGGGGCAGGACGCAGCCGGAACCACCGCCACCCCAGTCGGACGGCGGCTGGGGAGCCGTGGGCGCGATGCTGTACAACCAGGCCGGCTGACAGGCCACTCACATCTCCGGGCGGACCTCCGCGCGGCCGGCCAGGGGCCGGCCGACGGGAACCGCCCGTCACCGACGACGCGGGCAGGGCAGGAGTACGCCCTCCCGGCGCCGGAGGATCCCCGTGTCCGGCGCCGCGGACTCCGGCGCCGGACACCACGGCGCGGTGCCCGGCGAACCGGGGCACCGACGCCTTCGCCCTCACCCGTAACCGCCTCCCGTCGCACCCCTGCGGCCGGAGACGGCGCGGCCCCGCGCCGGGCGGGTCTCCCCCGTCGGCCGCGGGCGCGGCACGCCGAGCGAGCCGGGACCCGCAAGGTGTCCAACAAGGAACTTGACGGGCTGTCACTTTGCGGAACTGACAGGTGACCGACAGCATCCACCCCTACGGTGCCGTGTTCATGACAGATTCCCCCTCGAAAGACATGTCAGAGGCGACCCCGCTCGGGCGCCGAACCGTACTGATCGCCACGGGCGCCACGGCCGCGGCGCTGGCCGTGGGCGCGGCGGCACCCGCCGCCCCCACCCCCGCCACCGACGCGGCGGACGCCGTCCCCGCCGCCGCGGCGGCCGTCTGCACCCTGACCAAGGAGATGACCGAAGGCCCCTACTACCTCGACGGACAGCTCGTCCGCGCCAACGTCACCGAAGGCAAGGCGGGCGCCCCGCTCAAGCTGGTGCTCACCGTCGTCGACGACGACACCTGCGTACCGATCAGCAACGCCCTCGTCGAGATCTGGCACTGCGACGCGCTCGGCGAGTACTCCGGCTTCGTCGGCAACAACGGCCACAGCGAACCGGACGACGGCACGTTCCTGCGCGGCGGCGTCCTGACGAACGCGTCCGGCGTCGCGAACATCACCACGATCTACCCCGGCTGGTACCGGGGCCGCTGCGTGCACATCCACGTCAAGGTGCACACCGGCGTCACCCTCACCTCCGACGGCTCCTTCACCGGCGGCAGGGAACTCCACACCGGCCAGCTCTTCTGCAGCGAGACGATCACCGCGGCGATGGCCAAGGTGTCCCCGTACTCCACCAACACGGTCACCCGCACCACGCTCGCCCAGGACTCCATCTACGACGACGGAGGCGCCTCCTCCGGCCTCCTGACCCTGACGGCCCTCGGCAGCACCACCTCCGCCGGCTACACCGGCACCCTGACGCTCGGCGTCGAGACGAGCTGACCCGCTCCTTCCCCCCACGGAGGCCGGGGGCGGCCCGCGACCGTGCGGGCCGTCCCCGGCCGCGCCGACCGCGCCCTGCCGCCCCCTGCAGCGCCCTGCAGCGCCCATACCGCGTAATCCCCCGCGCCGAGATGGTCATATGACCATCAAATGACCGGCTCCTGTGGACAATGGCCGCACCTTCCCCCGGGTTCTCGGGCTCGGACCGAGCGGGGGGAACCCCCTTCGCCGTCCCCGGGAGAACCCGCATGGTGTTGAGCAGACGTACCTTCAGCGCACTCGCCGGCACCGCCGCGCTCGGTCTCTCGCTGAACTCCGGCGGCGGCGACGAGGCGCGCGCGGCGGGAAGGACGCCTCTCGCACCCACCGGGCCCGCGCCCGCACCGCCCGCCGCCGACGGCAGGGCGCACACGGTCGGCTTCGACCGCTATTCGATGCTGATCGACGGCAGGCGCCTGGTGATCTGGTCGGGAGAGGTCCACCCGTTCCGGCTGCCGAGCCCGTCGCTGTGGCGGGACGTCCTGCAGAAGCTGCGCGCCCACGGGTACAACGCGATCAGCATCTACGTCGCGTGGAACTACCACTCCCCCGCACCCGGACAGTACGACTTCACCGGGGTCCGCGACCTCGACCTGTTCCTGCGGACCGCCGCCGAGACCGGGCTGTACGTCATCCTGCGCCCCGGCCCGTACATCAACGCCGAGGTCGACGCGGGCGGCTTCCCCGGCTGGCTCACCGCCGCCCCGGGGGTGGCCCGCACCTCCGACCCGGCCTATCTGAAGCACGCCGACGAGTGGCTGACCGCCGTCGACCGCATCGCCGCCCGCCACCTCTACACCGACGGCGGCGGCACGATCGTCCTCTACCAGCTGGAGAACGAGTACGACGACCATGTGACCGAGCCCGCGGGCCGCGACTACATGGCGCACCTGTACGCCAAGGTGCGGGCCGACGGCATCGACGTGCCGCTCTTCCACAACGACAAGGGCAGGAACGGTCATTGGGCCCCCGGCACCTTCGACACGGGCGGCGAGCAGGGGCGTTACCTCTACGGCTTCGACGGCTACCCCTCCCCCTTCAGGACACCTCCGGACTGGGGGCACTTCGGCCCCGGCGGCATGAAGGGCGGCTCGACCGCGAGTCCCGACACCCCTGGGTTCATCCCCGAGTTCGGGGGCGGCTGGTTCGATCCGTGGGGCGGGGCGGAGTTCGACGGCCTGGGATACGCGCAGTCGCGCCGCACCCGGGACGCGGCCTACGAACGGCGTTTCTACCTCACCAACCTCGCCAACGGCATCACGGTCCACAACGTCTACATGACCTTCGGCGGCACGTCCTGGGGCTGGCTGCCCGCGCCGATCGTCTACACGTCGTACGACTACGGGGCCGCCCTCGACGAAGCGCGGCAGCCGACCGAGAAGCTCCTGCCGATGCACCAGATCGGCCAACTGCTGCACTCGGTGCCCGACCTGGCGAAGCTGGACCCAGCCGAACCGGTCCCCGGCGACGGCATGGGGGCCGGCCCCGGCATCAAGGCGTACCACCTCGTCAATCCGGACACGAAGGCGCACTTCCATGTGCTGCGCAACGACACGTCCACCGAGGCCGTCGCCTCCGTCGCGCTCGCGGGGACGACGGTCGCCGTGCCGGTGCCCGGCCTCGACGCCCGACTGCTCACCGCCGGTATCGCCCTGGGACGAAGGAGGCTGAGCTACTCGACCGCTCAGCCGATGCTGTGGCTGAACGCGGGGCGGCAGGACATCGCGGTGTTCACGGGCCGGGCGGGCGAGTCGACGCGCACCTGTCTGGAGTCGGCGAGCGAGCCGACGGTCACCGTGCTGGACGGGGACGCCCGGCACGGCTACGGGGACGGGGCCCTGCGGATCGACACCGTGCTGGACGGCATCACCCGGGTCCGGGTGGAGGGCGGCGGCATCGCCGCCCCCCTCCTGCTGCTGTTCGCCGACGACGAGAGCTCCCGCCTGCTGTGGCGGTACGACACCCCGTCGGGTCCGGTACTGGTGCGCGGCCCGGCGCTGCTGCGCACGGCCGCCCTGCGCGGCACGACCGTCCAGCTCACCGGCGACACGGTGGACGCGGCGGACCTGGAGGTGTGGGGGCCGCGCGGAATGAGCGAACTCGCCTGGAATCACGACACGTTGAAGTCCCGCGCCACCGCCTCCGGGAGCCTGCGGGCCGAGCGGCCGCTGGCCGGTGTGGACCAGGTGCGGCTGCCCGCCCTGACCGACTGGCGCCGGGCGGAGGGGAATCCCGAGTCGGCAGCCGACTACGAGGACTCGGCATGGCCCGTCGCCGACAGGACGTCCTCGTACAGCGTCACCCCCGTCCCCGCCGGGCAGCCCGTGCTGTTCGCCGACGACTACGGCTTCCACTACGGCGACGTCTGGTACCGCGGGCACTTCGCGGACGCGGGCGACGCGGAGTCCGTGTCCCTCTCCTATGTCGCGGGCGCACAGGGGCTGTTGATGGCCTGGCTGGACGGTGAGCCGCTGGGCACCCACCGGATGCCGGTACCGGACAAGAAGACCGTCCGGCAGGGGACCTGGGCGGCCACCGCCACCTTTCCCGTCCTGCCGCGGGACGGGCACTCCCATGTGCTGTCCGTCCTGGTCCGGCGGATGCAGCACGACGAGGACGGGAAGGCGAACGACACGCACAAGGCGGCCCGGGGTCTGACGGCCGTCGCCTTCGCCGGTGCCGCTCCCGCGATCCGCTGGCGCGTCCAGGGCACGGCGGCCCCCGACCCGGTGCGCGGACCGCTGAACACCGGAGGTCTGCACGGGGAACGGCACGGCTGGCATCTGCCGGGGTTCGCGGACGGGGGCTGGAAGACCGTCGGCTTCCCGCGCGCCGAACGGCGGCAGGGTGTCACCTGGTACCGCACCGAATTCCGGCTCGCGGTGGACACCGGGGTGGACGCGTCGATCGGGCTCACCCTCACCGACGATCCGGCCCGCGCCTATCGCGTCCAGATCTTCCTGAACGGCTGGAACATGGGCCAGTACATCAACGACGTAGGGCCCCAGCACACGTTCGTCCTTCCCAACGGGGTGCTGCGCACACGGGGGCGCAACACACTGGCCCTCGCGGTGCTGTCCGACGGGACCACACCCGCCGGCCCCGGCCGGGTGGAACTGACGCTGCTGGGCAGCGCGGCCGGAGGAGTACCGGTGACCCCGGTGCACTCCCCCGGCCCCGGCGCCGCCCAGGACAGGTCCTAGACCAGCCGGATCACGTTCCAGGACAGCGGCTCCAGGACGGCGTTCAGCGTGCCGCCTCGGAGCGTGGTCCCCTCGACCGGGTGCGGGGTGACCCGCTCCTGGTCGTGCAGGGTGTTGGTGGCGTCCGGGTCGGCGTCGGCGAGCGCGCTGTGCTCGACGACCGTCGTCAAACCCAGTCGGTTCAGGGCGACTTCGAGCGGCAAAGGGTCGGTCTGGCTGCGGTTGACGGCGAACACGGTGACCGAAGCGTCCTCGGCGCGCACCGCGGTGGCGTGCAGCAGGTCCGCCTCGCCGTACTTGCGGGTCGGGTACGTCGGCGAGTCCACCCGGACGTCGAGGACCTGCCCGCGCCCGTGCGCCGAGGCCTGCGCGAACGGGTAGAAGGTCGTCTGCCGCCAGGCCGGACCGCCCGGTTCGGTCATGATCGGCGCGATGACGTTGACGAGCTGGGCGAGGCAGGCGACGGTCACCCGGTCCGCGTGCCGCAGCAGCGCGATGAGCAACGAACCGAACACGACCGCGTCCGTGACGGAGTAGACGTCCTCCAGCAGGCGCGGGGCCTCCTGCCAGTCCTCGACCGGGTGCGGGTTGGGCCGGTTCTGGTACCAGACGTTCCACTCGTCGAAGGAGAGGCTGATCCTCTTCTTCGACTTCAGACGGGCGCCCACGTGGTCGCAGGTCGCCACCACGTTCTCGATGAACGACTCCGTGTCGACGGCGGAGGCGAGGAAGGAGTCGCGGTCGCCGTCGGTCTCCTCGTAGTAGGCGTGCAGGGAGATGTGGTCGACGAGGTCGTAGGTCTCGGCGAGGACGGTCGCCTCCCACGCGGCGAACGTCGCCATCCCCTGTCCGGAGGAGCCGCACGCGACGAGTTCGAGGTCCGGCTCGATCTGCCGCATGGCGCGGGCGGTCTCGGCGGCGATCCGGCCGTATTCCTCGGCGGTCTTGTGGCCGGTCTGCCAGGGGCCGTCCATCTCGTTGCCGAGGCACCAGAGCCGGATGCCGAACGGGTCCTTGTCGCCGTGCGCGATCCGCAGGTCGGAACGGGCCGTCCCCGAGGGGTGGTTGGCGTACTCCTGGAGTTCCAGGGCCTCGGCGACGCCCCGGGTGCCGAGGTTGACGGCCATCATGGGCTCGGCCTGCGGGCCGATCTTCTTCAGGAACCCGATGTACTCGCCGAGCCCGAAGCGGTTGGACTCGGTGGAGCGCCAGGCGAGGTCGAGGCGGCGGGGCCGCTCCTCGGCGGGGCCCACCGAGTCCTCCCAGTTGTAGCCGGAGACGAAGTTGCCGCCGGGATAGCGGACGGCCGTGACACCGAGCTCGCGGACCAGCTCCAGCACGTCCGTGCGCAGGCCCTCGGGGTCCGCGGAGGGGTGGCCGGGTTCGAATATCCCGGTGTAGACGCAGCGGCCGAGGTGCTCGACGAAGGAACCGAAGAGACGGGGGTTGACCTCACCGATGGTGAAGGCGGGGTCGAGGGCGAAGCGGGCGGTGCGCATGGGGTCCTTTCGGGGGCGCCTTGAGTGGCGGCACAGGTGGAGAGTCGCTTGGGTGGCCGGGGGGTGGCTTGGGTTTCGCGGGCGGGTGCGGGTCCGTCGCCGCCGGTCTCGGCCCCGCCGCGGAGCCGCGTACCGACGCGGCCCCGCACAGCCCTACCCGACGACGGGCCAGCCGGCCTTCGTCCAGCTCAGCCTGTTCAGACCCAGCTTGGGTGTGCCGTTGTCGTCCGCGTCGTAGTAGTGGTAGGCCAGCCAGTCCTGGCCGCCGTCCCGGAAGACCGACTCGCCACCGGGACCGATGTAGCGGCCGTGGCCGGCCAGCAGGAGGTCGCCGCCGCCTTCGAGCATCGGGGTGCCCGTGCTGTCCGTGTCGTCCCACTGGACCCGGTCCCGGGAGAGACGGGCGCCGATCACCCCGCCGGTCGAATAGGCCACGTATCCACCGGACTTGAGCTGGATGACGGTCGGGTCATGGATGATCTGCTGTCCGGTGACGGGCTCCGGGTCGGGGTAGCCGACGTCGGCCTGCGCCGTGGTCGGCAGCAGGGCGACGACGGCCGCGGCGAGCAGGGCGGCGAGTCGGTGTGCGGTCAACTGGGGCTCCTCGTCCGGTCACTGGCCGGCCAGACCGGTGTGGGCCACGCCCCGCACGATCTGGCTCTGGAAGAAGACGAACACGACGATCAGCGGGAGGCCCGCGATCAGACCGCCCGCCATGAGCTGCGGCCAGATGATGCCGAAGGAGTTCTGCACGGTGGCGATGCCGTTCGGCATGGTCATCAGGTCCGGGTTGTTGGTCACCATGTACGGCCACAGGAAGTTGTTCCACGAGGCGATGAACGTGAAGATCCCGACCGCCGACAGGGACGGCTTGGAGAGCGGGAGGACGATGGTGAAGAAGATCCGCCAGCGGCCCGCGCCGTCGATGAACGCGGCCTCCTCCAGCTCGCGGGGCAGCGACTGGAAGAACTTGTACAGGATGTAGACCATGGCCGCCGGGGCGCACTGCGGCAGGATCATGCCCCAGTAGGTGTCGACCATGCCGAGCGACTGCACGGTCGCGAAGAGGGGGACGCCGAGGACGGCCGGGGAGAACATCAGGCCCGCCATCGTCAGGGCCATCAGGGCCGGTTTGCCGCGGAACTCGGTGCGGGCGAAGCCGTATCCGGCGAGGGCCGCCACGAGCAGCACGACGGAGGTGACGCAGACCGACACCACCAGGGAGTTCACGAACCAGTTGGGGATGTTGCCGGCCTCGATGACGCTCTTCCAGGACGCCACCGTGAGGTGCTCCGGGATCCAGTGCGGGGAGATCACCGACTCGGTGGGCGTCTTCAGCGAGGTGGACAGTGCCCAGCCGAGCGGAGCCATCCACACGAGGGACAGCGCGGCGGCGACCGCCGTCAGCGCGACCTGTCCCGGCGTCCAGGTGCTGCGGGCCTTGCGCGGTACGGGAGTCGGGTCGGCGGTGGTCGGGTCGGCGGTGGTCATCGGGCGTCCTCCTCGCGGAGCCGCAGCAGCCACATACGCCCGAGGGCGACGGCCGCGATGATGAGGAACAGGATGAAGGAGATCGCGGAGGCGTAGCCCACGCGGTAGCTGGTGAAGCCCTGTTCGAGCGTGTACTGGACGAAGGTGCGGGTCGATTCCTCGGGCCCCGGGCCGAACTGGTACATGACGACTGCCTGGTCGAAGACCTGGAGCGAGGCGAGGACCTGGAGGGCGAGCACCAGGCCGGTGATGTTGCGCAGGTTCGGCACGGTGATGTGCAGCATCCGCTGGAAGGCGTTGGCGCCGTCGAGTTCGGCCGCCTCGTAGAGGTGGTGCGGGATGTTCTGGAGCGCGGCCAGGTAGAGCAGGAAGGAGAAGCCGACCGTCCACCACAGGGTCGCGATGACGACCGCGATCATGGCGGTGGACTTCTGGGTGAGCCAGGGCGTGTCGATGCCCAGGACGTGGTTGACCATGCCGTTGGTGGGCTGGAACAGCCACCACCACAGGTTGCCGACCACGGCCGACGGGAGCAGGAACGGTGCGAAGAAGCACAGCCGCCACAGCCATTTGAGGTGGGTGATGTGGTGGGCGATCAGAGCCATGAGCAGCGCCACGACGACGATGCAGGGCACGACGTAGAGGGTGAACTGGACGCTGTGCCACAGGGAGTTCCACACCAGGTGGTCCTGGAACGCCTCGCGGTAGTTGTCGAGGCCGATGAAGCGGGTGTGGTCGCCGGAGATGTTGGCGTCGGTGAGGCTGAGGTAGAGGCCGCGTACGACGGGCACGACGACGAACAGCCCGTACAGCACGAAGAACGGTGCGACGAACCAGCCGCCGTGCTGGAACCGGCGGCCCCAGCGCGCGCGGGCGGACTCCGTCGCGGTGGCCGTTCGGGGCCGCAGGCCGGTGGCGGGGGCGACGGTGGTGGTCATGCCGCGGTTCCCTTCAGCTCCTGGGCGGCGGTGCGGCCGTCCATCGGGTTCCGCATGGCCAGCAGTTCCTCCAGGACGGACTTCATCCGGTGGGCGGCGGCGGCCGGTTTCGCGGAGCCGACGTTGGAGGAGGCGACGACCGGGCCGATCCGTTTGGCGAGGGTGCCGGTGGAGCCGGCGAACCAGATGCGCGGTTCGGTGGCCGGGTGTTCCATGGCCGGGCGGGAGTACTCGTTCTGCGGGGTCAGCTTGAGATAGGCCGGGTCCTGGAAGGTCGGCAGATAGGCGGGGACATGGCCGCCGCCCGCCCAGGCGGTCGCGTGCTTGACCATGTAGGCGGCCAGCAGGTGAGCGCCCTCGTCGGCGGGGCCGCCGCGGTCGGCCTGGTGCGGCAGGACGAAGGAGTGCGACTCGGCGTGGGTGGCCGGGGTACCGAAGACCGGGGGCAGCGGCTGGGCCCCGTAGCCGACCTTCTCGCCGCTGAAGTACGGCACCGACCAGTTCCCCTCCCACACGAACGGTGATCCGGCGAGGAAGGCCTCGGCGTCGGTCTGGCCGACGATCGTGTACCCGTCGGCGACGTGCTGGTGGAGGAACTCCAGGACCTGGGTGGCCTTGTCGGTGTCGAAGGTGACGTCGGTGCGCTCGTCGTCGAAGTAGCCGCCGCCGAGCTGCTGGTAGAAGGCGACGAAGAACCACCAGGAGAAGTTCTGGTCGAAGGCGTGCAGGCCGAGGGTCTGCTGCCCGTCCTTCAGCTGCTTCTTGGCCTCCTTCAGGATGGCGAACCAGTCGTCGGTGGAGGTCGCGGTCGGCAGCCTCCCGTCCGCGTCGAGCAGGCCGGCCTTCCGGCAGACGTCCTTGCGGTAGAAGCTGAGCTGGACGTGGATGTCGAGGGGCAGGGCGTAGAGCTTGCCGTCGACGATGCCGCGTTTCCAGAGGACGGGGTTGAAGTCGGCTTCCCGGACGCCGTACTTGGTGAGCAGGTCCATGTCCCAGGGGTCCAGGAGACGGCCGGGCGCGAAGCCGGGCACGCGGCCCTGGTGCATGACGCCGAGGTCCGGCGCGCGGTTGCCCGCGGCGGCCATCGCGAGCTTCGTGTAGTACGGGTCGCCCCAGGTGAGCGTGGAGTCCTTGACCGCGATGCCGGGATGTTCCTTCCGGAAGGCGTCCACCATCGCGACCATGTTGGCGCCGTCGCCTCCGGTGAAAAGGTTCCAGTAACGGACCCGGGTGCTCGCGCCGGAGGCGAGGGCGTCCGCGCCGGTGCCGAGCGCGGCGAAGCCGAGACTGCCCGCGACCGTCAGCCCGCCCACCGCGGAGAGGAGTTGCCTGCGGTTCAGGCCAGGTCGTCCCATACCGTGCTCCCACTGTTCGAAATTTCGTCAGGTGATCGCAACTTCGAACGGGACCGTAGATAGGAAGCGCTTACTAGTCAATGGTTTGCGCAAAAAAACGGTGGCGCGAAAACGCGAGTCCCCGCCCGGTGACCGGCACCTGGGCGGGGACTCGCGGTGGGACTGGGGGCAGGACTGGCCGGTGTCGACCGGTGTCGGTGTCGGCCGGTGTCAAAGCCGGCCGGTGTCAGTGTCGGCCCGTGTCGATGTCGGCCGGTGTCGGCTAGCCGGCGAACGCCGGCTGCGGCAGGCCCTTGCCCACGCCGGGGACGACGAGCAGGGAGCCGGACATCGGGTGCGGCGCCGTGAGACCCGTACGGGCGGTGGTGATGTAAAGGTCGGTGAGGTCGGCGCCGCCGAACGCACAGGCGGTGGGGCGGCGGACCGGCAGGTCGAGGACCCGGTCCAGCGCGCCCTCCGGCGTGTAGCGGCGGACCGCCCCGCCGTCCCAGAGGGCCACCCATACGCCGCCCTCGGCATCCACCGTCAGACCGTCGGGGAATCCGTCCTCCACGGTCGCGAACGGGCGCCTGTCGACCGGGAGTTGATCGTCGTCGAGGTCGAAGACGTCGATGCGGCGGGTCGGCGAGTCGACGTAGTAGACACGGCGGCCGTCGGGGCTCCAGCCCGTGCCGTTGCTGACGGCGACGTCGTCGAGGATCGGACGGACCGTGCCGTCGGGGGCGATCCGCGTCAGCGTGCCCCCGCCCGGCGCCTCGTCGTAGCGCATGGTGCCGCACCACAGCGAGCCGTCGGGGGCGACGGCCGCGTCGTTGGCGCGGCGGCCCGGCACGGGCTCCCGGTGCAGCCACCGGAACGCGCCGCCGGGCTCGGCGGCTCCGGCGGTCCCTTCGGCTCCGGTGGCGCTTTCGGCTCCGGCGGCGGTGACCCCGCCGGCCCCCGTCGGCGGCCCGTACAGGCCCACGCCGTCGCGGAGGTTGACGACCAGGCCGCCGCCCGCACGGAGCTTGGCCGCGCCGACGTGCTGCTCGGTCGTCATCACCGTGCGGCGGCCGGAGGCGGGGTCGTAGGTGTGGACCCGGGAGCCGAGGATGTCGACCCAGATGAGCCGGCCCGCCCGGGTGTCCCAGGTCGGGCCCTCGCCCAGCGCCGCGTGCGCGGGGACCGCGACCTCGACGGCGGTCATCGCACGTTCCGGTGGCCGAGCCGCTCGGACAGTTCCGCGGCGCCCTTCGCCGCGAGCTGCTCCAGCTCGACGCGGCGCTCGTCGCTCCACCGGATCATCGGTACGGAGATCGAGAGCGCGGCGACGACCTGTCCGGCTCGGTCGCGCACCGGTGCCGCCACACAGCTCACGTCCGGGTTGGACTCACGGCTCTCGACGGCGATCCCACGACTGCGGATCTCGGCGAGGGCCTCGCGCAGCGCGCCCGGCTCGGTGATGCTGTTGGGCGTCATCGCGACGAGGTCGGCGTCGTCGGGGACGCGCGAGGTCAGCTCCGGCTCGGAGAGGGAGGCGAGCAGCATCTTCCCGACGGAGGTGCAGTGCGCGGGAAGGCGGCGGCCCGCCGCCGAGACCATGCGGACGGCGTGCGTGGAGTCGACCTTCGCGATGTAGATGACGTCGGTGCCTTCGAGGATCGCCACGTGCACGGTCTCGTCGCAGGTCTCGGCGACGGAGCGGGCGACCTGCTGGCCCTCGGCCGCGAGGTCGAGCTGCTCGGCGTAACGGCTGCCGAGCTGGTACGGGCGCACCCCGAGCCGGTAGCGTCCCGGCTGACCGGGCACCTGCACGATGTACGAACGGGCGGCGAGGGTGGTCACCAGCTCGTGCACGGTCGTGCGGGGCAGCTGGAGCCTGCGCACGATGTCGGGGGCGGAGAGAGTCCCGTCCCCGTCGAGAAAGAGCTCCAGTATGTCCAGAGCTCGGGTCACGGCAGGTACGAGGCGTCCCACAACCGGCCCCCTCTCTTTTGTTCGAAATTTCAACAGACGATCGGGATGACGAACAGGGGCCAGGCTAGCCATAGTGCCCTCGGGCGGGCAATGGTTTGGGGGTGCCCCCTGCTCGAAGGTGCGCGTGACGGACCCCACGGCGAACCCCACGGCGCCCCCCGCGACGGCCCCGCTGCGAACCCACGTCGGTTCCTCGTGACGGACCCCACGGCGAACCCCACGGCGTGTTCATGGCGCCCGGCGCGGCTGCCCGACGGGGCGAGGTCGGCAGGAGGTCGGCAGGGCGAGGCCGGCGGCCGGGGAACGCTGCCCGGCTCCGGTCGGCTGCCGCTCGCCTCCTCCTCCCGTCCTCCTCCCGTCCTCCATGCGAGGGCCATGCGAGGGCCCGGCGAGGGCCCGGCGAGGGCCGGGCGAGCGACCATGGACCCATGCCGGCCAAACGCCCCGCCACCCCCTTCACCCCGCTCGACTTCCAGCTGGTCCTGCTGCGCCGCATGGCCGACCACAACCCGGGCCCGGTCGAGGACGCCCGTCACGAACTGGGCGTGTCCATCGCCGACATGCGCGAGGCCAACCGGCGCTGGCAGGCGATGCTGCACGTCCCGCGCTCACGGTCCGCCGCGTCCCGCTACCGCTCGGTCCTCGGCGCCCCCGAGTCCGCGCAGGAGCGCCGGATCGGCGATCTGACGTGCGAGGCCCTGCAATGGCCGGTGCCCCTGTGGCCCGATCTGCGCTTCGAGGTCCTGCTCGCCCCGAACGGCGTCGCCTGGAACGAATGGCTGGTACGGGCCCCGGGCGCCCCCGCCCCGGTACTGGAGACCCTGGAGGATCTGGCCCCCTGGTGCTGCACGGTCGACGAGGCGGCCCGCGCCTTCGCCCCCGCCCGGCCCCTGGAGGGCACGGCTCCGACCCGCTGGGGCCTGGCGTTCACGGCCCCCGACGCCTCGGGCGTGCCGCACGCGTGCGCGGCGGAGTTCACCTGGGGGTTGCTGCAACGAGTGGGCGTCAGGGGACCCGTACCGACGCCTCCCGGGAAAACCGCTCAGCGGTCCGGGGACAGCACCGGCGGCGCGGTCACCGACAAGACCGCCGACGAGCCCCTCAAGGAGCGGCGGCCTTGAGGATCTCGCCCACGACGACGGGCAGCGACTCCGGGTGCAGCCACAGGAAGAGGTTCGGCTCGACGAGTTCCAGCTCCATCACCCGGGGCTCGCCGTCGTCGCCGTCGACGAGGTCGACACGGGCGTAGAGCACGCTGTCCGGGCCTCCCGGAACAGCGGCCAGCGCCCTTTCGGCAACGGCCTGTTCGGCCTCGGTCGGCTCCCAGACCTCCAGCCGCGGGTGGGGTGTCTTGGCCCCGTCGTACGGCGTCCCGGGCTCCAGTACGGCTCCCTTGCGACTGGCGTGCAGCAGCCGTCCGCCGAAGAACTGGAGCGCGCGCTCGCCCCGGGTGTCGATGTTCGTCACATAGGGCTGGACCATGGCGGTCAGCCCTTCGGCGTGCATCCGCGCGAGCTGTCCGAGTGCCGTCTCCCGCTCCTTCGGCGTGTACCGGGCGGCATAGCGCGCCCCCGCCCCGGCCGTGGGCTTCACGACGAAATCGTGATCGCCGGGCAGCTCGACCGGGTCCCCCGGCGCGAGGTAGCGGGTCGGCACGACGGGCACCCCGGCGTCCGCCAGGTCCCCGATGTAGCGCTTGTCCGTGTTCCATCGCACGACCGGGGCCGGATTCAGGAGCCGCGTGAGCCCCGCGCACCGCTCGGCCCATTGCACGAACTCCGCCACGCGCCAGCTGTAGTCCCAGGTCGAGCGGATCAGCGCCAGGTCGAACCCCGCCCAGTCGGCCCCGGGATCGTCCCAGTGCACGATGTCCGCCACCGCCCCGGCATCCTCCAGGGCTCCCCTCAGCACGGACAGATCCCGGTCCGCGCCGGGCTCCTCGCCCGGGTCGTACGTGACGAGCGCGATACGGGCCACGAAAGTACTCCATCCTCGTACGGCACGGCGTACGACACCGTCGCACGACCGCGGACGCACCCCACCGGCGCCCCCGGGAACAACCCCGCCGCAGGTTAACAAGCACCCGCGCCACCGGGCCGAGCCAGTGGCGGCCTTCACCGAGGGGCAGGGCCGTGCACCGGTGACAGACCCACGGGCGAACCAGCACGCCCAGCACCGTTCGGGACGTGCGGCTGAGCACGAGTTACGGCGACACGACTCACTCCCGCTCAGTCCCCACGAACGGTCGGCGGTGGCCGAGGGAGCTCTCGATGGCGCGGCTGACCGGGTCGACGGGGGCGCTGTCGCCGGGGCCTGTCACCCACGAGCGGAAGACACTCGCCAGGTGCAGGCCGAAGGCCTCGGCCTGTGCCTCGTCCGCCTGGCGTGATCCGTTGCGGGCGGCGACGGCGCGGGCCACCTCCTGCCGGAACGGCCCCGGCGCCCCGGGGCCGCGCGAGGCGGAACGGTCCGAGAGGGCCGCCCGCGCGACGGCCGTCACGCCGTCCACGTGGTGGTCGCGGTGCCCTTCCTTCATGTGCCACAACTCGTGTCCGAGAATGACGAGTTGCTGCACCGTATCGGCGCGCTCCTCGACGACGACGAGGTCGAAGTCGTTGAACTCCATCCACAGGCCCGTGACTTCGATCTCGTCGGGGAAGCGCTCGAAACGGAGCTGGACGGGACGGCCGCCCCGCCGTCGGCTCATCTCCTCACAGAGGGCACGCGCCAACTCCCGTATGTCGACCGGTGTATCGATCCCTCTCCGGAGCACCCGGCCGAGCTCCACCGCCAGCGCCCGCATCTCGGACCGGGTGCCGCGCGGGCGCAGCGCCGTCAGGAAGCCTCCGACGGCCCCGCCCGGCTTCGCCGTCATCGCTCCGCCCCCTCGCCGTCCGGGGGACCGTCGAGCACGCCGACAAGGGCCCCCCGCCCGCGCGGGGTGGACCGCCTGCCGCACGGGGCGAGGGTGACGGATCCGTCCGGCCCCGGCCCGACGATCCGCCCGCCGAGGCGTTCGAGTGTCTCGGGAAGGAGCGGCGGGGACTCACTCACCAAAGGTCTCCCGGCAGTTGACTCATCAAGTTGTGACGCGAGGCCGACACTACGTGTCCGGGTCCGTCCACGCCACGGTTCCCGAACGATCGTTCCCGGTTTCGGAACGATCCTTACGACGCCTGCGCTCAGCCTCCACGTCCTTGGCGCGGGCAGGCGGCCGGCCACTCGGTTCAGCGGTCCCATCGTGTAGGAAGAGCCTGTCCCTCCCGGTGAAGTCCTCTCGGCAAGGAGTCCCCGTGTTCTCCCTCTTCCCGGCCCTGGCGGGCGGTTCGGTCGCGGACCGGTCCGCGCTGCGCTTCGGCGATCGGTCCCTGACGTACGCGGAACTGGCGGCCTCGGCGGGAGCGCTGGCCGCACGGCTCGACGGTGCCGGGAGGGTCGCCGTCTGGGCGACGCCGACCCTGGAGACGGCCGTCGGTGTCGTCGCGGCCCTGCTCGCCGGGGTGCCCGCCGTGCCGTTGAACCCGAAGTCCGGAGCGGCGGAACTCGGCCACATCCTGGGCGACAGCACACCGTCCCTGGTGCTCGCGGCCCCGGGGGACCTGCTGCCGACCGCGCTCGGTGCGCTGGAACGTATCGACGTCGAGGCGACGACGAAAACAGCGGCCGAGGCAGGGGAGGAGGCAGGGGAGGAGACGGAGGCGGGGACCGAGGTGGTGGTGACCGTCGAGGCGGCGGTCCGCGACCCCGGCGCCCCCGCCCTGGTCGTCTACACCTCCGGCACCACCGGGCCGCCCAAGGGGGCCGTCATCCCGCGCCGGGCCGTCGCCGCCACCCTGGACGCGCTGGCCGACGCCTGGCAGTGGACCGGCGACGACGTGCTGGTGCACGGTCTGCCCCTGTTCCATGTGCACGGGCTGATCATCGGCATCCTGGGCCCGCTGCGGCGCGGCGGGTCCGTACGGCACCTGGGGCGGTTCAGCGCGGAGGGCGTGGCGCGGGAGCTGAACGCCGGGGCGACGATGCTGTTCGGGGTGCCGACGATGTACCACCGGCTCGCCGAGGCGCTCGACGGGGACCCCGGGCTCGCCGAGGCGCTGGGCCGGGCGCGGCTGCTCGTCTCGGGCTCGGCCGCGCTGCCCCTGCACGACCACGAGCGGATCACGGCCGCGACCGGACGCGGGGTCGTCGAGCGGTACGGCATGACGGAGACCCTGATGAACACGAGCGTGCGGGCGGACGGGGAGGTCCGGCCGGGCACCGTCGGCGTGCCGCTGCCCGGTGTCGGCCTGCGGCTCGTCGAGGAGGACGGGACGACGATCGCCGGGTACGAGGCCGACGGCACCCCGACCGGCGCCTACGACGGCGAGAGCGTCGGCGAGATCCAGGTGCGCGGGCCCAATCTCTTCACCGAGTACCTGAACCGGCCCGACGCCACCGCCGCCGCGTACACCGCGGACGGCTGGTTCCGTACCGGTGACATGGCCGTCCTCGATCCCGACGGCTCGGTACGGATCGTCGGCCGCAAGGCCACCGACCTGATCAAGAGCGGCGGTTACAAGATCGGCGCGGGCGAGATCGAGAACGCGCTCCTCGAACACCCCGGGGTGCGCGAGGCCGCCGCGGCCGGGGAGCCGGACGCGGACCTCGGTGAGCGGGTGGTGGCCTGGATCGTCCCGGTCGATCCCCAGGCGCCGCCGTCCGCCGACGAGTTGGCCGACCACGTGGCCCGCCGTCTCGCCCCGCACAAACGGCCCCGCCGGGTGCGTTTCCTGGACGAGCTGCCCCGCAACGACATGGGCAAGATCCTGAAGCGGGCGCTGCCGCGTGACTGAACGGATCTCGGCCCGCGAGGCCATCGCCCTGGTCACCGACAGCTTCGCCGAACTCCCCTCCCCCGGCGGGGAGTTCCCGCCCGATGGTCCGCTCGCCTGGAAGGGGTACGACGATGCGCGGGCGCGCGCCGCGGCCCGCACCGGCGAGGAGGAGTCCGTCGTCTGCGGCACCGCGACCTTCGGGACGGCGAGCTTCGGCACGACGACCGACGGCAGGGCTCCGCTCGGTCCGGTCACCGCCGTCCTCGTCGCCTTCGAGTTCGGCTTTCTCGGCGGTTCCCTCGGCGAACGCACCGGGGACCGGCTGGAGGCGGCCTACGACTACGCCCGCACCCACCGGCTGCCCGTCGTCTCGCTCGTCGCCACGGGCGGCAGCCGGATGCAGGAGGGCATGCTCGCCCTCACCCAACTCCAGCGGGTGGCCCGGCAGTCGGCACTCACCCGGGAGGCGGGGCTCGCCCAGATCGCCGTCCTGCGGGACCCGACGACGGGCGGCGGCTGGGCCACGCTCGGCGCGGGCGCCGATGTGACCCTGGCGCTGCCCGGCGCCCAGGTCGCCTTCGCGGGCTCCCGGGTCCGCCCGCCCGACGCGGACCCGGCCGCCTACACGGCCGAGGCGCAGGTGGCGGCGGGGTCCGTCGACGCCCTCGTACCGCGGGACGGGCTGCGGGAGACGCTCGCCCTGTGGCTGGACCTGCTCACCCGGCCCGCCGCCGGGGCGGCGCCCGTCCCGTCCGCGCTGGGCGCAGCGACCGACCTGCCGACGACCGGCTGGGACGCGGTGAAGCGCGCCCGCTCTCCCGAACGTCCGCGCGCGGACGCCTACTTGGACGCGTACTTCAGCCGCCGGGTGGCGATCGGCGGCGACCGTTGCGGGGGCGCCGACGAGGGCGTGGTGTGCGGCTTCGGCCACGCGCGCGACGGGCGGACCATCGCGTACGCCGCCCAGCGCGGGACCCCGACCCGTCCCGCCGGATACCGCACCGCCGCCCGGCTGGTCCGGCTGGCGGGACGGCTCGGCATCCCGGTCCTGACGCTGGTGGACACCCCGGGCGCCGCGAACGACGCGGACGCCGAGCGGCAAGGGGCCGGCGCGGCGATCGCGGACCTGTTCGCGGCGATCGCCACCGCCCGTGTGCCGGTCACCACGCTGGTGATCGGCGAGGGCGGCTCGGGCGGTGCGCTGGCACTGGCAGCTCCCGGCAACACCTGGGCCACGCCGGACAGTTACTTCTCCGTCATCGCACCCGAGTCGGCGGCCGCGATCCTCAAGCGGCCCGCCGACGAGGTCCGGACGACCGCCGCCCAGCTCCGGCTCCGTCCGCAGGACCTGCTGGACCTGGGAGTGATCCGGGGCATCACGCACCGCCGCCCCGGAACGTGAACGGACGGCGGCCGCCGGTTCTCCCCTCCCGAGAGGAACCGGCGGCCGCCCGCTCGTCGGGGCCGTCGTACACAGAGCCACCCTCCCCTCGGAGCGGGCCGGGCCGTACGCCGGTCCGCCCGTTCGCGGTGGTGTGCCGGGCGGCGGGCTCTCCCCCGGGGGAACCCGCCGCCCGGCGGCCGGTCACCGGACCCCCACCGCCCGGATGGTCTCCTGGCCGACCGTCCCGCCCCGGTCGTCCCGGGCAGAGGCCCGGAGCGACACGAACTCGGCGTCGCGCGGCACGTTCAGCGTGCCCTTCCAGCGGGCTCGGCCGCCGCCGGTGAGCGGGACGGCCTTCCAGGTCGTCCCGTCGTCGTAGGACACCTCCAGCTTTCCGCCGCCGATGGTGCCGGTGTCCGGGGCGCCCTTCACGTACTCGGCGTAGATGCTCACCGGGACCCGGCCGCCGCGCACATCGCCCGCGAGGTCGGTGTCGACGTCGTAGCCGAGGTTGATGAGCGGGAGGAAGGTGTAGTGGTCCTCGGGGGTGGCCGCCGACCGGACCGTCCACTCGGTGTGGCCCTTGGTGGAGAGCTTCCAGCGCTCCGGGTCGAGGGTGGTGTCGGTGACGACCTTGTACGTGTGCTCGTCGGCGGGCGCGCCCCAGACGTATCCGGCGGAGCTCTTGCGCCGGGCGAGCAGGACTCCGTCCTGATAGACCTCGGTGAACTGCGTCATCCCGGTGTCGTCGCTCCACACGTCGCCGAAGCCGGTGTGGTCGGGGCCGGAGTCGCCCCAGCCGGGCGTGTTGAACTGGATGTCGTTGCCCGCGCGCTGCTGGCCCCAGCCCAGTCCGGTGCCGAGCCAGGGGTGCCAGACGGGCTTGAACCAGTTCAGGGTCTCGTGGCTGCCGCCCCGGTAGGGGACCAGGCCGCTGCGTTCCTCCAGCGCGCCGTCCCCGACGTACGTGGACTCCGTCCAGGTCTGTCCGGGGCCGGTGGAGACGTAGTCGGTCCGCTCGGCCGGGTAGTCGATCCGCTCCTGGAAGCCGAGGCCGACGGGGAAGGGCTCGGCGATCGAGTAGCGGAACTCGCTGCCCGAAGCGGGCTTCACGGCGTGGAACCTGGAGTCCAGCACGGCCAGTTCACCGCGGCCGGGCTCGTAGGTGAGGTTCCGGTCCGGGATGCCGTTCTTGTAGCCGTGCGAAAGGTCGTACATGTAGGGCGTGTTGAGCGTGCCGGTCATGTCGACGGTCCGGTTCGCGCGCAGTCGTGCCGCGTCCGCCGCGTCGACGGTGGCGATCTGCAGCGGCCGGTTCGCGTTGTCGTCCGTGCCGAACCAGGCGTTGAGGCGTCCCGCCTTGTCGTCGGTGACGAACAGGGCCTTGGCGCCCGCGTCCTGGGCCGCCTGGGCGAGCGCGGCCGGGTCGGCGCCGTCGGCGAGCCTGGCGAGTACGGCCTTGCCGCTCACCCCGGTGAACGGCCCGTCCCCGACGTCGACCAGCGGGAGCCTGCTGCGGCCCTCGATCAGGGTGCCGCCGGGCTGGGCGAGCGCCGCCCTGACGCCGGCGACCTCGAGGAGCGGCTTCCCGAGCCGCCACACGGTCCGGTAGTCGAAGGTGCCCTCGGTGACCTTCGGGGTCGGCGCGGCGAAGACGCTGTCGTACTTGACGGGTACCTGGACCGCGCCGAACAGGTCGGAGCCGCCGCCGTCGCGGTCGTACTCCATGAGGAGCTGCCGGGTCTCGGTGCGCCGGTCGACCTTCGCGCCGATCTCCCGCAACGTCCGCCCGTCCAGGGTGACTTCGCGGTCCTGGCCGAGCGCGATCTGGGGTGCGGCGAGGAAGCCGATGCCGAGCGAGTCGGCGCCGTGGCCGCCGCGCACGTCGAGGAACGACGTGAGGCTGTACGTGCCGGGCTTGAGCCGCAGTTCGAGGGTGCCGGAGTCACCGACGGAGGCGGAGTACGCGTCGACGTCCTGCGCCAGCTGCTGCACGGCGAGGTAGGCGGCGGTCGGAGCGCCGTCCCGGTCCTTCACGTGGACCGTGAGCGTGTACCGCTCCTCCTCCTTGACCAGCCCGAACGCGGTGTGCGCGACGGGCGTGCCGTCCGCCGACGCCACGATCTGCCCCGAGGTGTCGCCCACCGGCGCCTTCGAGCCGTCGCCGGTGACCGTCGTGGACGCGGTGCCGTGCGCGGGCACCGTGAGCGTGGTGTCGGCGAGGGTGGCGACACCCTCGCCGGCCCCCTCCGCGGCGAGCGTCAACCGCACCGCCGCGTCGGAGGAGTTGGTGTAGGTGACCGTCCGGGTGACCGGCTTGTCGTCCTCGTAGGGCCAGCTGTAGAAGCCGAGGTCGGCGCTGCCCGTGGCGGTGATCTCCGCGTCGATCGCGTCCGGGACGCTCACCCGGCCCGCGCCCAACTGGTAGACGGAGGCGTCGAGTCGCTTCGACGTCGACATGAGGGCATCCTTGAGCCGGTCGCCGGTCCAGTCGGGGTGTTCCTGGGCGAGCAGCGCGGCCACGCCCGCGACGTGCGGTGTCGCCATCGACGTACCGCTCATGGAGGTGTAGTAGCCGCTGCCGCTCACGAGCTGGGAGCGGGCGGCGAGGATGCCGACGCCGGGCGCGGAGATGTCGGGCTTGAGCGCGTTGTCGCCGTAGCGGGGTCCGGCGCTGGTGAAGTAGGCGGCCTCGTCCGCGGAGTCCACGGCGCCGATGGTCAGGGCGGAGTCCGCGGCGCCGGGCGAGCCGATGGAGGAGGGGGCGCCGGTGTTGCCCGCGGCGATGACGAAGAGGGCGCCGGTCTCCTTGGAGAGGGTGTCGACGGCCGCGGCCATGGGGTCGGTGCCGTCGCTGGGCTCGGACGAGCCGAGGCTCATCGAGATCACCTTGGCGTGCACATCGCGGGCGGCCCACTCCATTCCTGCGATGATCTGCGACTCGCTGCCCGAACCCTGGTCGCTGAGCACCTTGCCGACGGCGAGCGTGGCCTCGGGCGCGACGCCCTTCTCCTTGCCGTCCGAGGCGGCGCCGTCCCCGCCGATGGTGGAGGTGACGTGCGTGCCGTGCCCGTTGCGGTCGGCGACCTCCTGCCCGTCGATGAAGCTCTTCGTCTGCGTCACCCGGCCGGCCAGGTCGGGGTGACTCGTGTCGACGCCGGTGTCGAGGACGGCGACGGTCACGCCCTTGCCGGTGAGCCCGGCCTCCCATGCCCCCGGTGTGCCGATCTGCGCGTTGCTCTGGGCCATGTCGGCCTTGACGCGCCCGTCGAGCCAGACCTTGCCGATCCCCGTCTGCCGGGTCATCGCCTTCCAGAAGGTCCGGCCCTTGTCCGCGTCGAGGGCCGCGCCGCGGATGCTCGGCAGCGAGCGCGTCCGTTCGGCCCCGCCCGGCGTCGTCACGCGGGCCTTCGGGTCGTACGTCACGATGAGCGGCAGCTCGCCCGTGCGCTGGTCGGTGAGCCCCTGGCGTATCAGCTCGCTCACGTCGAACAGCCGCCGGTCGAGGGTGCCGGCCCGCAGATACGGCAGTGCCTCGTCCGGTACGACGGTGACGGCGCCGTCGGCGACCTGGGTGCGCACGGCTCCGGTGGCCCCGCGGGGGCGCACGACGGAGACGGTCTTCTTTCCGCCGCCGATGTCGGTGACGGTGACCTTGTCACCGGTCACGAGGGTGACGGTGTGGGCGGCGAGGGCGGCTCTCGTGGACGCCGGGGTGCCGGTGTTCCCGGTGTCCGCGGCGCCCGCGTCGGCGAGCGCGCCCGCCCGGCCCATGGGCAGCAGGGCGAACACGAGCCCGGCCGACAGCAGCGCCGCCGGACGTCTCAGTGGTCCTCTGGTCATTCGTGCCCTCTCTTCATCGGCCGACCCGCGCCGGGCAGGGGTGGCGCCCGGTGCTTGCGAAGAGTGTCGGGGGGCTTGTGTTGCGGGGGTGTTGACGGAACCTGGCGGGAAGGCGCCCTGGCGGCTTCCCGCCAGGACATGCGGGTACGAGCCGCAGAAACCGGGACAGTCCCAACTGCCGTCCGGGACAATGTCGGTGCTCGGACGTCACGGACAACGGGGGTGCGCCATGGACGGTTTGTTGGAGTTCAAGACCGATGACGGGGCAGTGGTCGTCGTGGAGGCGGTGGACGACGGGTCCGGCTCCCGGCTCGTGACCCGCGGCGACGGTACGGTGCAGGCCACGCGCACCTTCGAGGGCGCCCTGGAGGGCGTGCGGGCAGCCGCCGGGTCGGCGCTGCGGGTGTTCCGCGACGGGAGCCTCTCGCCCGACTCCGTCGAGATCGAGTTCGGGGTCAAACTCACCGCGGAGGCGGGCGCGTTGATCGCGAAGAGCACGGTCGAGGGTCATCTGGTGGTCAAGCTCTCGTGGACGCCGGGAGAGTCCGGGCGGGACGCCTCCCGGCCCACTCCTGACACGGCCTCCGGTGCCACACCCGGGCCGCAGGCCACGCCCGGCACGGGAGGCACGCCCGGGGTCGGGCTCGGGCCGGCAGCCGGGACCGGTGCCGGACCCGGGAACGGGACCACGTCGGGGAACGGGCCCGGAACACCCCCTGGGCCGGAGTCAGGGACCTGGGTCACGCCCCGGAGCGGGGCCATGCCCGGAACCGGAGGCACGCCCGGAACCGGAGCGCCCGGAACCGGAGGCACGCCAGGTATGGGCGTGCCTCCGGAAACCCGGACGGGGTCAGGGACTCCCCCTGCCTCCGGGCCGGAGGCAGGTGCGCCGGGGACCGCCGTGCGGTCATGAACAGTGCCTCCTGGCAGGCCAGGATCACCTGTGGACGAGAGACCGGCGCGGGCTTCCTCGTCACCGAGCGGCACGTGCTGACCTGCGCCCATGTGGTGGCGCGCAGCGGGACCGCGCAAGTGAGCGTCTCCTTCGCCCGGGAGGAGGCCGCCCTGCCCGCGAAGGTGGTGGCGCACGGCGGCTGGGAGGGTCACGACACCGACCCCGGCGATGTCGCCGTCCTCGAACTCGACCGTTCCGTACCGATGGAGCCGGCGCAGTTCGCGGCGCCGTCGGACGCCTACGGCGATCCGCCGCGCAGGCTGGTGGCGTACGGCTTCCCCAAGCGCTACGAGGAGGGGACCCTCGCCGAATACCGGGCCACCGCCGACCAGTTGATCGCGGACGAGTGGGTCCAGCTGGAGGCCTGGGCGGCACACGGACAGCCGCTCGCGCCCGGATTCAGCGGCGCCGCGGTGGCCCTCGCGGACTCCGGGCGGGTGGTGGGCATGGTGTCGGCCGCCGCACGGGACTCGGGGATCCGCAACGGACGGATGCTCCCGGCGCACGTCATGGCCCGCTACTGGCCGCGTCTCGGCGAGCTGATACCGACACCGGAGTACGGGCGGGTGGACAAGGAGCGGCTGCGCGAGCTGGTGCTGGCGCGCGGCCCGGAGTTCGACGGGCGCCCCGAGTGCAGCCCTGAGCGGCTGTACAGCGATGCCGTGGGCCCGTTCGGACCGCCGCTGCCGGGCCGGCGGTTCCGGTCGCTGTGGGACGCGGCCTGGTATCTGCTCTCCGAGGTGCCCGACACCGGCGCCGTCGCCCGGTTCGCCGCGCGGCTCGCCGACTTCACCGAGGACGCGCCGACCCGCGGCGCGTTACGGGCCTGGCCGTCCCGGGCGCACGAAAGGCACCCCCGGCCGCCCCTGGACCCCCCGGCCCGGCCCGCCACCGGGACGCGGCCCTGGTCGCCGATCCTCGTGGAGATCGCGCCGAGCGGTTCGGGCGGCCAGCAGTTCCTCGTCGAGGTCTCGGCGTACAACGGGCGGCACCGTCGCGTCGTCGGCTCGCGCGCCCTGCCCGCCGACCGGGTGCGCGGCTACGCGCTGGAGCGCATCGACGAGGCGTACCACGAACTGGAGCCGGGTGCTCGCGAGTTGATCGCCTTCGTGCTGCCGCGTCGCTGGCTCAACACGGATGTGGCGCACTGGCAGCGCAGCGCCGACGACGACAGCCCGCTCGGCTCCTTCGCACCGCTCGTGGTGATGGACCTGGAGCGGCGGCGCAGCGGCGGCCTCCAGCACAAGCTGCTGCAGAAGTGGCAGCGGCTCGACGATCTGTCCGCGCCGCGGCTGCACCGCATCGACTGCGGGGCGCTCGGACAGGATCCGGTGCGACTGACCATCGGGCTGCGGCGCGGCGCCGACATCGTGGGCTTCGCCTCACCGCCGCGCGCCGAGGGCACCCGCCGGCTGTTCCGGGCGAGCCTGAACGCGGCGGTCCCGGTGATGCTCTGGCCGCGCAGCGGCTGCCGCGGCGAAACCCGGGGCGGGGCGCACGAGGACTGTACGGGGGCGGCGTTCCTGGACCGTCTCGCCGCCCAGCTCGCGGATCTCCCGCCCTCGGAACTCCCCTCGCACATACACGAGTTGCGCGAGACGGCGTATGCGGACGACAGCCTTGAACCGCACTGGGCGAACGATCTGGCGCTGCTCTGGGAGGACCCCAGATGTCTGCCCGACCCGGTCGGCTATCTGCACTCACCGGTCGGCTAGCAACCGGGGATCGCGCGGAGACAGACAAGCGCGCCCGGGAAACGAATGAGGAGAGCGCATGTCCCTGTGGCCCGTCTACACGGGTGGGAGCGAGCCCCACGACGGTATCGCCGAACTGCCCGCGCCGCCGCCGTGGCGCGACTTCGACGGCGGTCCCGAGCTGGACACCCCCGCCGAGGACGGCGACACCTCGACCGCCTCCCCGGACCGCAGGCACCGCGCCCGCACCTACCGGGCGACCGACCGGGCCGTCCAGCTCGTGAACGCGGCGCTGTACCTGCGCCGCCCGCTGCTGGTGACCGGCCCGCCCGGAAGCGGCAAGTCCTCCCTCGCGTACGCGGTGGCACGGGAGTTGCGGCTCGGGCCGGTGCTGCGCTGGAACATCACCAGCCGCACCACGCTGCACGACGGCCTCTACCAGTACGACCCGCTCTCCCGGCTGTACGCCGCCGGCCGTGCCGCCTCGCACGAGATCCCCGCGGGCGGCGAGCTCCAGGACCATCTGCGGCTCGGCCCGCTCGGCACGTCCCTGCTCCCCTACCGGCGCCCTCGTGCCCTGCTCATCGACGAGATCGACAAGAGCGACCTCGACCTGCCGAACGACCTGCTGAACATCCTGGAGGAGGGCGAGTACGAGATCCCGGAGCTGGTCCGGGCGGCCCGCCAGACCCCGGCCGCCGAGGTGATGGTGGCCGGCACGGACGAACGGGTCACCGTCTCCGGCGGCCGGGTGCGCTGCCGCGCCTTCCCCTTCGTCGTCCTGACCAGCAACGGCGAGCGCGAGTTCCCGCCCGCCTTCCTGCGCCGGTGCGTCCGGCTCGAACTCCACCAGCCGCGCGACGCCCACCTCGAAAGCATCGTCCGCGCCCATCTCGGCGAGCCCGACGCCTACGCCCGCGAGCTGATCACCCGCTTCCTCTCCCGTGGCACCGGCGGCGAACTCGCCACGGACCAGCTCCTGAACGCGATCTACCTGACGGGCACGGCGGGCATCGACGCGACGTCACGCGACGATCTCGCGGAGCAGCTGATGCCCTACCTCAGCAGCGCCCGGGACGACGATGAGTTCTGAGGACCCGGACACCCCCGCGCACCGGGTCCGGGACACGCCGACGCATCCGGGCCCGGGCAACCCCGAGGGTCCGGGCCCGGGCAACCCGGCGGACCCGGGGACCGCCCTGCTCGCCGAGCTGTTGGGGCGGGTCGCCGGCGGGGAGACACCGACCTCGGTGGAGCTGGCCGAACTGCTGTGGCTCGCCGGGCACATCGAAGGGCCGGCCGTCGTGGCGCCGGACCCGACCCGGTCCGGCGAGGGCGGCCCCGCCTCCCCGCGTACGCCCCCGGTGGCACCCTCGCGGAGGGACGTGCCGCCGGACCCGCCCCGCGGAGAACCGCCCGCCGGTCCGGACCGTCCGGGCGACGGCCGCGTCCCGCTGCGCCTGCCCGGCCCCGGCGCCGGCTCCCCCGGCCGGAACGCCGGCGGCGCCGGTCAGGACGCGGCGGACGACGCCCCGGCGAACACTCCGCACACCACGCTCCTCGCCCCCGCTCCCCCGATGCTGCCGCACCCGCTCGCGCTGCAGCGCACCCTGCGTCCGCTCAAGCGCCGGGTGCCCGCGCCCGTCGGCCACACCCTGGACGAGGAGGCCACCGCCCACCGGATCGCGCGGTTCGACGCCGCGCCCCAGGGATGGCTGCCCGTGCTGCGCCCGGCCACCGAGCGCTGGCTGACGCTGCACCTCGTGCACGACACCGGGCCCACCATGCCCGTCTGGCGTCCACTCGTCCGCGAACTGCACACCGCACTCGCCCAGTCGGGCGTCTTCCGGACGGTGGAGCTGCACCAGCTGACCGCCGGGGGGACCGTACGACGGCCCGGCTCGCAGGAGTCGTACGCGGACGGCCGTACGGTCACCCTGCTGGTCAGCGACTGCATGGGCGCGCAGTGGCGAGGCGGTCCGGCGGGCACCCGCTGGTACCGCACACTGCGCCGCTGGGCGGCCCGGATGCCGGTCGCCGTGCTCCAGCCGCTGCCCGAGCGGCTGTGGCGCACCACCGCCCTGCCCACGACGACCGCGCGCCTCGGCGCTCCGTGGCCCGCCGCCCCCAACTCCGCCTACACCGTGGACTCCTACGCCTCGGACGATCTGCCCGGCCCCGGTCCGGTGCTCGCGCTGCCCGTCCTGGAGCCGTCCGCCCGCTGGCTGGCGAACTGGTCGTCGCTGGTGGCCGGCGGCGGCCGCCTCCCGGGCTCGGTGGCGATGCTGGACCGAGCCCCGACGCCCGCCCCGCTCGACGAGCACGGCCGCGGTGACGTCGAGCGGCTCTCGGCGGAGGAGCTCGTCCTGCGGTTCCGTTCCACGGCCTCCCCCGAGGCGTTCCGGCTCGCCGGTCATCTCGCCGTGGGACGAACGGAGTTGCCCGTGATGCGGCTGGTGCACGCCGCGATGGAACGGAGTCCTCGGCCCCAGCATCTCGCCGAGGTGATCCTCAGCGGTCTCCTCGGCGCCGACTCGTCGGGCCCGCCCGGCTCGTACACCTTCCGGCCCGGCGTGCGCGAACTCCTGCTGCACACGCTGCCGCGCACCGCGCACGGCCGCACAAGTGAACTTCTGGGCCGGGTCGGCGCGTTGATCGACGCGCGGGCCGGGGTGACCGCCGGGGAGTTCCCCGTGGTCGCTCCCGGACCCGGAGACGCGACGGCCGACGGCGAGGCGTTCGCCTCGGTGCGCGAGGAGAGCGTCCGACGGCTCGGGGGCGGGGCACCGCCGCGGACCGGGGGTCTGGTGCTCGGCAGGTACCGGCTGGTGCGACGGCTGGGCCGGGGCAGGCAGTTGATGCTGGCCGAGGACACGCGGAGCGGCCGGAAGGTGGTGGTGCACACCTACGCGCCGAGCGCGCACGAGCGCTTCCTGGAGGACGCCGGCGCACTCGCGGGTGTCGGGCATCCCAACGTCCTCACGGTGCACGACTTCGGCGTCGAGGAGAACGTCCCTTATCTCGTCACGGAGTTCACCGAGGGACTCACGGTGGCGGAACTCACCGCGGAGGGCGGCTTCGCCCTGCCCTTCTCGCTGCTCGCCTCCCTGGCCCAGCAGCTCGCACGCGGCCTCAGGGCCGTGCACGAGCGAGGCGTCACGCACGGCAGGCTCACACCGAACGGTCTGATCGTCCTGCCGGACGGCGGCTTGAAGATCACCCATTTCGCACTGGGGACCGGCCGGGACCGCGACCCGTCGCACGATCTGCACGACTTCGGCCATCTGCTGCGGGAACTCACCAACGGTACCGGTGGCGGTGAACTCAACGCGGTGCCGGGTGAGTTCAGGGCCCTTCTGTTCGACATCCTCAACCCACTGACCTCCTCCGACCCGCAGGCCCAGCGGCGCGGCATGGACCTCTTCTTCACCCCGTCCTTCGCCCGTGCTCTGAAGGCCGCCGAGGCCGCACGCCACCGGTACCGGATCCTGGGACGGGTACGGATCACCCGGGGCGACCGCACCGTCCGCACGCTCTCGCCCCGGCAGCAGGCCCTGGTGTGCATGCTGCTCCAGCGCCGCGGCCGGCCCGTGACGCACACCGAGCTGACCGAGGGACTGTGGGAAGGGCGGCCCCCGCAGCGAGCGGCGCGTCTGCTTTCCATGGAGGCGGCAGCCGTCCGCGAGGCCCTCGGCCCCGGCGTCCTGGCCCGCACCGCGGACGGTTACGCCCTGTACGCCGACCCCGACTGCGTCGACCTCGCGCTGTGCGAGGCGCTCGTCGCCCGCTCGAAGACCCACCGGGACGCGGGCGACCCGCAGGCCGCCGCCGAATGCGTCCGGCAGGCTCTCGGCCTGTGGGCCGGTGACCCGGTGGACGGCGTCCCCGGCCCCGCCGCCGAGACGACCCGCGGACGGCTCCGCGCCCTGCGCCTCACCCTCTGCGCCACCCGGGCCGAACTCGACCTGGAGACGGGCGACTTCCGTCGGGCGGCGAGCGACCTCGGCGAACTCCTGCGGTCCCACCCGCAGCGCGAGGACTTCCGGCGGCTGCACATCCTCGCGCTCAAGGGCCAGGGCCGGGTGGCCGAGGCCCTTGAGTCGTACCGGGCGTACGAGAACCTCCAGGCGCCCGGCGAGCCGAACCCCGCCCTGCTGGAGCTGTACCGCGAGCTGCGGGCCGCACCGGAACACGGCAGCCCGATCATCGCCGTCGAGTACGCCGCGGACTCCGCCGAGGATCCGCACACCCACAGCGTGCTCGGCCGGACGCTGGCCTGGCTGCTCTCGTTGAGCGACATGACGCCGAACGAGTACGAACTCCTCGGCCGCGACAACGGCTACGTCGTGATCACTGAGCCCACGGCCTCCGTGCTGACCGCGCTGAACGTCGTACTGCGTGAACTTCCGGGAGCCCTGCTCGAGTTGGACGAGCCTCCGAGGATACGGGTGACCTTCTGGCACACCGCGCTGTTCGCCCGCGCGGGCAGCCCGACGGTGCCGCCCGATCTCCGGCCCGACCTCGACCGTCCCGAGGCGGACATCATGGTCGTGCTCTCCCCCGTTCTGCACGAGGAACTGACGGCCGGTGGCGGCACCCCGTCGGCGGCGGGCCGCTTCCGCCCGCTGCACCGGCGGCCGTCGGCGGACGGCCCGGTCGTCGCCTGGTACTGCGCCCTGGACCTCCCCGAACGCGTCCCGGAACTCGAACCGGTCCGACGCGACCTGGTCCGGGGCCCGTTCACCACCCGCGACCTCACCCGGCTCCGGGGCGCGGAGCAGGGCCGCACCGCCGTCGTGCACACGGATCCCGACACCTCGCTGACCCTGCTCGACCTCGACCGGCCACGGGGCAAGCGCCCGCCGCGCTCCCTCATCACGTACTACGAGGTCGACCTCACCGCCCATGGCGCCGCGCACGAACTGAACCTGCCGAGCTCCGGGCGCAGTTCCTTCGCCGCCTCGGTGGAACTGTCCTGGCACGTGGACGACCCGGTGGCCTTCGTGCGCGGCGAGACCCACGACGTGTCGAGGCTGCTCCTCGACCACCTTCTCAAGGAGGCGGGGCGCATCACCCGCCGTCACCCGCTGCGCCGTGCGGGCGCGGCCCAGCGCGCCGTGCACGAGGGGCTGCGCCGCTGGCCGGTACCGGGGCTGTCGGTGGCCTGCTCGGTACGGCTCCGCGAGTCCGCGCCGCCCTCCGGGCCACGGCCGCCGGCCTCGGCGGACACCTCGGTACGACGAGAAGCCGTGGAGCGGGAGGCAGTGGAACAGGAAGCAGTGGAGCCGGAAGCAGTGGAGCCGGATTCCTGGGACGGGGGTGCACCGAACGGGGTTGCGCCGACGGGGGATTCCCCGGAGCGGGGTGGCCCGTGAATTCGGCGCGCCGTGTGGTCCGGACGCACCGGGACCGGCCGACCGGGTGACCTGTGGCGTCCACGACCGCCCGACCACCCGGCAGGCGGCACCCCGCCCGGCCCCCCAAAAGGGGCGCCCGGCGCCCGTCGCGCGCAGGATACGAGAGAGGACCGCCGCCCGGCGGAGCCCCACGGTCTGCGCTCTCGGGAGGACCTGCCATGACCGCCAGTCTGGAGCAGCTGCGCCGCTGTCACTTCGCCGTCGACATGGGCGCGGCGCGGACCCGTGTATGGGTGCGGGGTGCGGGCCTGGTCGTCGACCAGCCGAGCGTCGCGGCGATCAACACGAAGACGGGCGCGCTGATCGCGGTCGGGGAGTTCGCGGAGCGGATGACGGGCCGAACCCCCGAGTACATCCGGGTGGTGCGCCCGGTGTCCGGCGGCACCGTCGTCGACATCGACATGGCCCAGCGGATGCTGCGCCAGCTCCTGGGGGACAAGGTCCGGCGCACCCTTCGCCGCAAGCCCCGGCTGCGGGCCGCGGCCTGCACCCCGCACGACGCGGGCCCGCTGGCCCAGCGCGCCACGATCGAGACGCTGGTCGGGCTCGGGGCGCGGCGGGTCGAGCTCGTCGACACGCTGATCGCGGCCGCGGTCGGCTGCGGACTGCCCGTCGAGCGGCCCGAGGCCACCATGATCATGGTGTGCGGGGCGGCCGCGACCCAGCTCGCCGTGCTCTCGCTGGGCTCGATCGTCACCGCCGAGCGCATTCCGGTCGGCGGTGAGGCCGTCGACCACGCGATCGTGCAGCACCTGCGCCACCAGCACGAGCTGATGCTGCCGAGTCAGGCCGTACGGCCCCTGCAGCTCGCCCTCTCCGGCAACGGGCTCACCCCGCACGGCCCGGCCCTGACCGAGATCCACGGGCGGGACGTGGCGACCGGCCTGGCCCGTTCCGTGCAGGTCGACACCGCCGCCGTACGCCTGGCGATCGAGACGCCGCTGACCGCCGTACTGGACGGCATCGGCAAGGTGCTGCGGTCCTGCCCGCCCGATCTGGTGGCCGACCTCGGCGACCGCGGGATCATGATGGTCGGCGGCAGCGCGCTGCTCCCCGGGCTCGACCAGATGCTGCGGCAGGCGACCGGTATGCCCGTCCACATCGCCGAGCGGCCCGACGTCTGTGCCGTCCAGGGACTCGGCTACATGCTGGACGGCAAGATCGAGCCGATGATCCTGGACCCGCTGGCGAACTGACGCCCGGCGTCCGGGGGCCTCGCATGACCGATCCCGTGTCCGGACTCCCGCCCCTCCTCGAAGCGGTCCTCAGTGTCGGCACCGAACTCGAACTGCGCGCCACCCTCCAGCGGATCGTGGACGCCGCGGCCGAGCTGACGGGAGCCCGGTACGCGGCGCTGCGGATGAGGGACCCGGGACGGGACGGGCTGGTGCACGTCCGCACGGCCGAGCCGCACCCGACGGAGCCGCACCCGGCGGAGACCGGCCCTCGCGCCGAGCCCCCCGTCTCGCCCGAGCCCCTCGACCAGCCCCTCAAGTCCAGCGACCCCCTTGAATCCCCCGAATCCCCTAAGTCCCCTGAGGCTCCCGAGGCTCCCGAGGCCGACATCTGCCTGGACGTCCCCATCCGGGTCGACGACGAGGTGTTCGGCAACCTCTATCTCGCGGACAAGTCCTCCGGGCCCGTCACCCGTGAGGACGAACAGCTGGTGCGCCTGCTCGCCACGCAGGCCGGTATCGCGATCGCCAACGCCCGGCTGTACGAGACGGCCCGGCAGCGGGAGCGCTGGATCGAGGGCGCCGCAGCCGTCACCACCGCCCTCCTCAGCGGCGGGACCGACACCGACGCGCTGCTGACGGTCGCCGAACGCGCCAGGATTCTCGCGGACGCCTCGGCGGGCATCATCCTCAAGCCCACGGACGAGGGCGGCATGGAGGTCGTGGTCGCCTCCACCCACGAGGACCCCGACGGCATCGTGGGCACCACCATCGCGCCCGGCAGCCCGGCCCTCGAACCGCTCCTGGGCGGGGAGCCGCTGTTCATCGACGACTCGGCGACCGACCCGCGCATGACGACTCCTGTACGGACCCGGTTCGGGCCGAGCATGATGCTGCCCCTGCAGACCGAGGGCCGTCTCATCGGCACGCTGGCCCTGCCGCGCGGGCGGGGCGGCCGCCCGTACACGGAGGTCGAACGCCTGCTCGCCACCCAGTTCGCCTCGCAGGCCGCCCTCGCCCTGGTTCTCGCCGACGCCCGCCACAGCCGTGAACTCCTCGCGGTGTACGAGGACCGGGACCGCATCGCCCGGGACCTGCACGATCTCGTCGTGCAACGCCTGTTCGCGACCGGCATGATGCTGGAGTCCACACAACGCAGGAACGCCGGGCGCGGCACCGGTGACAGCGGAGCCGGTGACAGCGGGGCCGAAGAGGTGTCCGCGGCCCTCGATCGGGCGGTCGACGAACTGGAGGCCACGGTCCAGGAGGTGCGCACCGCGATCTTCGCGCTGCAACAGCCGCCCGCCGACGCCCCCACCACGTTCCGCGGCAAGGTGCTGCGCGAGACGGCCGGCGCCGCCGCGGTCCTCGGCGTCCAGCCGTCCACCCGGTTCACGGGTCCGGTGGAGAACAGCCTCACGGAACCGGTGGCCGGTCGACTGCTCGCCGTGCTGCGCCGCGCCCTTGCCGCCGCCTCGCGACGCTCCGGGGTGTCGCGGATCGAGGTCGCCGTCGATGTGACAGTCCCACTGCAGGACGGCCGCCCCGGTGTCCGGCTGACCGTCCACGACGACGGTGACCAGGACGGCATCCCGGAGGAAGCGGACGCGGACCGCACCGGCGTCGGTGACGACTCGGGCGGCACCGGTACGAACGTCACCTGGCAGTCACCGCTGTAGATCCGGGCGGTCGACCGGGTGCACCGCCCGCACTCTTGACGCTGTCTCAGGCTCTCCGTAGCCTCCCCACCTGTATCTGTACCTGACCGAAATTCATATCCACGAATACCGAGAACGGATGGGGCGGACATGGGCGGACGGCGTGTGGTGGTGTCCGGAGGCGGTACGGGAATCGGCCTGGCGACGGCGGAGGCGTTCGCCGCGGACGGGGACCGGGTGGTGCTCCTCGGCCGCCGCGGGGACGTCCTGCGCAAGGCCGCCGACGGACTGAACGAGCGATACGGCCAGGAGACCGCGTCCTGGCGTGCGGCCGATCTGGCCGACCCCGAACAGGTCGGCGCGGCACGGGAGTTCATCATCCAGGACGACACTCCGGTGGACGTCCTGGTCGCCAACGCGGGCGGGAACGCCGCCGTGTCGCACGACGGCAGCCTGGCCTCCGTCGCCGACGGCTACCGGCGCAACTTCGACGCCAACGTCCTGACCGCCGTCCTGCTCACCGAGGCGCTGCTCCCCCACCTGCGCCGACCCGGCGGCCGCATCGTGCAGCTCTCCTCGATCGCCTCGCTGCGCGGCCCCGGCTCGTACGGCGGCTCCAAGGGCTGGATCAACACCTACACCTACGATCTCGCCCAGCGCCTCGGCTCCGAGGGCATCACCGTGAACGCCGTCGCGCCCGGCTTCGTCGGCGACACCGAGTTCTTCGGGGACCGCGCCACGCCGGAGTTCGTGGCCACCCGCGTGGCCCAGTCCCTCACCGGAGAGGCCGGCCGCCCCGAACAGATCGCGGCCGCCATCCGGTACGTCGCATCACCGGAGGCGGCGTACATGACGGGCCAGCTCCTGCACATCAACGGCGGTGCGGCCCTGGGGCGTTAGCCGGCGTCGGTGACCAGCGCCGCGCCGACGGCATCGGTGTCCATGACCCGGCGCCGGGACCCGGCGTCGTGCTGCTCGACGGGGGAGCGGCCCGATGCCGGTCGCGTAGATACACGTGGGTCAGTACGGCAGCAGACGTCCCGAAGGCGTCCTGCGGTCGATCGGCATCTCGCGGGGAGCGGCGGGCCGGCGGTTCACGCGAATCCGGATCTGACGGTTCATGACCCCTCCTCATTGCTGATGAGACCCGCGTCGCCGTTGACGCGCATAGACGCATCGTGCCCACGGAGACCCCCCTCCTACCCTCCGAGCAGGATGTTCCGCGCGAGCCCTCCTCCCGGGGAGGGCCACCGGTCCCCGTAGGCTCGGGGTATGACGGGTGCGCGGACGCGGGGGACCGAGCGGGGACCGGGGCGACCGCGAGAGGAGCGGGTCACCGGAGCGGTCCTGAACGCGGTCGTCGACCTGGTCGTCGAACAGGGCATGGGGGCGCTCACGATGGACGCCGTCGCCGCACGGGCCGGGGTGAGCAAGCCCGCCATCTACCGGCGCTGGCCCACCAAGCAGGACCTGATCATCGCCGCCGCCGAGAGCCGCATCGGCGAGTTGTCGGTGCCCGACCTGGGCGACTTCCGCGCCGAGCTGCGCGTCATCCTCACGGCCCGGCTGGAGGCGTACCGGCTGCCGGGGTCGGCCCGGCTGATCGCGGGACTGATCGGCGCGGCGGCCGAGGCGGGCACGGACAGGGCGCAGTACGCGCGGTACACCGAGCGGATCACGAGCGAGACCCGGCACATCCTCGAACGCGGCATCGAGCGCGGTGACGTACGCCCCGACACCGATGTCCGGGCCGCAGCCACCCTGGTCGCCGCGCCGCTGCTCTTCCGGCTGATCGGCGAGCAGGAACCGCCCGACACCCGGCTGGTGGAGACCCTGGTGGACCTCGTGGCCCGCGCGGTCGGCTCGGCCTCCTGACCACCGCGGCCCCGCCGGACCGGCCCGTTCAGGACCGCCACGGCCCCGGCTGACGGCCACGGCCCCGCCCGAAGGCCCCGTTCACAACAATCGCCCCAGACCCTTGCCACCTCGCACCCCAATAACGATACTCCTGGTAACGAAATCCCGGTTGTCGTTCTGGAGAGCCCATGGACAGCGTCGTCACCCCTCCCGCGCCCGCCTTTGACAAGCCCCTGATGCACTACGGGAAGCGGGTGCTGGAGCGCACCGCGCCCGGCGTCGCCCCGGCCGAGTACCGCCTGATGGACATCCGCCCGCTCACCCCGCACATCGGCGCGGAGATCGCCGGCGTCGACCTCTCGCTCCCGATCGGCGAGGACCTCGCCGCGGAGCTGAAGCAGGCCCTGCTGGAGTGGAAGGTGATCTTCTTCCGTGACCAGCACGCCTTCGACCCGAGCGCCCAGCTCGCGCTCTCCGCCCTGTGGGGCGCGCCGGAGGCCAACCCGTTCTTCCCCGCCGCCGACACCGCCGGTGTCTCGCGCCTGGCCAAGGACGCCATGGCCATCGGGACCGAGAACATCTGGCACAGCGACCACTCCTTCATGGCCGCACCGGCCCTCGGCTCTGTGCTGCGGGCCGTCGAGGTCCCCGCCGCGGGAGGCGACACCCTCTGGGCGGACATGGGCGCCGCGTACGACAACCTGCCCGAGCGGATGAAAGCCCGGATCGAGGGGCTCACCGCGGTGCACGACTGGGTGACCAGCTGGGGCCTGACGATGACGGAGAGCCAGATCGCGGCGCACCGGGAGGCCCTGCCGCCCGTCGAGCACCCCGTGGTCGTGCGGCACCCGCGCACCGGCCGCAAGCTGCTCTACGTCAACGAGCCCTTCACGACCCGGATCACCGGTCTGTCGGAGACCGAGAGCCGTGAGCTGCTCGGCGAACTGGTCCTGCAGGCCCGTATCCCCGAGTACCAGGTCCGCTTCCGCTGGCAGCCCGGCTCCGTCGCGATCTGGGACAACATCGCCACGCAGCACTACGCGATCAACGACTACTACCCGCAGCGCCGCGTCATGGAGCGCATCGCGATCACCGGCGAACGCCTGTCCTGAGGACCTCGGCCGGACATGCCCCGCCCGTTCCCGACCCGCCCTCTCCCGCGGAGCCCCTGTGACCGACACCGACGTCGTACCCGCTGTGCCCGCCGGCCGTGCGAAGACACCACCTGACCGGCACCGCCGTGCGTGGACCGTCACCGCGCTGCTCGTCGTCTTCATGATGGTCAACTTCGCCGACAAGTCCGTACTGGGCCTGGCGGCCGACCCCATCCGCGAGGACCTCGGCCTGTCCGCGTCCGCCTTCGGGCTCGCCAACAGCGCGTTCTTCCTGCTGTTCTCGGTCTGCGGCGCCGCTGTGGGGCTGCTCGCGGACCGCGTACGGCCCAAGTGGCTGCTGCTCACGATGGCCGTCCTGTGGTCCCTGTCCCAGGCTCCGCTGGTCCTGGGCGGAGGGCTCGCGGTGCTCGTCACCTCACGCGTTCTCCTGGGCGCCGCCGAGGGGCCGGCGTTCCCGGTGGCCCAGCAGACCACCCTCTCCTGGTTCCCCGACCGCCGGCGCAACCTGCCCGGGGCGCTCATCGTGCTGGGGATCACCCTGGGCGTCCTGGTCGCCGCCCCCGTGCTGACCTGGGTCATCCACCAGCACGGCTGGCGCACCGCGGTCGCGGTGGTCGCGATCGCGGGCGCCGTGTGGGCGCTGCTGTGGATCCCCTTCGGCGGAGAGGGGCCCTACGCGGCGGTCCGGGACGACGAGACCCCGGGGCCGGTGCCGGCCGACGGCCCCGATACCGGTATGGGCCTCGGCACCGGTGCGGGCTCCGTTCCCGGTGGGCGCTCCGTTCCCTGTGCGGGCTCCGACGCCGACCCTGCGGCCGAAGGAGCCGCGGCCGTGAAGTCCGCGACCGGGACGGGCGGCGCCGCGCGCGGGACGCCGTACCGCCGTATCCTCGCGACCCGCACCTGGATCGGTGCCACGGCCGCGTACTTCGGCACCTACTGGGTGATCGCCTTCTGCCTGGTCTGGCTCCCGTCCTTCCTCCACGACGGCCTGGGGTACTCATCGGCCGCGTCCGCCCGGCTGCTCATGCTGGTCTGGGGGCTGAGCGGCGTCGTGGTGCTCGGTCAGGCCGGCGTGACCGGATGGCTGCTGCGCCGCGGGACCTCGAGCCGACGGGCGCGCGGCGGGGTCGGCGGAGTCCTGCTGCTCATCGCCGCCGCGGCGTGCCTCGCGCTGCCCGCCGCGTCGGCCGGTGCCACGACGGTCGTCCTCCTGGTCGCCGGATTCGGCTGCGCCGGGGCGATGGGCAGCGTCGCCGCCACCACCGTCGCCGAGCTGGCTCCGGCCGACCGCCGCGGCGGCGCGCTGGGCATCATGAACGCCGTGGTGACCACCGCGGGTCTGATCGCCCCGACCCTGGTCGGGCACCTCGTGGACACCCACGGGACCGCGGGCTACCGGGAGGCTCTCCTGATCACCGGAGTCCTGCTCCTGCTGGGCGGAGCCGCCGCCGTCACGCTGATCGACCCGGCCCGCGACGCCCGCCTGCTGTCCGCCCGGCACTCCGGCCCTCTCGCCCCGGACCACGACAGCCCGTTGCAACCCGTCTGACCGGCCGCTGCGTACGCCGACGCCGGGTACGGCACGGAACGAGGGGGCCGTGCCGCACCCGCGTCTCCCCTCTTCCCTCCCTCTCTCCGCTCTCCCCTATCGCTAGGAACGACGTGAACCCCAGCGCCTTCGACACCTCCTGCCTGGACCGGGCCGTCGCCGAGTTGCGCGGCAGTGCCGCGTCCTGGTCCGCCGCCCCGCTCACCGAACGCGTCGCGCTGCTCGAACGGCTGCTGCGCCGGGTGGACTCCGGCGCGGCCGAGCTGGCCGCGGCCGGTGCCCGCGCCAAGGGCTACGATCCCGGCTCCCCGTGGGCCGCCGAGGACTGGAGCGGCGGTCCCTGGGCGCTCGCGCAGAACGCGTCGGCGTATCTGCACGTGCTGCGACGCCTCGCCGCGGGCCGCGAACCACTCGCGCCGAAGGCCGTGCGGGAGGCGGCGGGCCGCACCCGCGTCGACGTGTTCCCGGCGACCGGCTGGGACCGGCTGCTGCTCAACCGCTTCACCGCCCAGGTGTGGATGCGGCCTGGCGTCACCGCCGACGAGACACGCGACCGCGCGGCGGACGCGTACCGGGGCAGGCCGGAGCCCTCGGCCGTGGCCCTGGTGCTCGGCGCCGGCAACGTCGCCGCCATCACCTCGCTCGACATCCTGCACAAGCTCTACGTCGAGGGCCAGGTCGTCGTCGCCAAGATGAACCCCGTCAACGCCTATCTGCGACCCCACTTCGAGCACGTCTTCGCGGAGTTCGTGACCCGCGGCTGGGTCCGTTTCGTGGACGGCGGCGCGGCCGAGGGCGGCTACCTCGCCCACCACGAGGACGTCGACGCGATCCACGTCACCGGCAGCGAACGTACGCACGACGCGATCGTCTGGGGGACGGACGAGGACGCCGGGCGGCGCCGGGGCGAGGACCGGCCCCTGATCGACAAGCCCTTCAGCAGTGAACTCGGCGGCGTCAGCCCGTGCGTCGTCGCTCCCGGCCCGTGGAGCGACGCCGACTTCCGCTTCCAGGCCGAGCACATCGTCACCAGCAAGATGAACAACTCCGGCCACAACTGCATCGCCGGTCAGATCCTCGTCGTACCGCGCGACTGGGACGGCACCGAGAGGCTGCTGAACGAGATCCGCCGGGTGCTGCGCGCGCTGCCGTCCCGCGCCGACTACTACCCCGGGGCCCGCGAACGCCTCGACGCCGTTCTCGCCGCACATCCACGGGCGGAGCGGTACGGCGACGGCTGCCGCCTCCTCGTCCCCGACGTCACCGGCCCCGACGACGTCCTGGTCAATGACGAGGTCTTCGCCAGCGCGCTGGGCGTCGTACGGCTGCCCGGCGCGACCACGGCCGCGTTCCTGCGCAACGCCGTCGAGTTCGCCAACGACAGCCTCCCCGGCACCCTCGGTGCCACCCTCATCGTGCACCCGAGGACCGAGCGGTCGGACCGGGCGGCGGTGGAGGCCGCCATCGCGGACCTGCGCTACGGCACCCTGGGCGTCAACTGCTGGTCCGCGGTGGGCTTCCTGCTCGGTTTCACCCCCTGGGGCGCCTTCCCCGGCCACTCCCGGCAGGAGATCGGCAGCGGCATCGGTTTCGTGCACAACGCGTTCATGCTCCGGGGCGAGGACATCGAGAAGACCGTGCTGCGTGCCCCGTTCACGCCCGCACCGCGCGGTCTGGTCACCGGAGACCCGTCGCTGACCCCGCGCCCCCCGTACTTCGTCACCAACCGCACGGCCCTGACCACCGTGAAGCGCCTCACCCGCTTCACCGCCGCGCCCGGTGTCCTGCGGCTGCCCGCCCTGTTCGCCTCAGCCCTGCGCGGCTGAGCCCGTTCGGCCCGCCCCGATCCGCGTCAACACCCCTACGGAGAACAGTCCATGCTCAACCTCGCCGTCATGCTGGAGAACAGCGCCCGCACCGTGCCCGACCGTACGGCGGTCGTCCTGGGCGACCTGCGGATGACGTACGCGGAGCTGGACACCGCCGCCCGCCGGGTGGCCGGGCTGCTGCGCTCGCGCGGCATCGAGCCCGGCGACAAGGTGGCCGTGTCCTGCCCCAACCTTCCGTCGTTCCCGGTCGTCTACTACGGCATCCTCAAGGCCGGCGCGGTGGTCGTCCCGCTCAACGTGCTTCTGAAGGGCCGTGAGATCGCCTATCACCTCGCGGACTCCGAGGCCAAGGCGTACTTCTGCTTCGAGGGCACCTCCGAGCTCCCCGTCGGCAGGGAGGGCTGGAACGCGTTCGACGGGACGGAGAGCTGCGACCACTTCTTCCTGCTGACCGCGGCCCCCACCGAGACGTCGCCGATCCCGGGCGCGCGGACCCTGACGTCGGCGCTGGCCGGCCGGAGCGCCGACTTCGCGACGGTCGCCACCGAGGCGGACGACACCGCGGTCATCCTCTACACCTCCGGCACCACCGGCCGGCCCAAGGGCGCCGAACTCACCCACGCCAACCTCGCGCTGAACGTGCTGGCCTGCCACAAGATGTTCGGCGAGGCCGAGCAGGACGTCCATCTGATCGCCCTGCCGCTGTTCCACTCCTTCGGCCAGACCGTGCAGATGAACGCCGGGCTCGCCGCTCACGCGACGCTGGTGCTGATGCCGCGCTTCGACGCGGGTTCGGCCCTGGCCCTGATGCGGCGTCACGCCGTCACCTTCTTCGCGGGCGTCCCCACCATGTACGGGGCGCTGCTCGCGGAGGACGTGCCCGAGGCGGAACGGGCGGAGATCGCCGCGAACCTGCGGATCGCCGGCTCCGGGGGTTCGGCGCTGCCGGTCGAGATCCACCGCCGCTTCGAGGAGCGTTTCGGGGTCACCGTCCTGGAGGGGTACGGCCTGTCCGAGACCAGTCCGGCGGTGACGTTCACACCCCGTGGCGAGCCGGTGCGCGCCGGCTCCGTCGGCCGCCCGGTCTGGGGCGTGGAGGTGGACCTGATCGCCGAGGACGGTACGCCGGTGAAGGGTCCGGAGGCCATCGGCGAGATCGTCGTACGCGGACACAACGTCATGAAGGGCTACTACGGGCGCCCCGAGGCGACCTCCGAGGTGCTGCGCGACGGCTGGTTCCGCACCGGTGACCTGGCCCGCCGGGACGCCGACGGATGGCTCTACGTCGTCGACCGCACCAAGGACCTGATCATCCGCGGCGGCTTCAACGTCTACCCGAGGGAGATCGAGGAGGTCCTGCTCACCCACCCCGCCGTGCACCTGGTGGCGGTCCTCGGCGTGCCGCACGTCACCCACGGCGAGGAGGTCAAGGCCTGTGTGGTCCTCGCCCCGGGCGCCGAACTCTCCGAGGCGGAGCTGATCGCGTGGTGCCGGGACCGGATGGCGGGCTACAAGTACCCGCGCCAGGTGGAGTTCCGCGGCCAGCTGCCCACCAACGCCACGGGCAAGATCCTCAAGCGTGAGCTGCGGGGCGTCCCCACGGCTCCCTGAACCCCGCCCACCGCACCAGGCCACAGCATCAGGCCCCCGGACCGGCTCCCCGGGGGCGCCGCCCCCGGGGAGCCCTGCGGCGCGGGCGACGCGCCTACCCCTCTCCGACCGCCGCCAGGTCCACGTCCTTGGTCTCCCGGTACCGGAAGAACGACACGGTGCTGATCAGACAGAGCGCCACCACGTACCACGGGTACCAGGCGGCGTGGCCGTGCGCGGAGAGGTACTCGATCAGGTAGGGCGCCGTCCCGCCGAACAGGGCCACCGTCAGCGCGTACGGCAGGCCGACGCCACTCGACCGCAGCGACGTCGGGAACATCTCCAGCGTCGCCGACGGTGCCGCCCCCGCGTAGCAGCCGAACAGCAGCAGCGCCGCCGTCATCACCGCGCCCAGCCGCACGGCCGAACCCGACAGGAGCCCGAAGAGCAGCGGGGACAGACAGGCGAACCCGCAGCCGAACACCAGCAGCAGCGGACGGCGCCCCCACCGGTCGGCGGCCATGCCGAACAGCGGCAGCGCGGCCATGAACACCACCTGGGCGACGACGGCGGCCTGCAGAGCGGCGTTCGCGGGGATCCCGTAACGGAGTTGGGCGTACAGCGGCAGGTACGAGGCGAACGTGTAGTAGACGACGGTCGCGCCCAGAGTGAAGGCGACCACGCGGGCGGCGGCGCGCGGGTGTGTGCGCAGCACCTGGCGCGCCGGGTTGGGCGAGCGCTCCCGCACCGCGTCGAAGACGGGTGTCTCGCGCATCCGGCCGCGCAGGTACCAGCCGTACAGGGCGAGCAGCGCGCCGAGCGCGAAGGGAACACGCCAGCCCCAGTCTCCCAGCTCGGCGGGGGTCAGCGTGTTGCGCAGGAGCAGCGCGAGCAGGGTCGCCGCGAGGGTGCCGAGGGTGGTGCTGACGTAGACGGCGCTGGAGTACAGGCCGCGGCGCCCGCCCGGCGCGATCTCGTTCACGTACGTGCTCATCGCCGCGCCCTCGCCGCCCGCGGACAGCCCCTGGAGGGCCTTGGCCACGACGAGCAGCGCCGGGGCCAGTACGCCGACCGTCCGGTAGGGCGGGCAGAGCGCGATCAGGAGGCTGCCGCCCGCCATCATCAGCAGGGAGAGCCGCAGCGCGGTCGTGCGGCCGCGGCGGTCGCAGTAGGCACCGATCAGCGCCCCGCCGAGCGGTCGGAACAGGAACCCGACGGCGAAGACCGACAGGGTCCGCAGAAGGTTCGTGGTCGTGTCGCCCGCCGGGTAGAAGTGCGGGCCGAGCAGCGCGGCGAACGTCACGAACGCGGCCCAGTCGAACCACTCCATGGCGTTGCCGATGGAGGCGACCAGCAAGGGCCGCAGCCGGTCCCGCCTCGGGGAGACGCGACGCGCCTCCGCGACAAGGGTGTTCACGATGTCGTCCCGTTCTGTGATCGTGCGGCGGGTGTGGTGTCGAGCCGTGCTTGTACGTCGTCGGCCTCGGCGACGCCGATCTCGGTGAACGCCTCCAGGGCCTGGGTCCAGTACGCCCGCGCCGTCGGGTGGTCGCCGTCGGCCATGGCGACGGTGCCAAGGACGTGCTCGGCCCTGGCTATGTTCAGCCGCTGCGCGGTCCGCTGCGACAGCGCGAGCGCCAGCCGCGCGCACTCCTCGGCGCGGTGCGGGTCGCCCAGACTCAGGTAGAGCGGGGCCAGTTCCAGGAGGACCTTGCTGCGGGCGATGTGGTTCACGCCCCCCTCGGCGAGGGAGCGGGCCTCCTCGGCGTGCCCGGCCGCGTCCTCGCGGCCCAGCGACGCGTCGGCGACGGCCATGCGGGCCAGCGCGTACGCCTCGCCGGCGACGTAGCCGATCTGCCGGGCACCGTCGAGCGCCGCGGCGGCGTAACGGGCCGACCGCGGCGGCGAGTCGAGGCCCGCGCTGATGGCCGACAGGAGACACAGCGTCTCCACCTCGTAGGTGCGGTCGCCGCACTCCTGGAAGGAACTCAGGGCCCGCTGCGCCGAGTCGAGCGCGCTCTCGTGCCGGCCGAGGTCCAGGTCGACGAGGGCGAGCCCGTACAGCGAGATGCTTCTGTCGTACGAGGAATCGATGGACTCGGACACCTTCAGCGCCCGCTCGAAACAGGACCGCGCCTCGGCCGGCTCCCCGGTGGCCTGGCGCACCAGGCCCAGGTTGCGCAGGCTGTACGAGCTGATGTGGTGCAGTCCGAGGCTGCCCGCGGTGGCCAGCGACGCCGTGAGGCACTCGGTGGCGCGCGCCATGTCTCCCCGCGTCCAGTGAATGAACCCCAACAGGCCCTGGGTGCTGGCCTCCAGCCGGGAGGACCGGATGGCGGACGCGACGTCGAGCGCCCGCCGTGCGGCCTCCTCCGCCTGCGCGCCCCGGCCCAGGCTGAGGTGGGCGAGGCTCATGTTGTTGAGCGTGGCCGCGACCTCCTCGGCCATGCCGAGCCGGTCGTGCAGCGCGAGGCTCTTCTCCTGGTGGGCGATGGCCCGCTCGTAGTCGCCCAGCGTGTTGTGGAGGTTGGCGAGGCTGCGGTGCATGGCCGCGATGCCTCGTTCCTCGTCGAGGGACTCGGCGGCGGACAGGCCGATGCCGGTCGTCTCGCGCCACTCCGTGCGGTACTTGCCCGTCCAGAAGAAGCCGCGCAGCGCGTCGGCCAGATGCCAGGACAGGTGGTGCGGGCCGTGCGTGCCGAAGTGGCGCACGCAGGCCATCAGATTGCGCCGCTCGGCCAGCAGCCAGGCCGTCGCGTGGCTCTCGTTCGGGAAAAGCGGCGCGTCGAAGGTCGCCTTCGGCCGCTCCGGTTGGGCGAGCCGCACGAACTCCGAGTAGAGGACGTCGGCCGCGGCGCAGGCGCCCGCGAGATACCACTGGCCGAGCCGTTCCAGGGCCTCGGCCCGCTCCCCCGCACAGTGCTCGGCAAGGGCGCGGCCTTGCGCGTACTCGCGCAGCAGGTCGTGGAACTGGTAACGCCCGGGGGCGGGTTGCTGCAGCAGGCTCGCCGTCTCCAGACGGCTCAGACCGGTCCGGGCCTGCGCCTCGCTGATGTCGGCGAGCACCGACACGGCGGCGGGTGTGAAGTCGGAGCCCGGGAAGAGCCCGGCCAGCCGGAAGACCGCGCGGTCGTCGGGGGTCAACGCGTCGTACGACAGGGCGATGGCCGTGGAGACGGCGGAGGTCGTGTCGCCGTCGACGGCGAGGGCCGCGAGGCGGTTTCCGCGCCGCAGACTCTCCACGTAGTCCTCGGTCTGCCCGCCCGGGGCGCCGATCAGGTTGGCCGCGGCGATCCGGAGCGCGAGCGGCAGGTACGAGCACAGGGCGGCCACTTCGCGTACCACTTCGGGCTCGATCGCCACCGCGGCCTGCCGCAGCATGCCGGTGACCAGCTCGGCCGACTCCTGCGCGCTGAGCGTGCCGACCCGGATCACCTGGGCGCCGTGCGTGACCGCGAGGGAGCGCAACTGCCGTCTGCTGGTGATCAGTACGGAACATCCCGCGTCACCGGGGATCAGCGGCAGCACCTGCTCGACGCCGGACGCGTTGTCCAGTACCACCAGCACACTCTTCCCGGTGAGCTTCGACCGGAAGAGGTTGGCCTGTTCGACCGGGTCGACCGGGATCTGCTCCGCGGGCACGCCGAGGCTGCGCAGGAACTGCGAGAGCACCTGGTCCGGCGGGAGCGGCGCGTGCGCCCCGCCCTGCTCGTAGCCGCGCAGGTTCACGTACAGCTGCCCGTCGGGGAAGGCGCCCCGCACCCGGCTGCCGAGCCATACCGCGAGCGCCGTCTTGCCCACTCCGGGCGGCCCGGACAGGACCACGACGGGGACGCCGGTACGGTCCGGAGCCGGCGGAAGCATCGTCTCGATCCGGCCGACGACATCACCCCTGCCCACGAACCCGAGCGCCAGCGGCGGGAGTTGCGCGGGCACCGTGACGGCGCCGAGGCGCGGCCCGTGCGGGGCCGCGAGCGCGGGGTCCGATTCGAGGATGCCGGCGTGCAGGGAGCGCAGCCGTTCGCCGGGCTCGACGCCGAGTTGCCCGACCAGTTCGCGGCGGGCCTGCTGGTAGATGTCCAGCGCCTCCGCCTGTCGCCCCGAGCGGTACAGAGCCAGCATCAGCAGGCTCCAGAAGTTCTCCCGCAGGGGGTTGTCCATCGCCGCCGTGCGCAGCTCCTTCACCAGCTGCGCGTGCCTGCCGAGGTGGAGCTCGGTCTCGAAGTACGCCTCCAGCACGCCGAGCCGCTCGTCCTCCAGTGCCGGGCACTCGTCGCGGCGTAACGCGTCCGACGGGATGTCCGCGAGCGGCGCGCCCCGCCACACGCTCAGCGCGTCGGCCAGCAGCCGCGTCCGCTCCTCCGGCGTCTCCGCCTGCTGCGCCTGACGGACCAGGCGGCGGAACCGCGTCAGGTCCAGCTCATCGTCCGCCACGTCGATCCGGTAGCCGCCGGCCGCCGTCTCCACCAGGCCGGAGTCGCCGAGCAGCATCCGCAGCCGTCGTACGTACGTGTGGAGCGCCCCGCGCGGGTTCGACGGCTTGCGCTCGTCCCACAGCCAGTCGGCGAGACGGTCGTTGTCGACCACGGAACCTGCCCGCAGCAACAGGGCGGCCAGCAGCACCCGGAGCTTCCCGGAATCGATTACCAGTTCTTTGCCGGAGACGCGCGCGGAGAGCGTTCCCAATATTCCGAAGCTGTTCCCGGCGCCAGACACGGCGACGCCTGGCAATGGGACGAATTCTGTTCGCGCCATGCAGTTCTTGCCATCCCCCGTAAGCGTGTGCACGGCCTCCCGATGCCGCGCGCCGCGCCATTGCTGGAACGCGTGCAAGGGGACCCCTCAGCCGTGCGGTTGCCACCATAAACGACACCGGAGGCGGGCCGGGAGTTCCGCCTTGTTCGATCTGTCACACGGCGGGTCCGATCGCTCTCGGCCCGTACCCGCCGAGGTGAGGGCCGCGGGAGCGGTTCCGGATACCTGACCGAGGGCGGCCCTCCAGGTCCCCGGAGTGCGCCGGGGGTGGTTCGGCGCGGAATTTCCTCACAAGATGTTCCACGGCTGTTCGACGACAAGGGAATTCCCCGCGATGACGGCCGCCGTGCCGGAGTGGGCCTTGCGGCGAGTTCCCGACCGCTTCGAAGTCGCCCGGATTTCCGGCACGGACAGGTGCGCTCAAGCAGTGCCCGTGAACCGGGATATCGCCGCCGTCAGCGGATCCGAGAAGGACACCTCGTCAAGGCGGTAAGAAGGGCGCCGGCTGCGCAGCGCCTGGAGGAAATCGCTTTCCGCGTCCTGGCCTCCGGCGTCGGCGGCCGGAGCCGCGAGGGGTTCACCGGCCGGCTTGCCGGAGCCGTCGGCGGCGGGCACGCGAGGGGCGCCGCCGGGCTCCGGGACGTGCGGCAGCGTGGCATGACCGTGCGCCTCGGGCTTGGGGCATCCGCCCGGCACCGCGCCCCCGTGCGGTCTCGGCCGCGCGTGCCGGGGAGCGGCCCTGCCGGTTGCGTGACGCATCACAGTCTCCTTCGTACGCGATTCGTGTCCGACGGCCGTGCCGGGGAGCGGGATCCGGCGGTCAGGTCCGGCGCAGGTGGTCGACGACCAGCGACCTGATGGTCGACGACCAGTGCGGCGGGAAGATGTGGCCCATGCCTGCGATCCGCCACAGGCGTGCCCCGCGGATCACCCGGTGCAGTTCCTCGCCGTGCTCCAGCGGAAGGACCGGGTCCTGCTCGCCGTGCACGACGAGGGTCGGCACGTCGAGGGCGGCGATCCGGCCGGTCAGCGGGGGCGTGCGGTCCAGGGCCGCCGCGTGACGCCAGGAGGTGTCGGGCTCACGGCCGCGGGACATCACGCGCCGGACCAGGTCGGCCCAGTAGGCCTGGTCGAACGGCACGGCGGGCCCCACCAGCACCCGCCAGCCGTCGACCGCCGCGGCCATGGACTCCTCGGGCCCCCGCGGCGGGGACTCGGTGAGCCGTGCGGCCCGCTCCAGCATCGGCGGGCGCGGACCGGGCAGTCCGGTGCGCGGCGGCAGCCGCACGTCGCCGTTCGCGTCCGGGGAACTGGACAACAGCACCAGCGACCTGACGAGTTCGGGCCGGTCGAGCGCGAGCAGCTGGGCCACCATGCCGCCGACGGACTGGCCCACCACATGCGCCGAGCCCAGACCGAGCCCGACGATCACGTCGGCGGCGTCCGCGGCCAGCGTCGACAGGTCGTACTCGCCGCCGGACTTGCCCGACCTGCCGGTGTCCCGGTGGTCGTAGCGAACCGCGAAGTACCCGTCCGCGGCGATCAGCCGGCACAGCTCGTCCGGCCACACGATGCCCGGCGCCGTGCCGCCCATCACCAGCAGCACCGCCGGATCGCGTCGGCTGCCGAACGTCTCCGTCCACAGTCGCAGGCCGTCCTGCGTCGCGATTGGCCTCTCCATCGGGCTCTGTTTTCCCCTTGGTAGGGTGCGGTGGACCGCTGATCATCCGCCCTGGGGGAACTGAATGACCCGCGCACACACGGCACTTGTCCTGGTTGATCTGCAACGGTGGATCGTCGACATGCCGTGGCAGCCGGCCGGCGGCGATGTCGTGAGCGACGCCTGCGAAAGGCTGCGCGAGCACTTCGCGAGCACCGGCTCCTCGACCGTCGTCCTCGTCCGGTACGTACGAGCCGACGGCGCCGACGGGGGCGTCGACGCCGCCCCCAACCAGTTGGTCCCCGGTCTCGAACCGCGGGCCGGCGAAAGCCTGGTGACCAAGCACGGCCTCGACGCCTTCGAGGGCACCGATCTCCACGACCGCCTGAGCGGCGAAGGCGTCACCCAGGTCGTGATCGCCGGTCTGTCCACCGCGCACGGCGTCGCCGCCACCGCCGCGACGGCGCTGCGCCTGGGCTACGAAGTGGTCGTCGTCTCCGACGCCACCGCCAGCGTGGACGAGGCGCAGCACCGCGAGGCACTCGACCGGCTCACCGCGCTCGGCGCGCGCACCGGCCTGGTCTCGGACTTCGTGGCCGCCACGGTCGGCGGGAGCTGACCCCGGGGCCGCGAAGGTGCCGGCGGGAGCCGGCCTTCGCGGCCCGGCGGGTCGCCGTGGTGCGGCCTCAGGCCGACCGGTTCACCGGTGCGGCCTCAGGCCACCGGTTCACTGGTGGCTGACCGCCGTGGGCTTGACCACGTAGACGATGCGGTGCGCGACGTCCGGCGGCGGGCCGTCCAGCTTCATCCCGTACCGCTCCGCGAGCTGCGCGAAGAACTCGCCGGACGAGTCGTCGTCGATCCGCACCACCTCGCCGCGGATCTCCAGGTAACGGTAGGGCTGCTCCGGGTCGTTGACCGACACCGCGACGTGCGGGTCGGCCGTGATGTTCTTGTACTTGTAGCGGACCGTCGTGTTGGTGAAGCGGACGTACTCTCCGTCCCAGGAGAACCACATGGGGTTCACCTGCGGACCGTCGCCCGCCGCCCGGATCGTGGCCAGATGGCCGAAGAGCGGCCGCTCCAGCAGGTCCCGGTGGCTTTCCGGAATGAGGCTCATACGGTGTGTTCCTTCACTTTCCGTTGTTCGTCCTGCCCGGCACCGAGCAGGGGGCGGAACAGGTCCGTCAGTCGTGCCCGCGTCGCGCGGGCGTCCCTGGTGATCGAATCCACGTGACCGTCCGGCCGGACGAGCACGAGGGCGGGTTTTCCGCGGTGCGCCCCGGTGCGGCGGTGCGGCCCGGTGCGGACGTCGAGCACCGCGCCGAGCCGGTCCGCGCACCACCGTGTCAGCTCACGAGCCGACTCGTCCCGCGACCCCGTCAGGATCAACGTGTGGCGCAGATCGTCGAGTTCCCCGCGCAGCGGCTGCGGCACCAGCGCGCCGGGCACGAACCCGGCCGTCTTCTTCCCGGCCGAGGGTTCGGTCCGGTATCTCGTCCGCAGCCCGGCGAGCCACGGAATGTACGCCAGGTCGAAGAGACGCAGGCCCGACGCGACACGCAGCAGGCTGTCGCGCAGGAGGACCTGGTGGCCCTTGCGCAGCAGCCACAGCTTCGTCTGCACGTCGGCCTGGCGCACCACCGCGCGCGCCGCGTCCCCGCGCTCGCTCACATAGGTGTCGAGCAGCCGTTCGGCGGTGTGCCCGTGCCAGACGAGGGCGAGCTTCCAGGACAGGTTGTGGGCGTCGTTGACACCGGTGTTGAGGCCCTGCCCGCCGGCCGGGCTGTGGATGTGCGCGGCGTCCCCGATCAGGAAGACCCTGCCGTCCCGTGTCGTGTCTGCATGCCGCGCGTGCACGTTGAAGACACTGATCCAGTCGGGGTCGCGAAGCCGGATGCCGCCGGGCCCGCGCTCGTCGACCAGGCTCTGCACCATGTCCAGGTCGACGTCCTCCTGGTTCACCCCGGGCGGCGCCGAGGTGAACACGCGCCAGCGTCCGTCCGGCAGGCCGCAGGCCACCAGGATGCCTCGCGGTGAGCAGAAGTAGTGCGTCATCCGGTGGTCGAAACGGGTGTCGACCATCACGTCCGCGACCACGAACCGCAGTTCGTACGTGGATCCTTCGAAGCCGATGCCGAGCCGGCCGCGGACCGTGCTGCTCGCCCCGTCCGCCCCGATGACGTACGCGAACTCCTCCTCGTGCTCGGTGCCGTCCTGGTGGCGCAGCCGGGCACGGACCCGGTCGTCCAGCTGCTCGAAGCCGAGCAGTTCGGTACGCCACCGCACGGCGCCGCCGACCGAGGCGAAGTTGGTCCGCAGGACCTCCTCGATGTCCGGCTGCGGGCAGATCAGCGGCCGGGTCTCCGCTCGGTAGCGGAGGTCGGCTATGACCTTCCCGTCGGAGTAGTACCGCATCTGCGACTGGGGCAGCGCACGGGTGGCGAGCATGTCCTGCCCGCCGACCCGGTGGATCAGCTCGACGGTACGCGGCCACAGGCCCAACGCCTTCGACAGCGTGCTGGGGCCGTCGGCCCTGTCCACGCAGCGGACCGGTACGCCGCGCCGGGTGAGTTCGGTCGCCGCGGTGAGCCCGGCCGGTCCCGCGCCCGCGACCAGGACGGGGAGCGCCTCCGCGGGGGCGGTCATACGGTGGCCTTCTCGACGGCGGGTTCGGCGGCCGCGGCCGGCCGGACGCGCTCGCGCAGCATCACGCTCACCAGCACGGCGCTCGCGGCACAGATGGCGACGACCACCCACAGCACCAGGTGCAGACCGTCGGTGTAGCTGTCGGCGAGCAGGTCGAGGAAGCCGGAGCGGGCGGAACGGGCGACGGTGCCGGCCGCCCCGGCCGTGTCGCCGGCGATCACGCGGTCGGCCATGGCGCCCGCGTCGACGCCGTTCGCGCCCCGGACCGCGGACAGGCCGTCGGAGATGTGCGAGCGCGTCGAGTTGAGCAGCACGGCGCTCATCACGGCGATGGCGAACGCCTCACCGGCCAGGCGCATCGTGTTGAAGAGGCCGGCGGCGGCACCCATCTGCGCCGGCTCCACGGAGGTGATCGCCGCGCCGTCCACCAGACCGGCAGTCATGCCCATCGAGACGCCGAGCAGGAGCAGCGGACCGGCCAGTGCCACCACCGTCGCGTCCGGGTCGATCAGGGTGAGCCAGCCCGCGCCCACCGCGGCGACCACGAGGCTCAGGGTGAGGACGAGCCGGGTGGACACGCCGTTCTTGACCAGCTTGCCGACGACGAGCGGAACCACCAGGACCGGCAGGGTGAGCAGCATCATCGTGGCGCCCGAGGCGTTCGTGCTCATCCCCGCGACCCCGGTGAAGTACGTGGGCAGCAGCACCAGCAGGCACACGAAGCTGAAGGACAGCGCGACGGGGATCAGCGAAACCGCCATGAAGCGGCCCTGCTTGAGGAGCGAGAGCTGGATCATGGGCTGGCGCTGCCGCAGTTCGGCGACGGCGAACAGTGCCATCAGTACGACCGCCGCGGCGAACAGCAGCAGCGTTCCACCGCTCGTCCAGCCCTGCTGCGGCCCCTGGACGATGGCGTACATCAGGCAGAACAGGGACAGCGTGAACGTCGTGATGCCGGCCCAGTCGACCTTCGTCGCGGCGGGGTTCCTCGACTCCGGCATCAGCGGCACCGCGACGAGCACGAGCACCGAGATGACCAGGTGCGAGAAGAACACCGAACGCCAGCCGAAGGTGTTGACGAGCAGACCCGCGGTCGAGGGGCCGAGTGCCAGGCCGGCACCGGCCGAGGAGCCGAGGATCGCGAAGGCCCGCGCCTGGGCGGCTCCCTCGAACGTCGTGGCCAGTATCGCGGCGCCCGAGGTCATCACCGCCGCGGCCCCGAGTCCGGCCAGCGCACGTGCCACGTCGAGCACCGTGATGCTCGACGTCACCGCGCTGGCCAGGGTCGACAGGCCGAACAGGACGGTACCGGCGGTGAACATCCGCCGTCGGCCGACGATGTCCGCGAGCGAGCCGCAGCCCAGCATGAAGCAGGCGAAGGCGAGGTTGTAGGCGTTGACCACCCACTGCAGCGAGGCGAGCCCCACGTGCAGATCGGAGTTGATCTCCGGAAGCGCGACGGAGGTACCGGTCAGCGAGGCGGGCAGGACCAGGACGGCGAGACAGACCGCGACGAGCGTCAGTGTCGGATTGCCGCGACCGGTGTCCGGACGAGCCGTACTCATGAAACGTCCCCTTCCAGGGGGTTGATGGGGGGAGTTGACGGGGGGATGGATGTACGGGTGGGGGGATCGGTGTGACGAGTGGGGGGATCGGTGTGACGAGTGGGGGGATCGGTGTGCGGGAGGGGGGATGGCCGTACGGGAGTGCGGATGGGTGTAACGGGAGAGGGCATGGATGTAACGGGTGGGACAGGCGTACGGGTGGGGGCCGAGTGGGTCAGCGGGCGGGCCGGGCGACGACCGCGCAGGTGAAGCCGAAGCCCCCGCCCGCCGAGATGGCGACGGCGATGTCACCCGGCCCGAGGAGCTCCCGCTCCCGGATGTCGGCCAGATTCGCGGCCATGTCTCCGGCCCCCAAGTGGCCCGTCCGGTTGCCCAGTTCGACGATCTGGGCCTTGGTCAGACCCTCGACCGCCGGGTGGTACGTCTCGCGGCGGACCTTGATGCCCACCCTGGGGAGGGCGAGAACCCGGATGCGAGGGTCGTCGACGTCGATGCCGGCCTCCTCCAGCGCGGTCGTGACGATGCCGCGCAGGGCGAGGTGCACTCCGCCGTAGAAGCCGTCGAGGCCGACATCGTTGATGAACGCCTTCTTGGTGCGCTTGACGTCGATCCGGTCGCTGTTCCACCGGGTCGCCGGGGTGAACTCGTCCCGGCCCCGGTGCAGTCCCTCGGCCGCCGAGACGGCGGCGCTGGACAGGCCGAGGAGCGTGAACTCGTCGAGGAGGTCGTCGCGTTCGTGCAGCAGGATCGCCGTCGCGCCGTCGCCGTAGAAGACGCCGTAGTCACCCGCCCAGCGGTCGAAGCCCTCGTCGGGGAAACGGTCGCCGGTGGTGACCAGCGCGGTGCCGGTGGTGCTGTCGGCCAGGAGCCGCGACGCGGCCGCCTCCAGCGCGGTGCCGCCGCCGTTGCACATCACCTGGATGCCCAGCGGTACACCGCGCACCGCGCCGACCCGGTGCGCCACGTAGTGCGCGGGTGACCAGAAGTCGTGGCCCTGGTGATGGATCCAGGCATGCGCGGTGAAACCGAGGTCGGCGCCGTCCCAGCCCGCCGCGTCGAGCGCGCCGTGCGCCGCCTGCACCGCCATGTCCGGCGCCGAGACCGTTCCCGAGACCGGGACCTCGGTGACGCCGGTGTTCGTCAGGTCGTCCTCCGCGATCCTGCCCCGCGCGACGGCGTCCACGGCGGTCTCGACGGTCTCCGGCAGACAGGTCCTGACGGCCCTGATCCCCAGTCCGTTACCGAGTCGCATAGTTGGGTTCCTCCGTGCTCGACGCGGGTGGGGTGGATGGAGCGGATGGGGTGATGGGAGCGGCTGGGGTGATGGGAGCCGGTCGGGCGGACGGAGCGAGCGGGGCTGCCGGAGGGGAGGCGGACGGGTGCCTGGACGGGTCCGCAGCGGCGGACCCCTGTGCCGCCGCTGCGGACCCGCCGGTCCCCGGCAAGCGGATCCAGCCGAACCGGTCCGCGTGTTCGGCGAGCACCGGGTCGGCCCCGACCACCCCCGCACCACCCACGCAGGTCAGCAGTGGCAGATCCGACGCGTGGTCGCCGTACGCCACGCAATCCCCGGGACGTGCGCCCGACCGCTTCATCAGCGCGCGGGCGGCCGTGGCCTTCGCCTCGCCGATCATCACGCCGCGCACCTCGCCGGTGTAGCGGCCGACGACCACCTCGGGCTCGCCGCACAGCAGGTGGTCCGCTCCGAGGTGCTCCGCGATCGGGTCGAGGCAGGCCCGGAACGACCCCGAGACGAGCGCGACCTGGCACCCCTCGGCCCGGAACCGGCGCAGCTCCCGTACGGCCTCCTCGTGGAAGAAGCCGTCCCGCTGCCGCTCGCGGGCGAACCAGCGGCGCCCGCTCTCGGCGACGGCGGTCTGTTCCATCCCCGCGTAGTTGCGGTAGTAGGCGCGGTTGGTCTCCTCGCGGGGCACGCCGGCCCGTGCCGCCCGCGTCAACTCGCCGGCTGCCGCCCGGTACCGGTCCGGATCGGCCAAGTGGAACTCCAGGAAGGAGAACATGCTCTTGGTGTCGATGAGCGTCTCGTCGACATCGAAGAACGCGATCCGGACGGGCCCGGCGGACCTCGGCCCGCCCCCGGTGGGCCGGGTGTCGTCGCTCATGCGCTCAGTACCTGCTTCCGACCGCGGCGGGCAGCGCGGCCAGATCGGCCAGGTCCTCCTCGGTGAGGCGGACCTCCACCGCGGCCAGGTTCTCCCGCAGATAGCGGGAGTTCTTGGTGCCGGGGATCGGCACCACCCTCTCGCCCTGCGCCAGCGTCCAGGCGATGGCCACCTGGGCGGGCGTGACGGAACGTCGGTCGGCGACCTCCCGGATCACGTCGACGATGCGCTGGTTCGCCTCCATCGCGGTGCGGTGGAAGCGCTCGTTGGCGGTGCGGAAGTCGCTGTCCTCGAACTGGCCGGCGTGCAGCGTCCCGGTGAGGAAGCCGCGGCCCAGCGGCGCGAACGGGATGAAGCTCGCCCCCACGCTCTCGCACCAGCCGACCATCCCGCCCGACTCGCCCTCCAGCGCGTCGCGTGTCCACAGCGAGAGTTCGGACTGGACGGCGGTCACCGGGTGGATCTCGTGCGCCTCGCGGGCCTGTGCGACGGTGGCCTCGGACAGGCCGAGCCAGCGCACCTTGCCCTCGTCGACGAGCTCCGCCATCAGGCCCCAGGTCTCCGCGAGCGGGACGGCGGGGTCGATGCGATGGACGTAGTAGAGGTCGATGACATCGATGTTCAGCCGTCGCAGGCTGGCCTCGACCGCCGTACGCAGATAGGCCGGTGAGTTGTCGCGGTGGGCCGCCCGGTGCTGGAGGTCGTCCAGGACGATGCCGAACTTCGTCGCGACGACCGCCTCGTCCCGGCGGCCCGCGAGGGCCTTGCCCAGCAGCGTCTCGTTGTGGCCCGCTCCGTAGAGATCGGCCGTGTCCAGCAGGTTCCCGCCGAGGTCCAGTGCCTCGTTGATGACCCGGATGGAGCGTTCGTCGTCCCGGGCGGACTCCTGGTAGAGCCAGCTCATGCCCATGCACCCGAGGCCGACGCCACCGATCCTGATTCCCGTGTTGCCCAGATTCCTCAGGCGCACGTTTCCTCCTTTTCTCTTCAGACAGCCGCGAATACGAGTGCGGCGTTGTGGCCGCCGAAACCGAGTGATGTGCTCACCGCGACCTCCAGGTCGGCCTTTGCCGCCTTGCCCCTCGTGACGTCGAGGTCGATCTCGGGGTCGAGCTCGGTGAGGTTGGCCGTCGGCGGGACCACGCCGTGGCGCAGCGCCAGCGCGGTGAAGGCGGCCTCGATGGCGCCGGCGGCGGCGAGCGCGTGGCCCGTGACGCCCTTGGTCGAGGTGACCAGCGGACGCTCGCCCAGGACCCGGCGCAGCACGCGGCCCTCGGCGACGTCGTTGAGCGGGGTGGAGGTGCCGTGCGCGTTGACGTGGTCCACCTCGTCCGTCCCGGCGCCCGCGTCGGCGAGGGCGGCGCGCAGGGCGCGCTCCATCCCGGCTCCGCTCGGGTCGGGAGCGGTGGCGTGGTACGCGTCCGTCGACGAGCCGAAGCCGATCACGTTCGCGTAGGCCGAGGCGCCGCGCGCCCGCGCGTCCTCGGGCCGCTCCAGTACGAGGATCCCCGCGCCCTCCGCCGCGACGAAGCCGTCGCGCGCCGCGTCGAACGGCCTGGACGCGGCGCCCGGGTCCTCGCGCCGCCCCGAGAGCCCGCCCATCCGCGTCAGGCCGGTGATGGTCGCGGGCGTCAGGGCGGCCTCGGCTCCGCCGGCGAGCACCACGTCGCAGGTCCCGGACCGCAGCAGGTCCCGGGCCAGGCCGATGGCGTTGGAGCCGGACGCGCAGGCGGTGGCGGTGACCATGCTCGGCCCGAACGCCTTGACGTCGATGGCCGTGTGGCCCGCGACCATGTTCGACATCCCCATGGGGATCATCAGCGGGGAGACGCTCTTGGGCGCGTCCTCCAGGAAGCGGCGGTGCTGCTGCTCCCACGTTCCCGTACCGCCGAGGGAGTTGCCGATGATGACGCCCACGCGGGTGCCGTCCCAGCTCTCCGGGTCGAGGCCCGCGTCGGCCACCGCCTGGCGGGCGGCGACGATCGCCAGCTGTGTGAAGCGGTCCAGCCGCCAGGCGTTGCCCGGCCCGAGCAACTCCCCGGCGTCGAAGCCCGGCACACGGCAGGAGAAGTCGACCGGGAGACCGGCGAGTCCGGGATCGAAGGCGGCGGTCGGCCGGCCGGAGCACACACGCTCCCAGCTCGTCCGCGCGTCGAGGCCGGCGGCGGTCACGAGTCCGACACCCGTGATCGCCACGGCCCCGTTCGAGGGGTGGGTCACGCGCGCACGCCCTGGGACTCGATGAGCTCGACGGTCTCCCCTATGGTCGTCTCGCCCTGGAGTTCGTCGTCGGTGAGGTCGACCCCCAGCTCCCTGTTGATGATCATGGTCAGCTCGATCAGCGCGAGCGAGTCGAGGGCGAGGTCCTTGTAGGAGATGTCCGGCTCGATCTTCGCTGCGGGCACGCCGAGCTGGGAGACGAGCAGACCGGTCAGCTTTTCCTGTACAGCACTCATGTTTGCGCTTCCTTCGTTCACTTCGTTCGGTTCGTGCAGGTGGATTCGGCAGGCGCCGGGGGACCCGGCAGTGGTTCGACGGACACCTCGGGAAACTCCAGGGCCGCGGCCCCCCAGGTGAGGCCTCCGCCGAAGCCGCACAGCAGCACCCGGTGTCCCGGTGCGATCGAGCCGGTGTGCACCGCGTCGGTCAGCGCCAGCGGGATGGAGGCGGCGACCGTGTTGCCGACCCGGTCGAGGTTGACCACCAACTTCTCCTCGGGCAGCCCGAGTTCATTGCCCACGGCGGTCAGGATGCGGATGTTCGCCTGATGGGCGACGAGCCGGTCGACGGACTCGACGGGCCAGTCGAGCTGTTTCGCCAGCCGCCGCGACGACTCGCTCATCCGCGTCACGGCGTTGCGGAACACCGAACGGCCCCGCATCGTGAAGAACTCGTCACCCGGTTCGGTGAGGCCCTTCGAGCGGTGTTCGGACCCGCCGCCCGGCACCGTGATCAGGTCGGCCTGGGAACCGTCGCTGGCCAGGTCGAACCCGAGCATCGCGCCGCGTTCGCGCGGACTTCCGGCGCGCAGCACCATCGCTCCCGCGCCGTCCCCGAAGATCGCCCTGTTCGTACGGTCCCCGGGGTCGAGGATGGTGGAGAAGGTGTCGGCGCCGATCACCAGGGCGCTGTCGGCGATCCCCGCCCGGATCATGCTCGACGCGGTCGCCAGGGCGTACACGAACCCCGTGCACACGGCGGCCACGTCGAACGCGGGTATCTCTCCGAGCCCGAGCCGGCTGGCCACTTCCGGCGCCGTGGCCGGGCACGGATGGTCCGGGGTGCTCGTGGCGAGGACGAGGAGGTCCACCGACTCCGTACCCGCCGAGGCGAGTGCCCGGGCCCCGGCCTCGACCGCCACGTCCGAGGTGGACAGGCCGGGCGGGACCACGAACCGCTGCCGGATCCCGGTACGGGTGGTGATCCATTCGTCCGAGGTGTCGAACCGCCGGGCGAGGTCTTCGTTGGTGATCCGCGTCGGCGGCAGCCAGCCTCCGAGTCCCGCCAGTACGGCGGCCCGTCCGCTCACCGGGCGCTCCGGTGCGACGCGGGGACGGCGGTGGTCTCCACGGTGCCGGACGCGACCTCCTCGCCGTTCTGCCGGAAGGCGATCCGGAAGGCCTGGACCCCGTCGCCGCCGTCGGGCACCACGCTGACCGTGGTCGGCGCGTCGAGTTCGGCGAACTTGGCGAAGCCGAGGTCGAAGCCGACCAGCGTGGTCCGCTCCGCGGGCCGGCCGAGGAGCCGGGCGCCGGCGAGCAGGGCGGCCTGCCGCGCCGCCTCCGTGAGCACCATGCCCGGCAGGTGGTCCTGCGCGTGGTCGAACATGCTCGGGTTGTCGTTGGGGATCCGCACCCCGGCGGAGATTCCGTCGCCGTCGCGCACGGGGTCGACGAGCAGCGCGTTGACCGGGTTCGCGCGCCCGAGGTCCTGGGGGGCGACCGTCGCCGGGACGGTCGCGACGTCGTCGGACGAGACGGGCGGACTGCCGCGCCGCTTCGAACGGACGAAGGAGTACGTCCCCGACGACAGGTAGCCGACCGCCATACGGGCCTCGCCGACCTCCTCGCCGAGGAGCAGGAAGCGCATCCCATAGGCGACGGACCGGGCCGGCGCGGTCGCGTCGGCGGGCCGGTCGGTCGTGACCTCCACGGTCAGCTCCGCCGGGTCGCCGGAGTACGCGGTGAACAGGCCGGGCAGCCGCATGGACCACGACTGCAGGACGAACTTCGTGTCGCCGTCGACGCCGAGGTGCGTGTGCGCGCCGTACGTCTCGGCCTGCCGGGCGCACTCCAGGAGCAGGATCGGGTCGACGACCGTGTGACCGATGTGGTCGGTGAAGTAGGCGTGCGAGGAAGGGAGCTGGGCGCCCGCGAGAAAGCTCTGCCCGTCCACCGCCGTGGTGTCGGTGAGGAACACTTCCGACAGGGCCCGGCGATGGAGGAGACGCCGGTCGACGGACCGGACGAACTCCAGTGCCCGGACACCGGACGCAAAGGTACTTGTTGACACCGTCATCGGTGGCTAACCCCCCTACCGGTGGCGCGGCGCCACTCGCGCCGACGCTCCCGGAATCTCGTAGTCGTGCACCCCGGACCAACACGTCCGCGGTTGACGATGACGAAACTAGCCACGCCGTCTTTCGTCCCGCTGTCGGAGCGTGTAAGGGGTCGGCCTGCCGCTGTCAGGGCAGGGACAGGCCGCTGAGCGGGTCGCAGACGGGGGCCGCCGCGAGGATCTCCGGGAGGGCCACGGACAGGGCAGCGGGGAGGACCACAGCGAGGTCGCCGACAAACCCATCGGGAGTGGCCACCGAGTGGGTCGCCGCAACAAGCGCGGGCCGCACAGGACCCCCTCGTGGACTGCCAGGGCCACGTTCCGGATGCCGCGGGGTCCTTCAACAGCCCGTAGGGAGACGCCTCGTGCAGCCGGTCAAGGTCGTCGGCCTGCCGGGGTGGGCTGCGGACGCCGCCGCACGGCTCGCGGAGGCCACCCTTGCCGCACGGCTCGTGGATCCGCACGGCGCGGCAGCCGCACTCAGGGGACCGACCGAGTTCGCCCCGGGGTAGTGACGTGGTCGTCGGTCAACGAAACTCCGACAGCCCGACAAGCGGACCGGCGCCGGGAGATCAGGCTCGCGCGTCTCGCTGCTGCACTTCCTTGAGCACTCCGGCCACCGTCGCGAAGTCGTTGTCCACGTGAAGGACGGTGTGGCCGTGGTGGACCGCTGTCGCACACACCAGCAGGTCGATCGGACCTGCCGCGCGATGCTGGCCCCGCTGAGTGAGTTTGTACTGGGCGGTGTCGACCCAACGCCAGGCGCTCTTCGGAACCGGAGAGAGCAGGCAGAGCGCGTCCAACTCCTCCGCGAGCTCATCCCGGTGGGAGGGGCTGGTGGCCGAGTAGAGGAACTCGGTACGGGTCGGCTCGCAGATGTGGAACACCCCGGCAGCGATGTGTCCCTCCCACGGGCGCAGCGCCCCGGGGGTGCGGAACAGATGCCACAGAGCGGAGGTGTCCAGCAGATACGTGATCACTCGAAGGCCGCGAGCCGGGCGCGCTTCGACGCGTCACGCGCCGCCGACGCCTGCTCGAACTCGCCTCTCGCGCCCCGCGCGGCGAGCTTCTCGGCGGCTTCGAGCCGCTTGATCCGGGCCACGTAGTCCCGAAGGGCCGCGTTCACGGTCTCCTTCTTCGTCGTGGCGCCCATGAGCCGCATGGCTTCAGTCAGCGCCTCGTCATCGAGATCGATCTGTGTGACCGACATCGAGCCACCACCTCCCGACATCCACGATGTATGCGTTCAGCGTACATCGCCAACATCGGATGGGTTCAGTACGCGACGGAACTCTGCTCTTCGGGAACGCCTCCCGGTGCGCCGCAAGCCGCTTCGGGGAGGGGGCGGAGCCGTTGACGGTGTGCTCCAGCCGAGGGACGGTCAGGCCGTCCGGGTGACAACGGATTTGGCCGGGGCACGGGCCTCCGGCGGGCCCTGACGATCATGAGACCGCGACCGGGCGGGGCGCCCGCAGGGGCCCTCAACTCGCCTGACCAGTCAGGGAAGTTACTGGTCACATCGATTCTGCACGCGTAGCGCGTAGTGGGGCGGGTGGGACTCGAACCCACGGCCGACGGATTATGAGTCCGCTGCTCTAACCGGCTGAGCTACCGCCCCGTTACGGCGCGCCGCGCACATTTGTGCGCGCCGTCTGCCGCAGCATAGCCGCTCATACGATCTCCTGCTTCGGATGGTCGGCATCGCGCGACCATGACGACTTCGGCATGCCCTGGGCGGCTCCCGCGGGCATGAAAAAGGACCCCGAAGGGCCCTCTTTCACTGCTCTCCCGACTGGACTCGAACCAGTAACCTGCCGGTTAACAGCCGGCTGCTCTGCCAATTGAGCTACAGGAGATCGAGCTCCCCCGACTGGACTCGAACCAGTAACCTGCCGGTTAACAGCCGGCTGCTCTGCCAATTGAGCTACGGAGGATTGATCTTTGCATCGAACGCACCTACCTGGGTATTCGCCAGGAAGCGTGCGCCCGCTGCGACACATACATTAGCGCAAGCAGGGGGGTGCTCCGCCAATCGGTTCCCTCCGTACCGATGCCGACGCAAGGGAAGGGTGGCCGTCATGCGCTACCGGCTCACGTTCGTCGCCGGACTGGCCCTGGGTTACGTGCTCGGCACGCGGGCCGGGCGCGAGCGCTACGAACAGCTGAAGAAGTCCATGCGCCAGGTCGCGCAGAACCCCGCCGTGCGCAACACCGCGGAGACCGCCGCCCACCAGGGCCGCGAGATCGCGGGCAAGGCGCTGCACACCGTGAGCGAGAAGGTGGGCGACCGCGTCCCCGACTCGGTCACGGACCGGGTGCGCTCCCTGCGGGAGCGGAACGCGGGCAGCACCGGCGAGGACGACTGGGGCACCAGTAATACCTAGGGACCGTTGGGCGCGCCGGGTCCTGTGTGACGGCCCGGCGCCGCCGAGCCCCGTCGTACGGCAGAATTTCCGCCATGGGGATAGTCGCCGGGCTGGACAGTGCGCCCGATTTCACTCGTATCGTCGTCTGCGACACCGAGACGGGTGCCGTGCTGAGGCAGGGTTATGCGCCACATCCGGTCGACGGCGGCGAGGGTGGCGGCCGTCCTTCCGACGTGGATCCGCAGGCCTGGCTGCTGTCCCTGGGCGAGGCCGCGGGAGGCGGGCTCCTCGAAGGCGTACAGGCCATCGGCGTGTCCGCCCAGCAGAACGGGCTCGTCCCGCTGGACGCGCAGGGCAACACCGTGCGCCCCGCGATGGTCGGCGGTGACAAGCGGGCGCAGGTCGCGGCGGCCGATCTGATCGACGCGCTCGGCGGCCGCGAGGCGTGGGCGCAGGCGGTGGGCAGCGTCCCGCAGGCCGCGCAGCCGGTGACCAAGCTGCGCTGGCTGAACAAGACCGAGCCCGAGGCCGCGCGGCGCACCAGCATGCTGCTGCAGGCCCACGACTGGCTGGTGTGGCAGCTCCTCGGCCGGCCCGTACGCAGGACCACGGACCGGGGCGGCGCCTCGGGGACCGGGTACTGGTCGGCGGCGACCGGCGCGTACCGGCCCGACCTCATCGAACTGGCGCTCGGCCACCAGGCCGGGCTGCCGGACGTCCTCGGCCCCTCCGAGGCCGCCGGAACCACGCCCGAGGGGCTGCTGATCTCCGCCGGGACCGGCGAGACCATGGCGGCGGCGTTCGGGCTCGGCATCGGGCTCGGCGACGCGGTGGTGTCGCTGGGCGCCTCCGGCTCCGTGATGGCCGTCCACACCGAGGCGCTGGTGGACTCCACCGGCATGATCACCTCTCTGGCGGACGCGACCGGCATGCATCTTCCGGTCGTCAGCACGCTCAACGCCGTACGGGCCCTGCGCGGGGCCGCCGAGCTCCTCGGCGTGTCCGACCTGGAGAGCCTGTCCGACCTGGCGATGAAGTCGACACCGGGCTCCCACGGGCTCGTCCTCCTGCCGTACCTGGAGGGGGAGCGCACCCCGAACCTGCCGCACACGGCGGGCACGTTGGCCGGCCTGCGCCGGGAGTCGATGAAGCCCGAGCACATGGCGCGGGCGGCCTTCGAGGGCATGCTGTGCGGGCTCGCGGACGCGCTCGACGTGCTGCGCGGCCGGGGTGTCGACGTACGCCGGATATTCCTGCTCGGCCAGGCCGCCGAGCTGCCCGCCGTCCAGGCCGTCGCGCCCGCGCTGTTCGGCGCCCAGGTCGTCGTACCGCAGCCCGCCGACTACGCGGCGCTCGGCGCGGCCCGTCAGGCGGCCTGGGCCCTCGGCGCCTCGCAGGGCACCCTCGACCCGCGGACCCCGCCAGCCTGGCAGGGTCCGGTCGCCCAGGTGCTGGAGCCGGGTGACGAACTCGCCGTGGGGCAGGCCGTACGACAGCAGTACGTGACCGTACGCGAACAGACGCATCCGGGGGCGTTCCGGCCGTAACCCCTCCGCGGGCGTACGTCCGAAGGCGGAGGCGGGCTCCTTTTTTGGACCGCACTTGGGTTAATCGGTTGAGGTAACGCGGGTGGAGTGCCCGACGATAGGGGGTGGTGCACCATCCACCGCCTGCCGATCACCCCGCCACCGACGATTCCGAGAGACCCCGCGTGCTCATACGACTCCTGCGGACCCACCTCAGTCCGTACAAGAAACCCATCGCCCTGCTGGTGCTGCTGCAGTTCCTGCAGACCTGCGCCACGCTCTACCTGCCCACCCTGAACGCGCACATCATCGACAACGGTGTCGTGAAGGGTGACACGGGCTACATCCTGACCTTCGGCGCCCTGATGATCGGCATCTCGCTGACCCAGGTCGTCTGCAACATCGGGGCCGTCTACTACGGCGCCCGTACGGCGTCCGCGGTCGGCCGGGACATCCGGGGCGCCGTCTTCGACCGCGTCCAGTCCTTCTCGGCACGTGAGATGGGCCACTTCGGCGCGCCGTCGCTGATCACCCGCACCACCAATGACGTCCAGCAGGTGCAGATGCTCGCCCTGATGACGTTCACCCTGCTGGTGTCGGCACCGATCATGTGTGTGGGCGGCATCATCCTGGCCCTCGGCCTGGACGTCCCGCTGTCCGCGGTGCTCGTCGCGGTGGTGCCGACCCTCGGCATCTGCGTGACGCTCATCGTGCGCCGGCTGCGCCCGCTGTTCCGCACCATGCAGGTGCGCCTGGACACCGTGAACCGGGTGCTGCGCGAGCAGATCACCGGCAACCGCGTGATCCGCGCGTTCGTGCGCGACGGCTACGAGAAGGAGCGCTTCAAGGGCGCCAACACCGACCTCACCGAGACGTCGCTGGCCACCGGCCGGATGCTGGCCCTGATGTTCCCGATCGTCATGACGGTGGTGAACCTGTCGTCCATCGCGGTCGTCTGGTTCGGCGCCCACCGCATCGACAGCGGCGAGATGCAGATCGGCGACCTGACCGCGTTCCTGGCCTATCTGATGCAGATCGTGATGTCCGTCATGATGGCCACCTTCATGTTCATGATGGTGCCGCGCGCGGAGGTCTGCGCCGAGCGCATCCAGGAGGTCCTGTCCACCGAGAGCAGCGTGGTCCCTCCCCTCGCGCCCGTCCTGGAGCTGCGCAGGCACGGCCACCTGGAGATCCGCGAGGCCGGGTTCCGCTACCCGGGCGCCGAGGAGCCGGTCCTGAAGTCCGTCGACCTGGTCGCGCGCCCCGGTGAGGTGACCGCGGTCATCGGGTCGACCGGCAGCGGGAAGTCGACCCTGCTCGGCATGATCCCCCGCCTGTTCGACGCCACCGACGGCCAGGTGCTGGTCGACGGCGTGGACGTCGCGACCATCGAGCCGAAGCTGCTGGCCAGGACCGTCGGACTGGTCCCGCAGAAGCCGTACCTGTTCGCCGGGACCGTCGCCACGAACCTGCGGTACGGCAACCCGGAGGCGACCGACGAGGAACTGTGGCACGCGCTGGAGGTGGCGCAGGCCAAGGGCTTCGTCGAACAGCTGGAGAACGGTCTCGACTCGCCGATCGCGCAGGGCGGGACCAACGTCTCCGGCGGCCAGCGTCAGCGCCTGGCCATCGCACGCACCCTCGTACAGCGCCCCGAGATCTATCTCTTCGACGACTCCTTCTCGGCGCTCGACTACGCGACGGACGCGGCGCTGCGCGCGGCCCTCACCGCAGAGACCGCGGAGGCGACCGTGGTGATCGTCGCCCAGCGGGTGTCGACCATCAGGGAGGCCGACCGGATCGTGGTCCTCGACGAGGGCCGGGTCGTCGGCAGCGGTCGCCATCACGAGCTGATGGCGGACAACGAGACCTACCGGGAGATCGTGCTCTCCCAGCTGACGGAAGCGGAGGCCGCCTGATGGCCGGGCCTATGGGGCGCATGATGGCCGGGACCGGCCCTGACCAGCGCTCGATGGATTTCAAGGTGTCGGGCCGACGGCTCCTCACCCAGTTCAAGCCCGAGCGCGCCACGCTGTACGTGATGCTGGTCACCGTCGTGCTGAGCGTGGGGCTCTCGGTGGTCGGCCCGAAGATCCTCGGCAGGGCCACCGACCTGGTCTTCTCGGGGATCGTCGGACGCCAGATGCCGGCCGGGGCCACCAAGGCCCAGGCCCTCGACTCGCTGCGCGCGAACGGCAAGGGCGCCGTCGCCGACATGCTCTCGGGGACGGACTTCACCCCCGGCAAGGGCATCGACTTCACCGCCGTCGGGCACGTCCTGCTGCTCGCGCTGTGCACGTTCCTGCTGGCCGGCCTGCTGATGGCGGTGGCGACGCGGCTGGTGAACCGGTCCGTCAACAGGACCGTCTACCGCATGCGCGAGGACCTGCAGGCGAAGCTGTCGCGGCTGCCGCTGTCGTACTTCGACAAGCGCCAGCGCGGTGAGGTCCTCAGCCGCGCGACGAACGACATGGACAACATCCAGCAGACCCTCCAGCAGTCGATGGGCCAGCTCGTCAACTCGCTGCTGACCATCGTGGGCGTGCTCGCGATGATGTTCTGGGTGTCGCCGCTGCTCGCGCTCGTCGCGCTGGTCACGGTGCCGCTGTCGTTCGTCGTGGCCACCCGGGTCGGCAAGCGCTCGCAGCCGCACTTCGTGCAGCAGTGGCGCACCACCGGCAAGCTCAACGCCCACATCGAGGAGATGTACACCGGCCACAACCTGGTGAAGGTGTTCGGGCGGGCGGACGAGTCGGCGGCACTGTTCGCCGAGCAGAACGACAAGCTGTACGAGGCCGGGTTCAAGGCGCAGTTCAACAGCGGTGTCATGCAGCCGCTGATGATGTTCGTGTCGAACCTGAACTACGTCCTGGTGGCCGTCGTCGGCGGTCTGCGGGTGGCCTCGGGCTCGCTGTCGATCGGTGACGTGCAGGCCTTCATCCAGTACTCCCGCCAGTTCTCGATGCCGCTGACGCAGGTCGCGTCGATGGCGAACCTGGTGCAGTCGGGTGTCGCGTCGGCGGAGCGGGTCTTCGAGGTCCTCGACGCGGACGAGCAGGACGCGGACCCGAAGGTGTCGGCCCGTCCCGAGGAGCTGCGCGGGCGCGTGGCGCTGGAGAACGTCTCCTTCCGGTACGACCCGGAGAAGCCGCTCATCGAGGACCTCTCGCTGAAGGTGGAGCCGGGCCAGACGGTCGCCATCGTCGGCCCGACCGGCGCCGGCAAGACGACGCTGGTGAACCTGCTCATGCGGTTCTACGACGTCACGGGCGGCCGGATCACCCTCGACGGGGTCGATGTGGCGTCCATGTCGCGTGACGAGCTGAGGTCCGGGATAGGGATGGTGCTCCAGGACACCTGGCTGTTCGGGGGCACGATCGCCGACAACATCGCGTACGGGGCCTCGCGGGACGTCACCCGCGGGGAGATCGAGGAGGCGGCGCGCGCGGCGCACGCCGACCGGTTCATCCGTACGCTGCCCGAGGGCTACGACACGGTGATCGACGACGAGGGCTCGGGGGTCAGCGCGGGCGAGAAGCAGCTGATCACGATCGCCCGCGCGTTCCTGTCGGACCCGGTCATCCTGGTGCTCGACGAGGCGACCAGCTCCGTCGACACCCGGACCGAGGTGCTGATCCAGAAGGCGATGGCGAAGCTGGCGCACGGCAGGACGTCCTTCGTGATCGCCCACCGTCTGTCGACGATCCGGGACGCGGACACCATCCTCGTGATGGAGGACGGGTCCATCGTGGAACAGGGCGCCCACGCGGAACTGCTGGAGTCCGGCGGGGCCTACGCCCGCCTGTACCAGGCCCAGTTCGCGCAGGCGGTCGCCGAGGTCGACTAGCGGCCGGTTGCCGAACGCCGGAGGGGCTGAGAACCACGGTCCCTCCGGCGTACGGAGCCCTCCCGTTCACGGGCCCCTTCCGGCGTACGGGAACCCTCCCGTACGCGGGGAGTCCCGGCGCGCCGGTAGCCTCCCGCCTCAGTCCAGGTACCCGCGCAGCTGGTCCGCGAAGGCGTGGTCCCGCAGCTTGTTGAGCGTCTTGGACTCGATCTGGCGGATGCGCTCCCGGGTGACGCCGAAGATGCGGCCGATCTCCTCCAGGGTGCGCGGACGCCCGTCGGCCAGCCCGTACCGGAGCTGGACCACCTTGCGCTCCCGCTCGCCGAGCGTGGAAAGCACCGCCTCCAGATGCTGCCTGAGCAGCAGGAACGCCGCTGACTCCACCGGAGAGGTCGCGTCGCCGTCCTCGATGAGGTCGCCGAGGGCCACGTCGTCCTCCTCGCCCACGGGGGCGTGCAGGGACACCGGCTCCTGGGCCAGCCGCAGGACTTCGCTCACCCGTTCGCCGGTCAGGTCGAGATGGGCCGCGACCTCTTCGGGACTGGGCTCGTAACCGCGCTCCTGGAGCATCCGCCGCTGTACGCGGACCACCCGGTTGATCAGCTCGACCACGTGCACCGGGACGCGGATGGTGCGCGCCTGGTCGGCGAGCGCGCGCGACATGGCCTGCCGGATCCACCAGGTGGCGTACGTGGAGAACTTGTAGCCGCGGGCGTAGTCGAACTTCTCGACGGCCCTGATCAGGCCGAGGTTGCCCTCCTGGACCAGGTCGAGCATGGTCAGACCGCGGCCCACGTACCGCTTGGCCACGGAGACGACGAGCCGCAGGTTCGCCTCGATGAGCCGGCGCTTGGCCATCCGGCCCATGACGACGATCTTGTCCAGGTCCAGGGCGAGCTGGCTGTCCAGGTCGGGGGCGAGCCGGAGTTTCTCCTCGGCGAAGAGCCCGGCCTCGACGCGGCGGGCGAGGTCGACCTCCTCGGCCGCCGTGAGCAGCGGGATCCGGCCGATCTCCCGCAGATACTGGCGGAACAGGTCGGACGAGGGGCCACCGGTGTCGGCGGCGCGGCCTCGGACCGGCTCCACGGGTTCGGGGGCCTCGGCCTCGGTCTCCACCTCCACCTCCGCCCCGGGAGCCTCCCCGGGAGCCTCGGGGGGGCTCTCCGGCTCGGCCTCGGGGTGGTGCGCGGCACGGCGCTGCGCGGGGACCGCCGCGACGACGTCGGTATCCGCGTCCGTGTCGATGGTGCTGTCGGTCTGGGCGAGGGTCTGGGTCTGCACGGGGGCGACCTCCAGGAATGTCGCTGCTGAGGCGTGCGGCAGCGGTACGTCGGGGATGGGGTCGACGGCCTCGCCGCTGTCCATCCCGTAGTCGTTTGGCGGAACCGCGGGGATAGCGAACCCGTCGCGTGCGGGTCGGCCGCGCTCCGAGGACTCAGGCACCGGAACCCAGTGTGGAGTACGACACATCGCTGCCACGAGGGGCGTGCGGTGACTTTTTGCGTCCGGTCCGTGACCGCCTGGTTACTGTCCTGCACGAGTGCGCAGTTCAGGCAGGACGAAACCTGAGGAAGCCCGCACGGGATTGGCATGTGCGCCGGCCACCGGGACCGCCCGTCCTTCCCCGGCGGTCCCGGCGGTTCACTCGCGGAACATCCCCGGAACCCCGCCGTCCGGCCTCAGAGGGCTTCGGCGCCCTTCTCACGGAGCGCCTGCCCGTACTGCTGGAGAACCCACAACTCGTTCTGTACGGCGGCGAGCTGGGCCGGGTCGCCGCCCGCGCTGAGGCGGGACAGGGAGCCCTGGACGTCCCGGATGCGGCGGTCGACGGCGCGGCGGCGGACCATGACGAGCTGGTCTCCCGCGTACGTCTCGTCGACGGTCTTGCGCATGATCGCCTCGACGGCCAGCTCGGTGACCATCGCGCGCACCGTGTCGTCCGGGGCGGCGTCGCGGACCCGGATCAGATACTCCTGGGGGTCCTGGACGCCGTACTCGGCGCCGCCCGCGTCCATGACGGCCCGGCGTACCGCCGCGTAGGGCGCCGCGGTGAACTCGTCCATGCCGTACGCGTCGAACGCCGGGGCGACCAACTCCGGCCGCTGAAGGGCGAGTTTGAGCAGCTCGCGCTCGGTGGCGAAGACCGGGTTGCGCAGGGTGAGGGCCGGGCCGCCGCCGGTGGGCGCCTGGGTGGCGGCGTAGGTCTGCTGGGGTCGGCCGCCGGCCGGAGCGGGGCCCATGCCGCCGCGGTCGCGGGCCCAACGGGCCAGCTGGGACACCCTCTTGACGACGAACTGGGTGTCGAGGATGCCGAGCATGCCGGCGAGCTGCACGGCGACCTCGTGCTGTGCGCCGCTGTTCTTGATGCGGGCGACGATCGGGGCGGCCTCGTCGAGGGCGGCCGCGCGGCCCGCCGGGGTCTCCAGGTCGTAGCGCAGGACGATCTGGCGCAGTGCGAACTCGAAGAGCGGGGTGCGGGGTTCGACCAGGTCGGCGACGGCCGCGTCGCCCTTGGCCAGGCGCAGCTCGCAGGGGTCCATGCCGTCGGGCGCGATGGCGATGTAGGTCTCGGCGGCGAACTTCTGGTCGTCCTCGAAGGCGCGCAGGGCGGCCTTCTGGCCGGCCGCGTCACCGTCGAAGGTGAAGATCACCCGGGCCGAGCCGTTGTCCATCAGGAGCCGGCGGAGGATCTTGATGTGGTCGCCGCCGAAGGCCGTGCCGCAGGTCGCGATGGCCGTGGTGATGCCGGCCAGGTGGCAGGCCATGACGTCGGTGTAGCCCTCGACGACGACGGCCCGGCTGCTCTTGGCGATGTCCTTCTTGGCCAGGTCGATGCCGTACAGGACCTGGGACTTCTTGTAGATCGCGGTGTCGGGCGTGTTCAGGTACTTCGGGCCGTTGTCGGACTCGTACAGCTTGCGGGCGCCGAAGCCGACGACCTCGCCGCCGATGTCGCGGATCGGCCACATGAGGCGCCCGCGGAAGCGGTCGATGGGACCGCGGCGGCCCTCCTGGGCGAGGCCGGAGAGGACCAGCTCCTTGTCGGTGAAGCCCTTGCCGCGCAGATGACGGGTGAGGTGGTCCCAGCCCTGGGGGCTGTAGCCGACACCGAAGTGGGCGGCGGCGGCCTGGTCGAAGCCGCGCTCGGCGAGGAACGTGCGGCCGGTGTCGGCCTCGGGGCTGGTGTCGAGCTGCTCGATGTAGAACTTCGCGGCCGCCTGGTGGGCCTCGACCAGGCGGATGCGCTCGCCGCGCTGGTGGGCGGGGTTGTACCCGCCCTCCTCGTAGCGCAGCGTGATGCCGGCCTGGGCGGCGAGGCGCTCGACCGACTCGGAGAAGGTGAGGTGGTCGACCTTCATCACGAACGTGATGGTGTCGCCGCCCTCCTGGCAGCCGAAGCAGTGGAAGAGTCCCTTGCTGGGGCTGACCTGGAAGGACGGCGACTTCTCGTCGTGGAAGGGGCAGAGACCCTTGAGGTTTCCGCCGCCCGCGTTGCGCAGCTGGAGGTACTCGGACACCACGGCGTCGATCGGGACCGCGTCCCGAACAGCCTTCACGTCCTCGTCATTGATCCTGCCTGCCACGTGGTGATTCTACGGGGCAGCACCGACACTCCCGGGGCAGGTGAGCGACCACCCGGCCGGGGTCCGGGGGCGCGCCCCCGAAATCCCCGGCACGGACGGTTCGGGAGCCGGGCGACGCGTCGGTCACGGGGCCGGGCTCCGCCGCTCACGGGACCAGGCTCTCCAGCGGAACGTGCGGGTCGGCGAGCGCCTCGGTGTCCACCGCGGCCCGGGAGCGGATCAGCTGCTGGATCGGGTCCGTGACGTCCCACACGTTCACGTTCATCCCGGCCAGCAGTCTGCCCTCCTTCACCCAGAAGGCGATGAACTCCCGCTTGCCCGCGTCGCCGCGGACCACCACCTGGTCGTACGACCCCGGGGGCGCCCAGCCCGAGTACTCGAGACCCACGTCGTACTGGTCGGAGAAGAAGTAGGGCACGCGGTCGTACGCCGTCCCGCGGCCCAGCATCGAGCGGGCGGCGGCCGGTCCGCCGTTGAGGGCGTTGGCCCAGTGCTCGACGCGCAGCCGGGTGTCGAAGAGGCCGTGGTGGAAGGAGGCGACGTCACCGGCGGCGTACACATCGGGGTCGGAGGTGCGGAGCTGGTCGTCGACCGCGATGCCGCCGCCGTGCGCGCGGTCGGCCATCGTCAGGCCGGCGGCCTCGGCGAGGCCGGTGCGCGGGGCGGCGCCGATGGCCGCGAGGACGTCGTGGGCGGGGTGCTCCTCGCCGTCGTCGGTGCGGGCGGCCAGCACCATGCCGTCCTGGCCGACGATCTCGGTGAGCTGGGCCCCGAAGTGGAAGCGGACGCCGTGCTCGCGGTGCAGTTCGGCGAAGAGCTGGCCCAGCTCGGGGCCGAGCACGTTGTGCAGGGGGGTCGCCGCGGGTTCGACGACGGTGACCTCGGCGCCGTACTCGCGGGCCGCGGCGGCGACCTCCAGGCCGATCCACCCGGCGCCCGCGATGACGAGGTGCCCGTTGTCCCGGCCCAGCGCGGCGAGGACGCCCTTGAGCCGCTCGGCGTGGGCGAGGCGGCGCAGGTGGTGGACGCCGGCGAGGTCGGTGCCCGGGATGTCGAGGCGGCGCGGCTCGGCGCCGGTCACGATGAGCAGCTTGTCGTAGTGGACGAGGGTGCCGTCGTCGCCGAAGCGGACGGTCCTGGCCGTGCGGTCGATCGCGTCGACGGTCTGGCCGAGGTGCAGTTCGATGTCGTTCTGCGCGTACCAGGCGGGTTCGTGCACGAAGACGCTGTCGCGCTCCTCCTTGCCGAGGAGGTAGCCCTTGGACAGCGGGGGGCGTTCGTAGGGGTGGTCGCGCTCGTCGCAGATCAGTATCACGCGGCCGGTGAAGCCCTCCGCTCGGAGCGTCTCGGCCGCCTTGGCGCCTGCCAGGCCTCCTCCGACGATGACGAATGTCTGATCCGCGTCGACCACTTGATGCCTCCTCGTAAGGATGTCGCCATATGCGAGCGTCCCGCACGGAGCGTGATGCGGGAAGGGGTAGTGGCCCGATCAGGCCACGCAGGGTCACAGTTGTCCGCTCCCATGGGAACGCGTGGTGAGCCTGAGGTGCAGGGAACGCGCCGAGGCATCCGTGAGGGATGCGATCTGGTCGACGATCACGCGCTTGCGGGCGCGGTCGTCGGCCGCGTGGTCGAACAGTGCCCGGAACTGCGGATCCAGTATCCCGGGGGCGCGGGCGGTGAGCGCCTCGGCGAGCTCGGCGACGACGATCCGCTGGTCGGCGCGGAGCCGCTCCTGTTCGGCGCGCTGCATCACGTAGCGGTCGGCGACCGCCTTGAGGACGGCGCACTCGTGCCGGGCGGCTCGCGGGACGACCAGTTCCGCCGCGTACCGGGTGAGGCGTCCGCTGCCGTACCGGGCGCGGGTGGCGCCCTCCGCGGCCAGGCAGAAACGGCCGATGAGCTGGCTGGTGGCGTCCTTCAGCCGGGCCTGCGCGACGGCCGATCCGTCGTACCCGTGCGGCCACCACTCCTGGCCGAGGAGCCGGTCGAGGGCCTCGGCCAGCTCGGCCGGATCGGTGTCGTCGGGCACGTACCGCCCGATGGCGACGGCGAAGATCTCCTGGCGTTCCGGTCCGGAGTGCAGGCTGGCGGTGTCGATGTGGCCGGCGTGCAGACCGTCCTCGACGTCGTGCACCGAGTAGGCCACGTCGTCGGCCCAGTCCATCACCTGGGCCTCGAAGCACGTACGCGAACCGGGGGCGCCCTTGCGGATCCAGTCGAAGACCGGCCGGTCGTCCTCGTAGACCCCGAATTTCGGCGACTTGGGGTCGGTGGGGCGGGCGCCTCTCGGCCAGGGGTACTTGGTGGCGGCGTCGAGGGCGGCGCGGGTGAGGTTGAGACCGACGCTGACCAGGTCGTCGTCCGCCGCGGCGGAGGCCGAGGCCACCATGTCGCTGCGCACGAAGCGCTTGGGCTCGATCCGGGTGAGCAGGCGCAGCGACTGGGCGTTGCCCTCGAATCCGCCGCAGTCCTCCGCGAATTCGTTGAGCGCCTGTTCGCCGTTGTGCCCGAAGGGCGGGTGGCCCAGGTCGTGCGAGAGGCAGGCCGCCTCGACCAGGTCGGGGTCGCAGCCGAGGGCGGCGCCCAGTTCTCGGCCCACCTGGGCGCACTCCAGGGAGTGGGTCAGCCGCGTCCGCGGGCTGGCGTCCCATACCTGGATGGGCGCCCCGCCCGCTCCGGCGGGGCCGAGGACCTGGGGCAGGGTGCCGGGGGTGACGACCTGGGTCTTGCCGGCGAGGCGGCGCAGGGCCGCGGAGTGCAGCACGCGCGCGCGGTCGCGCTGGAAGGCGGTGCGGCCGGGGCGTTTGTCGGGCTCGACGGCCCAGCGCTCGACGGCCGACACGTCGTACTCATGGGGAGCCGCGTGGTTCTCGTACGTCTGCGGTGACTGTGGTGACTGTGGTGTCTGCGGTGCGGGGTCTGCGGTCTTCGGTGCCATGCCTTCCATGTAGTGACAGTAGACGCAGGCAATGACAATCGGGACGCCGTCGCCGACGGCGCGGTGTCAGGCGCCCGAGGAAACGTCGGGTTCAGGCCGGGACCAGGGTGCGCTCCTGGGCGGACTCGGGGGCCGCGACGGCCTGGTCGTAGCGGTGCAGGACGAGGCGGGCCATCGCCGGGTGGTCGCCGAGGGGTTCGGCGCAGATCCAGGGGGCGGCCTCGGCGCACTGTGCGGCGAAGCGGCCGGGTGCGGTGAAGTACGAGGCGACGGCGATCCGGTGGCGGCCCCGGGCGGCGAGGGAGCGCACGGCTGCGGGGACGGTGGGCGCGGCGGCGGAGGCGTACGCCGGGACGACCGGGACGCCGAGGCGTTCGGCGAGCAGTTGGGCCGTGCGGCGGGTGTCGGCGGCCGAGTCCGGGGCACGGGACCCGGCGGACGCGAGGACGACGGCGCTCGCGCGGCGGGCGGAGTCGCTCATCCTGGTCCGCCATCCGGCCTCGACGAGGCGGGCGTAGAGGGTTTCCACGAGCAGCGGGTGCGGACCCAGCGGGCCGGCGACGCGGGCGTTCAGGCCGGGAACCGCGGCCGCGGTCTCGGGGATGTCGCGCCGGACGTGGTAGCCGCGGCCGAGCAGCAGCGGTACGAGGACGGCGTCCTCCTTGCCGGCCAGGGAGGCGAGCGTGTCGCGGAGCGGGGGCTCGTTCAGCTCGATGTGGCCGAGGCGCACGGACAGGTGCGGGCGCAGCTCGCGGACGCGTTCGACCAGGGTGCGTACGGTGGCGAGCGCGCGCGGGTCGCGGCTGCCGTGGGCGGTCAGGACCAGCGCGGGCGGCGGCGGGCGGCGGGTGCCGTCGAGGGAGACGAGGCTGAGCTGGCTGCCGAGCTGGCCGGCGATCCGGTTGATGAGCTGCGCCGTACTGTCGAGGGGGCCTTCGAGGCGGGCGCCGCGGGGCGGCGGGCCGCCGAGGCGGTGGGAGGACGCGTCGCGAGCGGGGTTCGAGGCCGTCATGGGGCGATCCTGGCGGTACGAGGTTGCCGGGCCGTTGCGTGGGTATGTCGGGTGTTTTCCGTCGGTTCACCATTCGGCGCCGACCCGGTGTGAGGGGCTCCCACCTGCGGCTCTCCCTCTTCCGGGTGACCGGGGTCGGGCGCACCGGAGCGAACCGAACGGCCTTACGATGCGTCTTCAGCTGTCGAACGGCGACGCGGAATCCGGCGCGAGAACCGAACCGATGACCGAACCGAGAGACGACCGAGAGCCGATCTAGAGCCGAACCGGAACCGAAGCGCCATCCGCCGCGCGGGCCGGACGGAGCCGGCGCGAGCGCGCCGGACGGAACCGCCCGCGCGCCGCCGCGAGTGACGACACCTGGGGGACATCGATCATGCCGCGCCTGCCGCGCCCGAAGCGCCCGAGCTTCCGCAGACCACGTCTGCTCCGCCTGCCGCCGCTGCCGCGTACGCGCAAGGGGCAACGGCGGGCCGTACAGGCGCTGATGATCCTGTGCGTGCTGGCGCTGCTCCCGGCGACCTGGCTGTACGTGGCGACGGGCGACCGGCTGCGGACGACGGCGGACGCCCCGCGCACCGAGGTCGCGATCGTGTTCGGCGCGGGTCTGTGGGACGGCGAGCCGTCCCCGTATCTCGCCCACCGTCTGGACGCCGCCGCGAAGCTGTACCGGGCCGGCCGGATCGAGGTCGTCCTCGTCACCGGCGACAACAGCCGCAAGGACTACGACGAGCCCGACGCGATGCGCGCCTACCTCACCGCGCACGGGGTGCCCGAGCGGCGGATCGTCAGCGACTACGCCGGCTTCGACACCTGGGACTCCTGCGTCCGCGCCCGCAGGATCTTCGGTGTCCACGAGGCCGTCCTGATCAGCCAGGGCTTCCACATCCGCCGAGCGCTGGCCCTGTGCCAGGCGGCGGGCGTCCGCTCGTACGGCATCGGCGTCGACGCCAAGCACGACGCCACCTGGTACTACGGCGGCACCCGGGAGATCTTCGCGGCGGGCAAGGCCGCGCTGGACGCGGTGTTCCAGCCGGATCCGCATTTCCTGGGCCCGAAGGAGCGCGGAGTGACCCGGGCGCTGGCGGCGGCCCGCTAGCGGCGCGGTACCGATCGGCGTGCCGGGACGCGGTACCGGTCAGTGCCCGCCCGGGCCCTCCGGCCCGGTCCGATCGTCGGACTTGGGGGCCCGCGTCGGGCCGGCGCCCGAACCGGACCCGGAACCGGAACGTCCGCCCGGCTCCGGGTCCGCGGAACAGGAGCTGAGCCCGATACCCAGGGCGGCGCCGAAGGCCGCCCCGCTGAGCGCGAGGATTCGTCGCCTGGTCAAGTCGCGGTCGGTCATGGCCGGACCCTAGGGGCGCGAACGCCCGTGCCACCAGGGGCACACGGGACAGCCACCCGCACGGGTGCACCCCGACCGCGCGGGTGCACCCCGACCGCGCGGGCAGGCCCGGCCCGCGCGAGCCCGCTGGGCGGGCCCGCTCACCGGTAGGTCCCGCGCGGGCACGCTCAGCCGGGCCGGCGCGCCGGGGTGTCTCCCCCGCCGCCGCGCCAGTCCCCGTTCTCGATCAGCTTGCCGTCGGTCCGCAGACGGGCCGCGATCGCGGGGGCGGCGACATACACCCAGGCCCGCACGCGCGTGACGCCGTCCGCTCGTACGGCGTCACGGGCGACCCGTTCGTAGAGGTTGCGCGGGTCGCCCGGCGTGTACTCCTCCAACTCGTCGAGCGCCGCGAGGAGTTGCTCGTACGCCTCGGGTCGCGCGGTCACGAGTTCGCCGCTCACCACGCCGCCGGGCTCTTCGACGGCGTACGGGTATCCGGGCCCCGCGTACAGCAGGAGCCCGCGCATCCGCCCCGGCTCCTCGGACCGGGTCCGGCCGAGCAGGAACAGGTCGTGGTTGTGCTCGCCGGGGCGCAGGGTGCCGTAGACGAAGAAGGGAAGTTCCGCTTCGCCGAGGAGGTCCGGAGGACTCAGGGGACTCGAAGGACTCAAGGGGCCGTTTCCTCCTCCAGCCAGCGCAGGTAGTCCGGGCTTCCCGCGACGACCGGGGTCGCGATGATCTCGGGGGTGTCGTAGTCGTGGGCGTCCAGGAGATACGCCTCCAGCGCCGGGTAGCGCGCCGCGGTCGTCTTGAACTGGATCTGCCACTCGGAGGCTGTCTCCACGGCACCCTCCCAGCGGTAGACGGAGGTGACCGGCCCCGAGATCTGCGCACAGGCCGCGACGCGCGCCGTCACCGCGCCACGGGCCAGCGCCGCGGCCTTCTCCGCCGCATCCGTCGTGGTCAGGACGGCCAGGCAGGCGGGCGATTCCATGAGCGCCTCCATTCGTGAGGGTACGGAAACGATTCTCGCCGCATCCCGCACGCACCCGGCAGGCCCTATGGACATGACATGTCATGCACCTTTAAATCTGAGTCAGCTTTCAGCGCCTCCTCACGCGTCCCCACGCGCCCCTCCCCCCACGCGCCCTCCCCAAGGCACCTTCCCAAGGAGACCGATGAGTCGAATACGGCACGTCCGAGGTTCCTCTCTCGTCACCGCCGGCGCGGCCGTGACGACGGCCGCGCTGCTGGCCGCCGCACTCGCCCCCGCCGCGAGCGCCGACGCCCGGCCGACCCGGGCCACCGCGATCGAGAACGCGGTCTCGGCACTGGCGGCCCACGCCACGGACCTGGGCCTGAACTCCGCGCAGCGCACCTCCGTCCGGGACGTCGTCGTCGACAAGGACGGCACCCAGCATGTGCGCTACGACCGGACCTACCGCGAACTCCCGGTGCTCGGCGGCGACTTCGTGGTGCATCTGGCACCGGACGGCGCCTACCGCGGCGCAAACCGCGCGACCGGGAAGGCCATTTCGCTGACCAGCGTCACCCCCGAGCTGTCCGGCGCGAAGGCGGCCGGTCTGGCGGTGAACGCGCTGCGCGCCGCCAACCCCGGTGAGGCGCTGAAGAAGGTGACCGCGAAGCCCCGGCTGATCGTCGACGCCCTGCACGGGGCTGCGCGGCTCGCCTGGCGCACCGAGGCGGTGGCGGAGGACTCGCTCGGCAACCCGGTCGCCCGCACGACCGTGACCGACGCCCGCACCGGCGCGCGGATCGACGCCTGGGACAGCGTCGAGACGGCGACGGGCGACGGCAACTCGCTCTACAGCGGCACCGTTCCGCTCGAAACGACGCTGTCCGGATCGACGTACCAGCTGAAGGACCCGACGCGCGGGAACACGTACACGGGCGACGCGGCGAACAAGACGGACCTGTGCATCTTCGGGATCTGCATCAGCCGGGCGCCCGCGACGCTCTTCACCGACGCGGACAACCACTGGGGCGCGGGCACGACTTCGGACCGCTCGTCCGCCGCGGTGGACGCGCAGTACGGCACGAACGAGACCTGGGACTACTACAAGAACGTCCACGGGCGGAACGGCATCGCGGGCGACGGCAAGGGGTCGTACAACCGCGTGCACTACGGCAGCAACTACAACAACGCCTTCTGGGACGACAGTTGCTTCTGCATGACGTACGGGGACGGTGACGGCTCGACGTTCGGGCCGCTGGTCGCGCTGGACGTCGCCGGGCACGAGATGTCGCACGGCGTGACCTCCAAGACGGCCGCGCTGACGTACTCGGGCGAGTCAGGCGGCCTGAACGAGGCCACGTCCGACATCTTCGGCACCATGGTGGAGTGGTACGCGAACAACGCCTCGGACCCCGGTGACTACCTGATCGGCGAGAAGATCGTCCGCCCCGGGTTCGGCAAGCCCGCCCTCCGCTTCATGGACAAGCCCTCCAGGGACGGCAACTCGGCCGACTGCTGGAGCAGTTCGGTCGGCAACCTCGACGTCCACTACTCCTCCGGCGTCGCCAACCACTTCGTCTACCTGCTCTCGGAGGGCAGCGGGGCGAAGACCGTGAACGGCGTCGCCTACGACTCCCCCACCTGCAACGGCGCCACGGTCACCGGCATCGGCCACGACAAGGTCGGCAAGATCTGGTACCGCGCGCTGACGGTCTACATGACCTCGTCGACGAACTACGCGGGCGCGCGCACCGCCACGCTGAACGCGGCCAAGGACCTGTACGGGGCGGGCGGCACCGAGTACAACGCCGTGGCGGCGGCCTGGTCGGCGGTCTCCGTGGGCTGACCGGTACCGGACGCGATCGGTCTCGGAGGGTCTCCGGGCTCGGACGCTCTCCGGGCTCGGACGCTCTCCGGTCACCGTGGGCAGGCGCCGTCAGGTTCGCCTGCCCACGGCTTGTCCGGAGCATGTCCGCGCCGGGCGGGTCCTAGTCCTCCTTCACCGGCCGGTACACACTCACGTCCACGCCCGTCCTCGCGGTAACGGTGGAAACGTGTTCGAGCGGGCGCTTCACCCGCCTTCCGAAATCATCGCGCCCGACCGACGCCACGACGTGACGAGGCACATGCTCCGGCACGCATTCCGGCGCACCTTCGGCCGGCGCACCCGGGCCGCGCCGCGCGTTCACCCTCTGACGCGGCTCGCCCGTTCACGCGGGGTCACCCATTCACACTCCCGGCCCCGCCCCCTTCGGGTTCTCCGTGCGGCACACCGGGCGCACGCCGGTGACCTGCCGGAACGCCGAAGGTTCCGCCTCTTCCGGCGCTCCGTCCGACACCCGTTCACATCATTTCTGACGTTCCATCAGAGAGCGGGCGCGGTCATGTGCCACTTACCTCGGAAGAGCAGGGGTACGACCGACGCTGCGGCACTTGGGGGTGTCGCGGGCCGCGCCCCCTCGGAGGAGCTAGCACGATGCGACGTACCGCACGTCTGCTGACCGGTACCGCGCTCGCCGTCGCCGCCGCGGGTCTGGGCGCCGCGCCCGTGTACGGCGGAGACACCGGAAGTCTGGAGGTGTTCCCCTCCACCGTCGTCCCGGGCGCCGATGTCACCGTCAACACGGCCGCGTGCGGCTCGGACGGCACGGCGAACGGGGACGCCGGCGCGGTGGGCGGCGGTACGTTCACGCTCGCCGCCAGCGCGCACGAGCAGGACGCGATCGGTCAGTTCCGGGTGCCGCCGAGCGCGCAGCCGGGGACGTACGAGATCGTCGCGACGTGCTCCCACGGCCGACGGGTCACCGGCGACCTGCTGGTGACCCTGACCTCCACGCGCGAGCAGATCCAGCCGCGCGGGCATGTGAACACGGGTGTCGGCGGCGCGCTGGGCCCCGACCCCGTTCAGACCGCGGCGGGAGTGGCGGCGCTGGCCGTCGCCGCCGCGGGCGGTACCTGGCTCCTGCATCGCCGGGCGAGAGGCGACGGGATCTGACGGACATCCTCCGCTGTCCGTCCGCCGGTACCGCCGTCCCTCCCCCTCCGTGGCCCGACGCCCCTCGCGGCCCGGAGGGGGAAGGGACCGGCACCATCAGCAATCCCCCAGCCGCCGGGCCGGCCGGTCCCGCCCGCGGAGAGGAACCCGTGAGGAGGCTCGCGTGCGCCGGGTCAGCAATGCCGCCATAGCGTCGGTCACGGTCGTCGCCCTCTGCTCCGGTGCCTGGCTGCTGCGCAGCGGCTCCGAGGCGCACCCGCCGCCCCAGCCGTCCGCGGCGCAGGCGGCGACCGCCGGGGACCGGGCGCGGTCCGTGGCCCCCGCGATGCCGCACTCCCCGCCGGACCGCATCCGCATCCCCGCGATCGGCGTGAACGCCCCGCTGATGGGCCTCGGTCTCACCCCGCAGGGCAGCCTGAACGTGCCGCCCGCCGGGAAGAAGAACCTGGCCGGCTGGTACGAGGCCGGGACCAGCCCCGGCGAGCGCGGCACCGCCGTCGTGGCCGGGCACGTCGACAACGCGGAGGGCCCCGCCGTCTTCTACGACCTGGGTTCCCTCCGCAAGGGCAGCACGGTCGAGGTGGACCGGCTCGACGGCAGAACGGCCGTCTTCACCGTCGACGCGGTCGAGGTGTACGACTCCCGCGCCTTCCCCGACGCCAAGGTGTACGGCGCCGCGCGCCGGCCCGAGCTGCGCGTCATCACCTGCGGCGGCGGCTACTCGGAGACGACGGGCTACCGGGGGAACGTGGTCGTCTTCGCCCATCTCACGGGCAGCCGCTGAGGTTCAGGCGAGCCACTGCTGGTAGGCCAGGTTCGCCACCAGCGCGAACACCACCGTCAGGAGCACCGCCCGGACGAACCCGCTGCCCTGCTTGAGCGCGGTCCGCGCCCCCACCATGCCGCCCGCGAGATTGAAGACGGCCATCAGGGCGGCGAGCTCCCAGAACACCGTGCCCTTCCAGGCGAAGGTGGCCAGGGCGCCCGCGTTGGTGCAGCAGTTGACGATCTTGGCGGTGGCGGAGGCGGTCACCAGGTCGAGGTGGAGGAGCGCGGTGAGGGCGAGCACCAGGAACGTGCCCGTGCCGGGGCCGATGAGCCCGTCGTAGAAGCCGATGCCGAGGCCCGCGAGCCCGATCGCGGCGAGGACGCGGCGCGCGGAGACCGGGGTGGTCGGCGGCGCCGTGCCGAAGGCGGGCCGCAGGATCACGAAGGTGCCGACGCCGAGCAGGACGACCATGACGACCGGTTTGAGCACCTCGGTGCTCAGCCCGGCCGCGACGAACGCGCCCGCCGTCGAACCGGCGAGGGCCGCGAGTCCGATCCGTACGGCGAGGCGCACGTCGACGGGTGTCTTGCGCGCGTACGTCGCCGCGGCCCCCGCGGTGCCGACGATCGCGACCGCCTTGTTCGTGCCGAGCGCGAACGCCGCCGGGGTGCCGGCGGGCAGCCCGAGCAGCATGGCGGGCAGCAGAAGCAGCCCTCCGCCGCCGACCACGGCGTCGATCCAGCCGGCCGCCAGGGCGGCGGCGCACAGCACAAGGATCATGGTCAGCGATATGTCGGGCATGATCGCGACCCTAAGGGACGCGTTGGATGTGCCCTGCACGGGGCCGGGAAGCTTGAGCGACTCCTGAGGTTCGCCTCGACGGGTCCCCGGTGCAGGCGTCGACGCGCTCAGTTCACCGAGTCCAGTTGACTTCCGCTCCCTGGGCTAAGGCCCGGGGATTCCTGCCACGGTCGTCCGACCGTCTCGGTGGGTTCCTGCTTCACTGCGCTGTGCCGGGACCAGTCCTGGTCTTACCTGCGCTCCACAGGCTGAAACCGCCAGTCCGGCGGCCTTGGCGACGTTGACCGCCGCGTTGATGTCCCGGTCGAGGACGACCCCGCATGCCGCGCATTCCCACACGCGGACGTGGAGGGGCTTGGGGCCGTCCTTGACGCCGCACTGCGAGCAGACCTGCGAGGTCGGCTCGAACCGGCCGATGCGAACGAAGGTGCGCCCGTACCGGGCCGCCTTGTACTCCAGCATCGACACGAACGCAGACCATCCGGCGTCGTGGACGGACTTGGCCAGGCGCGTACGGGCGAGCCCCTTCACCGCCAGGTCCTCAACGGCAACCGCTTGGTTGTCGCGGATGATCTGCGTTGAGAGCCGGTGGTGAAACTCGCGCCGTGCGTCGGCGACCTGCGCATGGGCGCGGGCTACCTTCAACCGGGCCTTTCCCCGGTTGTTACTGCCCTTGGCCTTGCGGGAAAGGCGTCGCTGTTCCCGCTTCAGCTTCTTCTCGGCCCGGCGCAGAAAGCGCGGGGATTCGATCTTCGTACCGTCCGAGAGGATCGCGAAGTGCGACAGTCCCAGGTCGATACCGACCTCGGACGCCACCCGAGGCAACGTCTCGGGTTCGGTCTCCACGACAAAGCTCGCGAAATACCTGCCGGCCGCATCCTTCACCACGGTCACCGTGGACGGCACGGACGGCAGTGTGCGCGACCACGTCACGCGTATGTCGCCGATCTTCGGCAACGACAGGTCTCCGCCGGTTGTGATCTTCCAGCGGGCGTTGGCGGTGAACCGTACGGCCTGCCGGTTATCCTTCCGGCTCTTGAAACGGGGCGCACCCATGGGCGGGCGCCTGCCCTTGAGAGCGTCGAAGAAGTTCCGGTAGGCGCTGTCCAGGTCCCGAAGGGACTGCTGGAGCACCACGGCCGACACGTCGCCGAGCCAGGCACGCTCCTCGGTCCTCTTCGCCTCGGTGATCAGCAGCTTGGACAAGTCCCCTGTCTTCGGGAACGGCTCGCCTGCGGTGCGCGCAGTCTCACGTGCGCGAAGCGCGTCGTTGTGGACCACCCGCGCACACCCGAACGCCCGCGCCAGCGCAGTGCGCTGAGGACCGTTCGGGTACAGGCGGAAGCTGTACCTCAACTGCATGCCGGCCAGCGTACTGCCGTTGGACTATAGACGAGTATCAGAACATATGTACCGGGCGGCACTGTGCCTTCGTCCTGCACGCGCACAACCATGTCCAACTGCTCGTGAAATTCCCGCCGAAGGCCGCCCTGTCCAAGTTGGTCAACTCCCTCAAGGGGGCCAGCCCTCGCAGGCTCCGCCAGGAGTTCCGGAACTCGTCCAGCACTGCTGGCGGGCGCAACGACTTTAGCCGCCAGGCTCCTGCTTCGCCGGATCGGCCGGCGGTGCTCCGCCGTCGATAGTCCATCAGTACATCGAGCAGCAGAATCCCGATGTGACCTGCGAGTCAGAGCAACTATCAGAATCGCTCTACCCCCGGACTGAAGCCCGATGCGCTGCGATTAATCCCCGTAGCACAGGACCGCGAGGACCCGCCGGTGGCCGGTGCCCGATCCTGTACCCCTGGCCTTCCCCGAGGCCTCACGGCCCGGCCGGGTCCCACTCCGGCCCCCGGGAGCCCTCACACCGCGGCCCCGCTCCCGCTGAGGGCAGCGTTCCTCCCGGGAAACAGACGTGATGCCACCGGGTAACACCGGCACTTCACGGTGTGGTCATGACCTCGCATACGACGATGACGGCGGCGACGGCAGCGACCGTGACGACAGGCACGGCGGCAGCCCCGAACGCCTCGGCCGGGAAAGCGCACACGCTCGTGCTCGTCGGCCACGGCATGGTCGGCCAGCACTTCCTGGAGTCGCTCGCCGAACGCGGACTGACCGCCACGCACCGCGTGGTCGTGCTCTGCGAGGAGCCCCGCCCCGCCTACGACCGGGTCCGGCTGACCTCGTACTTCTCGGGCCGCACACCGGACGAACTCTCCCTCACGGACGCGGAGTTCATCGAGGAGCACGGCATCGAGCTGCACCTCGGCGACCCGGCCGAGTCGGTCGACCGGGCCGCGCGCACCGTGACCTCCCGGTCCGGTCTGACGGTCGGCTACGACACCCTCGTACTCGCCACCGGCTCCTACCCCTTCGTGCCGCCGGTCCCCGGCAAGGACGCCGAGGGCTGTTTCGTGTACCGCACGATCGAGGATCTGCTCGCCATCGAGGAGTACGCGAAGGCACGGGCGACGACCGGTGCGGTCGTCGGCGGCGGTCTGCTGGGGCTTGAGGCGGCCGGCGCGCTCAAGGGTCTCGGACTGGCCACGCACATCGTGGAGTTCGCGCCGCGGCTGATGCCGGTGCAGGTGGACGACGGCGGTGGTGCGGCGCTGCTGCGCACCATCGAGGACATGGGCCTGAGCGTGCACACCGGCACGGGCACCCAGGAGGTCGTGACCGGCGACGACGGCGCCGTGACCGGGATGAAGCTGTCCGACGGGTCCGAACTCCCCACGGATCTGGTGGTGTTCTCGGCGGGAGTGCGTCCGCGCGACCAACTCGCCCGCGCCATGGGGCTCATGGTCGGCGAGCGCGGCGGCATCACGGTCGACGAGCGGTGCCGCACCTCCGACCCGGCCGTGTTCGCGATCGGCGAGTGCGCCCTGGCCTCCGACGGCCGGGTGTACGGACTCGTCGCGCCCGGCTACGAGATGGCCGCGACGGCCGCCGCCACGATCGCCGACGACGAGGCGAGCTTCACCGGCGCCGACCTGTCGACGAAGCTGAAGCTCCTCGGTGTGGACGTCGCCTCGTTCGGCGACGCGCACGGGGCCACCGTCGGCTGTCTCGACGTCGTCTACGCGGACTCGCGCTCGGGCATCTACAAGAAGCTGGTCATCGGCCGCGACGGAAAGCTCCTCGGCGGCATCCTGGTCGGCGACGCGGACGCCTACGGCACTCTGCGCGCCTTCACCGGCTCGGTGCCGCCGATCGCGCCGGAGCAACTGGTGCTGCCGGCGGGCGCGGGCGCCCCGGTGACCCTCGGCCCCTCCGCGCTCCCCGACTCCGCGGTCGTCTGCTCCTGCCACAACGTCACCAAGGGCACGATCCGCGGCGCGGTCACCGAGCACTCCTGCACGAACGTCCCCGAGGTCAAGAAGTGCACCAAGGCCGGTACCGGCTGCGGGAGTTGCGTGAAGGTCCTCGGTCAGCTCGTCAACGAGGAACTGACCGCGAGCGGTGTCGAGGTCGACCACGGCCTGTGCGGCTGCTTCGCACAGACCCGCGAGGAGCTGTACGAGATCGTCCTCGCCCTCAGGATCACCTCGTACCGGACGCTGCTCGACCGCTACGGCCGTGAGGACGCCCGGGGCGGTGACGGCTGCGAGGTCTGCAAACCGGCCGTCGGCTCGGTCATCGCCTCCCTCGCCCCGACGATCGGCGCCGACGGCTACGTCCTGGCCGGCGAACAGGCCGCGCTCCAGGACACCAACGACCACTTCCTCGCCAACCTCCAGAAGAACGGCTCCTATTCGATCGTGCCGCGCATCCCCGGTGGCGAGATCACTCCCGAGAAGCTCATCGTGATCGGCGAGGTGGCACGGGACTTCGGGCTCTACACGAAGATCACGGGCGGTCAGCGCATCGACCTGTTCGGTGCGCGGGTGGAGCAACTCCCGCTGATCTGGGCGCGGCTGGTGGACGCGGGCTTCGAGTCCGGGCACGCGTACGGCAAGTCGCTGCGGACGGTGAAGTCCTGCGTCGGGCAGACCTGGTGCCGGTACGGCGTGCAGGACTCGGTGCGGATGGCGATCGACCTGGAACTGCGCTACCGCGGTCTGCGCTCCCCGCACAAGCTGAAGTCGGCGGTCTCCGGGTGCGCCCGCGAGTGCGCCGAGGCCCAGTCCAAGGACTTCGGCATCATCGCCACCTCCAACGGCTGGAACCTGTACGTCGGCGGCAACGGCGGCGCGACCCCACGTCACGCGGACCTGCTGGCCCAGGACCTGCCGGACGCCGAACTGGTCCGTCTGATCGACCGCTTCCTGATGTTCTACATCCGCACCGCGGACCGCCTGGAGCGCACCTCGACCTGGCTGGAGCGGATTCCCGGCGGCCTGGACCACGTCCGGGAGGTGGTGGTGGAGGACTCCCTCGGCATCTGCGAGGAGCTGGAGTCGCTGATGACCGCGCACGTCGCCAACTACCGGGACGAGTGGGCCGAGACCATCAACGACCCCGAGAAGCTGGGGCGGTTCGTGTCGTTCGTGAACGCCCCGGACACCCCCGACCCGGTCGTCGGCTTCGTTCCCGAACGCGACCAGATCAAGCCCGACCTGCCGCTGCTGACCATCGGACACCGGCCCCTGCAAGCCCTGGAAGGAAGTGCCCAGCGATGACCCTGGCACCCGAGACGACCCGGACGACAACAGCCCACACTCTCCAACTCCTGCTGGAGGACGACTGGTTCACGGTGTGCGAGCTGTCCCTGCTGACCCCGGGACGGGGTGTCGCCGCCCTTCTCCCGGACGGCCGCCAGGTCGCCCTGTTCACCGACCGCGCGGGACGGACGTACGCCATCGACAACCGTGACCCGTTCAGCGGGGCGGCGGTGCTCTCCCGCGGGCTGACCGGCACCCACCGGGGCCGCCCGTTCGTGGCCTCCCCATTGCTCAAGCAGCGTTTCGACCTGGAATCGGGGCGGTGCCTGGACGACGACGAGGTACGGGTGGCGACGTACGAGGTGCGGGCCGCCTGATCCGGTCCGGGCCGCCGGTCCGGACCATTCCCGCCGGCCGTCGGCCCACATCGGCCGCCGGACCCCGCCGGCCGTCGTCTCCCTCGGGACGCGGCTGCGCGGTCAGCCCTTGAGCCCCTCGTAGGTGACGCCCGTCAGCCGCTCCGAGGCGGCCCAGAGCCGCTCCGCCGTGGCGTCGTCGCGGGTCCAGCGGGCCCGCCAGGAGGTCGCGGGCGAGCCGCGCCACATCGCGAACGACGGTCCGACGAAGGTGTCGGGCCGCACTCCGCGGGCGGTGGCCGCGTACAGCGTCGGCAGGGCCCCGGCCTCGGCGCTCTGCGCGAAGACGCGGTTGCCGATCTCCATCAGCCGCTCGGCACCCTTGCGCCCCTCCAGTCGGGGCCCGGCGGTCTGCAGGTTGGTGGAGGCGTACCCGGGGTGCGCCGCGGCGGCGACGGCGTCGGAACCGGCGCCGGACAGCCGTCGCGCGAGCTCGTGCGTGAAGAGCAGGTTGGCGGTCTTGGACCGGGCGTAGGCGATCCACTTGCGATAGGACCCGTGCTCGCTGTTGAGGTCGTCGAGGTCGAGGTCGGAGAGCGCGTGGACCATGCTCGACACGGTGACGATCCGCGCGCCGGGGGTCTCGGCGATCACCGGGAACAACAGCCCGGTGAGCGCGAAGTGCCCGAGGTGGTTGACGCCGAACTGGGTCTCGAAGCCGTCGGCGGTACGGCCGAGGGGCAGCGCCATGACCCCGGCGTTGTTGAGGAGGAGATCGAGCCGGCCGTGTGCCCGCTCGAAGACGCTCGCGAACTCCCTTACGGAGTCCAGCTCCCCCAGGTCGAGCCGTATGAACTCCACGTCCGCGCCCGGCACTTCGGCCATGAGCCGGTTCACGGCCCCGGCGCCCCGCGCCTCGCTGCGGCAGGCGAGCACGACCCGGGCGCCCTTGCGCGCGAGCTCACGCGCACTGACGTACCCGAGCCCGCTGTTGGCCCCCGTGACGACAGCGGTGCGCCCGCTCTGATCGGGGACGTCCTGCGCGTTCCAGCCGGACATGGCGTTTCCTTCCAGGTGACTACGGGGCGGCCCAGCGTAGGGGGTCCCTCCGCCCGGCCCGCAGCACCATGCCCGAAGGGGCGGCACCCCCGCACAGGGTGGACGGCTGACTTCCTGAGCTGGGAAATCAGCTCTTCTCACGTACCCGAGGGCACTCTCAGGGCACTCAAGACGGATCACGGTGGCACTCAGGAGGTGAGCCGTACCGCTACGGCTCCCCGGTGAACTTCACGTCAGCTCGCACGGCGCATCCCGGACGTCCGTCGCGCACAGTGCCTTGCCGCCATCCACCAGCGCCTACGTACTGTGGCGCGTCGGCAAGAGGCTGAAGGGGTTGACCGGGGTTGTCTCCTGCAATCACCCGACGGTCTTCTACGTCCTCGAAGGGACGCGGCCTCACATCGTCAGGCTCGACGGGCAAAGGCCTTGCACCTCTACGTCGAAGGGACAGAAGTCTTCAGCAAGCTCGTACGCCACCTGGGCACCAAGCCGAACCCCTTCCTCCAGCGCGCTACACCTGGGCCGGCGAGCGAAGAACCCCAACTGTCCTTGTGCAGGGGGCCTGACCTGCAGTGCGGACGGCGAGGCCCCTCGCGGCAAGACGAGGGGCCTCTGGCCGCACATCCGGGTCGGGACGTTCAGCAGTTCTATTGGGCCCTGAACTGCCTCACATCTCAAGGGCCCCGAGAAAGTGTTTACAAGGTCCCCCAGCATCTACCCCCCTCGGGTACCTGGGGGGTTCCATAGTTGCTGTGGTCGAAGCACGGCTGGCAAGAGCCGAGGCCACTTGCAATCCGGGTCTATTTGGGGAGTTGAGCGCCCAGTGCCTTGGCGTTCCTTCATGCAGAGGCTGATCACCTTCGGAGCGGCTGCCAGCCTGGTGCTGGTGTTAGTTCTCGCCGCCAGCGTTCAGGTGACCGTTGCCTTGGGGGCAGTGACAGCAGTTGCCATCGTCGTCCGCGACATGGTCGGTCCGGGGGGTGGGAGTGCCGGGGCCGAGATGCCAGGGATCCAGCTGCCCTCCCTCCCGAAGGAGGTTAAGCAGGAGGACGGAGAGGGCGAATGACGACCAGCATGAAGCCCCTTTCGGACGACCTTCCAGAGGGTAAGAAGAACCTGGCGAACGCGGTCCGGAAGGAGCTCGCGGAGTCAGGGAAGACGTTGCGGCAGGTGGCCAACGAGGCTCATGTCAGCCCGGCAGCCTTGTCGCTCATCGCCAGCGGGCGGCGTAAGCCGTCGGACACCACGCTCGACAACATCCTCCGTGCAACCACCGCTCACTCAATCCGCCGCACACCACGGTGCAAAGCGGAGTTGCCCAAACGCTCATACCTCACCGATTCCTGGAGAGCCCTTCTTAAAGGAGCGGCGCTCATCATCATGGCGGTTATGACCGGCGTGGTGGCCTACCTGCATATGCCCGGCCCTCGGGCCGAGAACCATTGCGGGACTGCTGTCTGCGAGAACCAGATCAAGGGGCGCAACTACTACCCAGGGAATTCACCTGACCCGGGTACAGAGGGCGACTACTGCGACGACGGGTGCTACGAAACAGGGGGCAATATGCCAGAGGATGTGGGAGGGAAGCCAGGGACTTCGTCTCCGCCCCCGTCCCCGTCCCCGTCGCCGTCTCCGGGGCTCGCGCCCTGGCCGGAGGGGCAGCCGAGAACGTCCGGCTTCCTGGCCTTGGGCGGCGGGGCGGTGGAGCTCTTCCTTCACCGAAATGATCGGGAGCCCTCAACATCGGAGGAGGACTTGGTCAAAAAGGTTGGTGTTGAGTGCTGGTCCGTGGGCCCTGACCAAAAACAGCGATACCTGGTGCGCATGGAAGACGGCGACACCCGCTTTCGAGGTAAGTGGTTCTGGGTCGATAGGGAGAACGTGGGGCTAGAGCCTGAACCAGGCGAAAGGCAGAAAGCACCAGCGTGCCAGTTGAAATGGCACACTTTTCGCTGACTGCTAACGGCAAGTGTCGTCAAAGCGGTTCGGCACACGCGGCCAGCGTGGGGTACGGAGCGTGACTCGGCTCCGTACCCCACATTGTGCGCTTCTGTCAGTGATCCCGTCTTAGCTGAGAGCCGCCTCCATCATGTCGGCGGTCCGGTCTTCCTCCGCTTGTTGTGGACGGCTCCGTGATCGGGTCTCCGCCGTCGGATTCGAAGAGCCCTCGCCTCTACCTTGCTGGACCGACCGAGGCTCTGTCGGCAGTCGTCCAGCTCTTCGCCGGAAGCGTCGCGCAGACGCGTCCCCTGTCGGGCGGGATCGGGAAGGCATCCGCCCTCAAGCTGTCGTACAGCAGCTACCAAAAAGCCAGCCGCGCACTGGCCGCCGTTGCCTATGCTCTCGCCAGTGACCACGGGGTGGAGGCGGAGCTACTGGACATCGCCCAAGGACATACGACCAACTACCTCGCAGAGACCACGTACTTCCCGAAGGTCGCCGCTCGATCATGGCGCTGGGGACCAGAAATGCGGGAAGCCGCGCATGCCCTCGAAGAGGCCGGCCTTCCCACTGACCTGGCTGACGCCGCGGCCACCGTGATGGGTCGGTGGACGGGGCTCAAGAACACCTCGCCGGATCTTGCGCTCGTACTGGATGAGCTGCACAAGGGCCCGCGGTGCGATCCCAGCTAGACCATCAGCTCCCGCAGTAGCTCGATGACCTCCGCGACACGCTGCTCCACGGCGTCAAGGTCGCAGAGGCCATCGGTCCATTCACGACCACCGGCCACCCAGACCGTGCGCAACCCCTCAACTCCGGCGCTCCATTCCGCCCTCCGTTTCACGACCTGCTCCGTGACCTCTTCTTCGATTTGTTGCAACCGGCATTCTTTGCCCCCCGTTTGCCCCAGCTCAATGACCGAGCCGTCATGGACCACAGATCATGACAAAGGGCGGGGGTATACGGCTGCGGACTTTGGCAGAAATTGAGGTCCGGCCTTTCCCATACCGCAAAGCGCATGGACCACCGCTTTGAGACGTAGGTCACTTCAAGCGTCGCGGGTGAGGGTGCGGAGCGGTGCGAATGCGAGCCAATCCCCTCACCCCCGCGCCCTCGGCGAGGCCCCGTCCGCGCTCCTTGTCCCGTTGCATGAGGAACCGTCAAAATGCTTGTGCACAACGGAACTTCGCCTCTTCGCGAGATCTCATTACCCTCAGCCGAACCAACGAGCTTCCTTGGAAGGACTCATCCGTGCTGAGAATTGCAAGCGCCCTTGTTTCGACGGCTGTTGTCGCGACCGGCATTGTCGCCGTCACCGCCGGCACCGCCTCCGCCGCGTGCCCTCCTCCGTCTCCCGGCAAGAGCTACCGCATCACCAACAAGTCGACGGTGAGCAAGTCGACCAACCTGCACAGCGACTGGGTGTACGACAACCTCGGCGGCAACCTCACCTACAACCACTCGAAAACCGCCACGACGAGCGCCAGCGGCACGTGGGGGGTCGAGGCCGAGGCCGGGGTGATCTTCGCCAAGGCGAGTAAGTCGTTCAGCGTGACCGTCGGCAAGTCCTGGTCGAAGTCGAGCAGCTGGAGCTACTCGATCCCGGCGAGGAACAAGGCGGGCAAGACCAAGGTCCGCATGACGATGTTCCACGAGTCGAAGAAGTTCCTGGCCACGAAGTACACGTACTCCTTCGACGCCCGCTGCAGGTACCACGAGAAGAAGGTCTGGGCGAAGTGGTTCACGGCCCCCGTGAAGAAGGACTCGAACGTCTGGGGTCTTGAGTGGAAGTAGCGGAAGGCCAGGGGCCGACCACCACACGCTCGGCCTCAAACCGTCCGTGTCCTCCAGGCAGGCGGTGCGCTGTCACCGCCTGCCAGGCGCAGCGGTTCTGCGCTTAAACGGCCTCTTACGTCAAGGTGGAACTCACCTACGCTGATGGCCATGGCTTCGACTTCGGTCAGCAACCACAAGGGGAGAGAGTTCGTCAGGGTCGTTTCTCGCATCTGACGGTCGCCGCGTTGTCCTGATCGTTGTCCAGTTCCCCTACGGCCGCCACCGTTCGCTGCCGTACACGCAACCCATCTGACCTGCCGCGTGAACCCCTACGGACACCCTCGAACTGTAATGCGGACAGTTGGAAAGCGTGTTGGGGGCAACCCCTCACAAGTTCGAATCTCGTATCCTCCACCAGTGCCTCACCGGGCACGATGCCGAAGGGCCCCGCTGCTTGCAGCGGTGCCCTTCGACGTTGCCCGTCTCGGTTTCCGTCTCAGTCGGATTTTTTTGGGTTCCGGGCCGGGCCATCCGTGGGCCGTGCGAGGCTAGCCGACGACGACGTCAGGCAACGGCCGCCCGGAACCCGTCCCTGTTGAGCGCAGCCGCACCGCTATGCGCCGGGCACACACGTCAATTCCTGCCGTGGAGGCCGTCGTTCGCCTGCCGGGGAAGCGATCTACCCCCTACCGTGGGCGATGTGTCCTCCGCACCAGCCCCCGCGCCCGGCGGGCCCCCGCCACCCGGCCGACGGCAGCGGCTGCGGCTGCGGCTGCGGGCACGCTGGGCTGACCGGCACGCCTTGCCCCGGTTCGGCTACTGGCTGCTCAGCCGGGGCGCCGTAGTGCTGACGGTGTGTGGTGCCCTGTACGTGCTCAACGGGTTCGTGATCGGCTGGGCAAACGTCTACACCGTCCTGACCGGCATCACCTCGCCCGCGGCCGTCCGCCCCCAATGGTGCGCTTGGCCGCTGTCCCTGATCGGCTGGGCTGCGATCCCCGCCATCATCGGAGCGGCCGCCGGCTACGTCATCACCGAGCAGATCCAAGTCCACCACGCGAGCTGAGCGACGTCCTCGACGAACTGCGCCGCCTGGCCGAACCCCCCGGCCCGCCACCGCCATCCGGGAGCGGTTCGTGATCACCCTGCATGAGGTGTACGAACAGGGCAGCGAGGCCGTCAAGGCCGCAGTCCTGGCATTCGGCGCCCGTCACCCTCTCGACGGCGCAGAGCCGGACGTCGAACCGAACTGGAAATGGGCAGAGAAGCACTTCACCCACCTGATCGAGGTCATCATGGGCACGGCAACACCCCCGCAGACTGGTACTACAGCCACCGTGCGCCGGGCCGAAAACGAAGCCGTCGGCATCCTCCTGGCTGTCAACGGCCAGCCCAACTACCTCTGTCCCATCTGTGTCAAGCGGCAACGGCCCCGGTTATGAACCACCGGCCTACCCTGGAGACGTGGTGACGGACATCGAACGAGCCGAGCACGCAGCCCGCCTGCGCGGACTGCTCTACCTCGCCTGCCCCGACGCCCCCGCCACCGCGATCACCGCAACCGCGGAGGCCATTGCTGAGCACGCAGAGGAAACGCACCAAGAGCCAGTCCTCCAAGCCGCTCAGCTCAGCCAGCCCAAGCACACTGCGGACCAGCTGGACCTGAGTTGCGCGGACCTGACCGACGCGGACCTGACCAGCGCGAAGCTGCACCGCGCGGACCTGACCATCGCGGACCTGAGCGGCGCAGACCTGAGCGATGCGGACCTGACCAGCGCGAAGCTGACCGACGCGAACCTGACCGACGCGAACCTGAAGGGTGCGCGGCTCGCAGGTGCTGCGCACATGCTCCTGCCGGTAGGAGCGGCTTGGGATTCGCATACAAGATGGCCTGCCGACCTGGCATCGGTTGTTATCGAGCAGTCCGACGAGGTGAGTCCGGGCGTCTACCAGGTGCGAGGCGGGCAGAGCCCGGACAGGAGCACCGTCCAGGTATGACGAGCCCGGCGCCTGCGTCTCTCGCATCGGGCAGATGGTCGCGGCATGGCCAACGGGGCCAAGGGCCGAGCACCGCAGAGCCGCAACCTTGATGACAGCTACTACAGCCAGTGCCCCAGGCACGCCGTCGCGTGGAGGCAGTGCAGCGCATAGCCCTCTTAGCAGCTTCTCGCCAGGGGCGCCGTCCAGGTCAGCGGTCCTAGCGCCGTCTCAGTTTCCGTCTCTTTCATGGCCGCACGTCGCCGTTCAGGGTCGTTCGCTCGGCTCCGTCAGCCGTGTCGTCTGCACGAGATTGAACGCCCCTGAACAACCCCGGATCATGCCCCGAACAGCCCGGACAAACCTGCAAAGCGAGTTACGTGCTGGTCGCTGCACGCGTACAGGGGCCAATCGCCGCTGCTACTGCTGCCGGGCCTCAGTGTTCTCTCGGATCGCGGCGGCGACGTCGAGCAGGGCGTAAGCAATGGCCGCCAGGCCCTCCCCGACGGCGTCGGTTCGGTCCTCGTCGCCCGTCCGAGCCGCCGCCGCGTCCGCCTTGCCCTCTGCGTAGCCCCCATACACGCTTTGCTGCGGCATTCGTGGCTCCTCCCTTCCCTCCGGCCCCTCCGGCGGGTCTTTGCTGCCTCCCCCACTCGGGGCAGCGCCAAGCCTCAGAACACGCCGGCCTCACAGTCCGATCGTTACGGTTCCCGATAAGCCCACCTAAGCGCTCTGACGCCCCATAAGATCCGGTAGTCAACAACTTGCGGCATTGGGAGGGGCCATGGGGGTCTCGCGTACGTGGCTGGACGTGAGTTACCAGGAGAAGGATGAGGCAAAGGCGGCCGGCGCCCGATGGGACGCCACTACACGGCGCTGGTACGCCCCGCCTGGTCGGGAAACCTCCTTGGAGCGCTGGCTTGCTGGCCCCGCCGTACCGGAGCTTCTCCCAGGTGAGGACCGGACGGTGGGGCAAGGCCTGTTCGTCGACCTAGTGCCGTCTTCCTGCTGGTTCACCAATGTCCGCTCCTGCGTCTCGCCAAGGGACTGGGAACGTCTCCGTCGGATGATCACTGGTAGGGCAGGCCAGCGGTGCGAAGTGTGCGGTGCCGCACAGGACCGTGATGTGAAGCGCTGGTTGGAAGCGCACGAGCGGTGGGTGTACGACGAGGACCGACTCGTACAGAGGCTGCGCCGTCTGATCTGCCTGTGTACCGACTGCCACACGGTCACCCACTTCGGTCTAGCCCAAATTCGTGGGCAGGCGCCAGAAGCGTTGCTGCATCTGATGAACGTCACTGGCATGACGGAAGAGCAGGCGCACGCGCACGTTGCCGATGCCTTCAAAATCTGGAGGTCCCGGTCCGAGCGCAGCTACGAACTGGACCTGTCCATCCTGACGAATGCCGGCATCAGCCTGGCGCCTCCACCGGCAGCGGACTCCCGGCCGTCGATTGCTGCTGATGCGCTGCGTCGCGGGAGTATCCCGCCTCAACCTTCTGGGGGCGCGTAGCGGGGAATGATCCCTCAAAGCGCCAAATCAAGGCGGGTCTCTGCGCTGCCGACGCGTGACGGGACTCAGCCGCACCCAGAGGGCACAACGAGGGCACAACGGCCTCGCACAGGTTCAACGGCAGCCAACGCCACCCAACGCCGTTTCCCCTGGTCAGCACCGTACCTTGACAGTCCCCGCAGACCATGCCCGAAGGGGCGGCACCCCCGCACAGGGTGCCGCCCCTTCGTTCTGGATGCCGGGGCCGTCGCCGGTCGGTGAGGGTCAGGTGACCGGCGTGGCTCCGGGGTCTCTACCGGTGGTCGCTGCCCTTCGAGCTGGAGGCCGCGCGACCCGCTTCCAGGCGGGCGACGGGGATCCGGAAGGGGGAGCAGGAGACGTAGTCGAGTCCCACCTCGTGGAAGAAGTGGACCGACTCGGGGTCGCCGCCGTGCTCGCCGCAGACGCCCAGCTTCAGGTCGGGGCGCGTCGCGCGGCCGGCCTGCACCGCGGACTTGACCAGGGAGCCGACGCCGTCCTTGTCGATCGTCTCGAACGGGCTGACGCCGAAGATGCCCTTCTCCAGGTACGCCGTGAAGAAGGAGGCCTCCACGTCGTCGCGGCTGAAGCCCCACACCGTCTGGGTGAGGTCGTTGGTGCCGAAGGAGAAGAACTGCGCCGCCTCGGCGATCTGGCCGGCCGTCAGCGCGGCCCGCGGCAGCTCGATCATCGTGCCGATCGCCAGCTTCAGGTGCACGCCGGTGGCGGCCTCGACCTCGGCGATGACCTGGTCGGCCTCCTCGCGGACGATCTCCAGCTCCTGGACGGTGCCGACGAGCGGGATCATGATCTCCGCGCGCGGGTCGCCCTTGGCGTTCTTGCGCTCGGCGGCCGCCTCCGCGATGGCCCGTACCTGCATGGTGAACAGACCGGGGATGACCAGGCCGAGGCGTACCCCGCGCAGGCCCAGCATCGGGTTCTGCTCGTGCAGCCGGTGGACGGCCTGAAGGAGACGCAGGTCGTTCTCGTTGGAGTCCTTGCGGGACTCGGCGAGCGCGACGCGCACCGACAGCTCGGTGATGTCCGGAAGGAACTCGTGCAGCGGCGGGTCCAGGAGACGGACCGTCACCGGAAGGCCGTCCATCGCCTCGAACAGCTCGACGAAGTCCTTCTTCTGGAGCGGCAGCAGCCCCTTGAGGGACTCCTCGCGCTCCGCGTCGGTGTCCGCGAGGATCAGCCGCTCGACGAGTTCGCGGCGGTCACCGAGGAACATGTGCTCGGTGCGGCACAGGCCGATGCCCTGCGCTCCGAAGCGGCGGGCGCGCAGCGCGTCCTCGGCGTTGTCGGCGTTGGCGCGCACCCGCAGCCGGCGGACCCGGTCGGCGTACGCCATGATCCGGTGCACGGCGGCGACCAGCTCGTCGGCGTCGTCGGCGCCCGCGTGCATGCGGCCCTCGAAGTACTCGACGACCGGGGAGGGGACCACCGGGACCTCGCCCCGGTAGACCTTGCCCGTGGAGCCGTCGATCGAGACGACGTCGCCCTCCTCGATGACGATCCCGCCCGGCGCCGTCATCCGGCGCCGCTTGGTGTCGACCTCCAGCTCCTCGGCGCCGCAGACACAGGTCTTGCCCATGCCGCGGGCCACCACGGCGGCGTGCGAGGTCTTGCCGCCGCGTGAGGTCAGGATGCCCTCGGCCGCGATCATGCCGTCGAGGTCGTCGGGGTTGGTCTCACGGCGGATCAGGATGACCTTCTCGCCGGAACGGGACCACTTGATGGCGGTGTACGAGTCGAAGACCGCCTTGCCGACCGCGGCGCCCGGCGAGGCGGCGATGCCCCGGCCGATCTGGTCGACCTTCGCCTCGTCGTCGAAGCGCGGGAACATCAGCTGCGCGAGCTGGGCGCCCGTCACCCGCTGGAGCGCCTCGGCCTCGTCGATCAGGCCCTGGTCCACGAGCTGCGTGGCGATACGGAAGGCCGCGCCCGCCGTGCGCTTGCCGACGCGGGTCTGGAGCATCCACAGCTGGCCGCGCTCGATGGTGAACTCGATGTCGCAGAGATCCTTGTAGTGGTTCTCCAGGGTCTCCATGATCTGCATGAGCTGGTCGTACGACTTCTTGTCGATCGACTCCAGCTCGGCGAGCGGGACCGTGTTGCGGATGCCCGCGACGACGTCCTCGCCCTGGGCGTTCTGGAGGTAGTCGCCGTACACGCCCTGGTGGCCGGAGGCGGGGTCGCGGGTGAAGGCGACGCCGGTGCCCGAGTCGGGGCCGAGGTTGCCGAAGACCATCGAGCAGACGTTGACGGCCGTGCCGAGGTCGTGCGGGATGCGCTCCTGGCGGCGGTAGAGCTTGGCGCGCTCGGTGTTCCAGGAGTCGAAGACCGCGTGGATGGCGAGGTCCATCTGCTCGCGCGGGTCCTGCGGGAAGTCCCGGCCGGCCTCGGTCTTGACGATCTTCTTGAACTTGGTGACGAGCTTCTTCAGGTCGGCCGCTTCGAGGTCCGTGTCGACGGTGACCTTCTTGAGGTGCTTCGCCGCCTCCAGCGCCTCCTCGAAGAGCTCGCCGTCCACACCGAGGACCGTCTTGCCGAACATCTGGATGAGACGGCGGTACGAGTCCCACGCGAAGCGGTCGTCGCCGGACTGCCGGGAGAGGCCCAGGACGGACCTGTCGGAGAGTCCGATGTTCAGGACGGTGTCCATCATGCCGGGCATGGAGAACTTCGCCCCGGAACGGACGGACACGAGCAGAGGGTCGTCGGCCTGGCCGAGCTTCTTGCCCATCTTGGCCTCGAGGGCGTCGAGGTGCGCACTCACCTCGTCACGCAGTGCCGCCGGCTCCTCGCCACTGTCGAGGTAGGTCTTGCACGCCTCGGTGGTGATGGTGAAGCCGGGCGGGACGGGAAGCCCCAGGTTGGTCATCTCGGCAAGGTTGGCGCCCTTGCCCCCGAGGAGGTCCTTCAGGTCCCTGTTGCCCTCGGTGAAGTCATAAACGAACTTCGCTCCGCCGACGCCGCTTTCGCCGCTTTCAGCTACGTGGGGATCTTTGTTTTCCGACACGAGTCTCGACTCCTCGACGTCGCGGTGGCTGCCCTGACGACGGGGAACATACCCAGATCGAAGGCGTCTGGGTACGTCCACTTGCGCGTCATGCGCCTGTAACCATTCGTCCGCCACCAGATCAAAAGTCAAGCCTTGGCAAGCCATCGGGTGGCGATGTTTTCACTTCTTGAACGAATCAACGCTCACAGATCGCTCTAGACGCTCAGGTGAGCGAGCTTCGACACGTCTGAGTTTAATCGATGAACGATCAGAGGGTGGCACTGAGTGCCACCCCTTTGGGAAGTGCAGTCGCTCAAGATCCGCTCATCTGAGCGTGACCCCTATCAAGGGTGGCGAGAATCACGCCACCGGGAGCAGTCAGATTTCATCATGCGGACCACGATCCGGACACGACACACGGTTGTCACATGCCTATCCCCCGCACGGGTGACCCCGGACGGCGGGCGTCCGATCACACACCGAGGGCCGCCAGCCGCTCCTCGGCCCGCTCCGGTGCGTACAGGTACTCCACGACCATCGCCCCCGCGCCCACGAGCCCGGCCCGCTCACCGAGACGGGAGGTCACCACGTCCAGATGAGCGGTGGAACGGGGCAGCGCCCGCTGGTAGAGGAGCTCCCTGACACCCGTGAGGAACGGGGTCCCGGCCAGATCCCCGGCGATCATCAGTACGCCCGGGTTGAGCAGCGTCACCACGGTGGCCAGGACGTCCCCGACCTGGCGGCCCGCCTCACGGGCGAGCGCCATCGCCTCGGGGTGCCCGGTGACCAGCAGGTCCCGCACATCGGAGCCGGACGCGGCCGGGACCCCGGACTCGGCGAGCCTTCGCGCCACCGCGCCGCCACTGGCGACGGCGGCCAGACAGCCGTACGACCCGCACCGGCACAACGCGTCGGCGCCCACCCGGATGTGCCCGATGTCCCCGGCACCGCCGTCGATGCCCCGGTAGACGGTGCCGCCGACGACCATGCCCGCGCCTATACCGGTGGAGACCTTGACCAGCGCGAAGGCCGAGCAGTCCGGATAGCCGGCGCGCTGCTCCCCGTAGGCCATGAGGTTGGCGTCGTTGTCGACGAGCACGGGGACGCGAGCGGTCCCGGTGCCCGCGTGCTCGGAGAAGGCGCGGCCCAGCCGGCCCCTTATGTCGTAGCCGTCCCAGCCCGGCATGATCGGCGGCTGGACCACCCGGCCGGTCTCGCTGTCCACGGGGCCCGGCACCGCGAGCCCGATGCCGCAGACGGCGTCGGCGCGCCGTCCGGACTTCTCCACCAGCTCGGCGAACCAGCGCCCGAGCTCGCCGAGCACGGCCTCGGGACCGTCGTCGATCACCAGGGAACCCGCGTGCTCGGCGAGGATCTCGCCGGTCAGGGTGAGGACGGCGGCCCGGCCGTGCCGGGTGTCGAGGTCGGCGGCGAGGACGACGGCGTGCTCGTCGTCGAACTCCAGGGTGATGGAGGGGCGGCCGCCGAGGGGTGAGTCGACGGGCCCGCCGGCCCCCTCGCGGAGCCAGCCCGCGCGGAACAGCCGGTCGAGGCGCAGGCCGACCGTGGCCCGCGACAGACCGGTGGCCCGCTGGAGCGCCCCGCGTGTGGTCGCGCGGCCACTGCGCACCAGTTCGAGCAGTTCTCCGGAGCTTGCCTGGTTACCGGTCTTCACGGTCCTCCCCGCCCTTTCTGTCATGCGCACCCTCTTGCGTTCCCCAACTCTGCATTACATATTGAGTTTTGCGTGTTAAATAGACGTAACCCTACGGCAGCTACTGCCGAACCGGTCGGACGGACGTCTTCGGGGAGACCTGAGTGGACAGCACAACCCAGCTCACCGCCCTGCGCAGGGGGCCCATCACCCCCGTGCGTACCTCCGGCACTCCGGCGCACGCCTCCGGCCCACCCTCTCCGCCCGGTCCCGGCGAGATCGTCCGTGGCGGATCACCCGTATACGATCCCGCGGGCCGGTCGGGGTCCCTGCACCTCAGGGCGTCCCGGGTGCTGAACGGCAACTGGACGGGAACGTCCACGGTGCCCTCGCGCGGTCTGTATCCGCACCAGTGGTCCTGGGACTCCGCGTTCATCGCGATCGGCCTTCGCCATCTGTCCCCGCTGCGGGCGCAGACGGAGCTGGAGACCCTGCTCGGCGCGCAGTGGGCCGACGGGCGTGTCCCGCACATCGTGTTCAACCCCTCCGTCCCGCTCGACGCCTACTTCCCGAGCCCCGACTTCTGGCGCTCGTCCACCGCCGGACGCGCCGCGGGCGCCCCGCGCACCGTACAGACGTCGGGCATCGTGCAGCCACCGGTGCACGCGCTCGCGGTGTGGCTGGTGCACCGGGCGGACCCCGGGCTGTCCCGGTCCCGCTCGTTCCTCTCCCGGATGTATCCCCGGCTGGCGGCCTGGCACCGCTATCTCCTGCACCGCCGGGACCTGGGCGGCGGGGGCCTCGCCAGCGTGGTCCACCCCTGGGAGCAGGGCATGGACAACAGCCCCTGCTGGGACGCCCCGCTCAGCCGTGTCACCCCGGCGCCCGCCCGTTCCTTCCGGCGCGCCGACCTCGACCACGGCGCCCCCGAGGACCGGCCGACGGATCTCGACTACGGACGGTACGTGCGGCTGGCCACGGACTACCGGGACCGGGGGTACGCGGACGGCGGCGGCGAGTTCGCCGTCGAGGACCCGGCTTTCAACGCCCTGCTGATCGCCTCGGAACACGCGCTGGCCCGGATCGCGCGGGAGCTGGGCGCGACGGGGACCGCCCGCCACGCGCGCGCCGAGCGGCTGACGGCGGCCCTGGTGGAGCGGCTGTGGGATCCGGCGGAGGGCATGTTCTTCTGCCGCGACGAGCGTGCCGGAGGCAATGGCGGGGGGAGCTACGGGAACGGCGGGCGGAGCGACGGCGACGGGAACGGGAACGGGCGGAGCGACAGGGAAGGCGGGGGCGGCGGGCGCGGTGCGCTGATTCCCGAGCGCAGTGTCGCCGGGCTGCTCCCCCTCATCCTCCCCGCGCTGCCGCGGGACATCGCCGCCACGCTCGTACGGACCGCGGGCGGGCCGCATTTCGGGCTCGGCGGGGTGACGCGGCTCGCACCCAGTTACGACCTGACCGGCGAGGCGTTCGATCCGCACCGCTACTGGCGCGGGCCGGCCTGGTTCAACACCAACTGGCTGCTGGAGCGCGGGCTGCGGCTGCACGGGGAGCACGGACGGGCGGACGCGCTGCGGGCCGCCCTGCTGGACACCGCCGGGGAGTCCGGGTTCGCGGAGTACGTGGACCCCTTCACCGGCGAGGCCTGCGGAGCACTCGGTTTCAGCTGGACGGCGGCACTGACGCTCGACCTGCTGCACGAGCCCTCCGGGGCGACGTCGATCGTGTCCCCGAAGGGGCGCGACGCGTTGATCGACACGGCACACAGCGCTGCGGGACAGCGCGTATTCGAGTTCGAGACGGGCGCCAAGGGAGGGGACCGGGGATGACGGACCGGCATCATCTGCTCGTGCACGGTGGAACGTTCGCCGCCGTGGGCGACGGCGGGGACATCAGCGGAGTGCGGGGCGGCAGCTCTCCGGACGGATTATTCGTACGGGACGCCCGACACCTCAGCCGCTGGCAGCTGACGGTGGACGGCGCGGTGCCCGAGGCGCTGACGCCGGTCGCGGACGGTGACACGGCACGCTGTGTGCTGGTCCCGCGGGGCGGTCGCAACGAGCCGCCCGCTTACACGCTCTTCCGTGAACAGGCCGTCGCCGAGGGCTCGTTCGTGGAGGCGCTGCGCGTCACCAGCAACCGTCCGACCACCACCACGGTCCGGATCGCGGTCACCGCGGACGCCGACTTCACGGATCAGTTCGAACTGCGCTCCGACTACCGCACGTACGCCAAGACGGGGGTCGTGCGCCAGCGCCAGGTCCTCGACGACGGCGTGGAGTTCAGCTACCGGCGCGGGGAGTGGCAGTCCCGTACGACGGTCACCTCCGAGCCTGCGCCGGACGGGGTGGAGGAGACGGGCACGGGCGCGCGTCGCCTCGTGTGGACCCTCGACCTCGAACCACACGGCTCGGCGGAGCTGGCGCTGCGGGTCGCGGCGCGTCCGCACGGCGCCGCGAACGAACCGCGGGTGCCCGCCTCGCCCGCCGCGGCCAATGAGCGACTCCTCGCCCTGGAGGGCGAGTTCGCGCGGGGGGTGCCCTTCCCGACCGGCTGGCCCGAACTGGCCGCGGCCTGTGCGCGGGGCCTGTCCGATCTGGCGGTGCTCCAGGTACCGGCGACGGGCCTGGACGGCGAGGAGCTGCGGGTGCCCGCGGCCGGGGTCCCCTGGTTCCTCACCCTGCTGGGCCGCGACGCGCTGCTCACCTCGCTCTTCGCGCTGCCCTACCGGCCCCAGCTGGCCGCCGCCACCCTGCCCGCGCTGGCCGCCACCCAGGCGGTCGAGGTGGGGCTGGGCGCGGTCGCCCAGCCCGGCAAGATCGTGCACGAGGTGCGGCACGGCGAGCTGGCGCACTTCGGGCAGGTGCCGTACGGGCGTTACTACGGTTCGGTGGACGCGACTCCGCTGTTCCTGGTGCTGCTCGGCGCCTACACCGAGCGGACCGGTGACGTGGCCCTGGCCCGCCGCCTCGAACCCAACGCCCGTGCGGCGATCGGCTGGATGCTGGACCACGGCGGGCTGACCTCGCGCGGCTATCTCGTCTACCGCGCGGACGGCGGCGGTCTCGCCAACCAGAACTGGAAGGACTCCCCGGGGGCCATCTGCTCGGCCGACGGCAGCCGCCCCAGCGGCCCGGTGATGGCGGCGGGCGCGCAGGGGTACGCGTACGACGCGCTGCGCCGCACCGCGCACCTGTCCCGCACGGTCTGGGACGACGAGGTCTACGCGGCGCTCCTCGAACAGGCCGCCGCCGATCTGCGCGACCGTTTCCAGCGGGACTTCTGGATGAGCGAACACGCCTTCCCCGCCCTGGCGCTGGACGGCGACGGCCGGCATGTCGACGCGCTGGCCTCGGACGCGGGCCATCTGCTGTGGTCCGGTCTGCTGGACAAGGAGTACGGCGAGCTGGTCGGCCGCCGGCTCCTCGAACCGGACTTCTTCTCCGGCTGGGGCGTGCGCACACTCGCCTCCGGCCAGCCGGCGTACCACCCGCTGTCGTACCACCGGGGTTCCGTCTGGCCCCACGACAACGCCCTGATCACTCTGGGGCTGGCGCGGTACGGCCTGCACGACGAGGCCCGTACGGTGGCCCACGCGCTCGTCGACGCCGCCACGGCCGCCGGTCACCGTCTCCCCGAGGTCCTCGCGGGCTACGGCCGCGACACCCATGCCGAGCCGGTGCCCTACCCGCACGCCTGCGTACGGGAGTCCCGTTCGGCGGCGGCACCGCTGGCCCTGCTCACGGCGGTGGGTGGCGCCTAGCGGGTTCGGTCCGGTGCGCGCGGGCGGCGCGCACCGGACGTCCGGCGGATCGGCACCGATCGTTCGGCGGCCGGTCCGCGGGACGTCCCGCGGACCGGTACCGGGCATCCCTCGGATCAGCCGCCGGAGGTGTCCAGTTCGGCGTCCTCGGACACGCCCGCGCAGTCGTAGGGGTCCTTCAGCCAGCCGTCCGGCAGGACGACCCTGTTGTTGCCGGAGGTACGGCCGCGGGGTCCGTCGGCGCCCGTGGGCCACGGCTGGTCGAGGTCCAACTCGGCGAGACCGTCGGAGAGTTCGGCGAGCGAGGAGGTGATCGCGAGGCGCCCCCGCATCTCCGAGCCGACCGCGAAGCCCTTGAGGTACCAGGCGACGTGCTTGCGGAAGTCGATGACGCCCCGTGCCTCGTCGCCGATCCACTCACCGAGGAGCGTGGCGTGGCGGACCATGACAGCGGCGACCTCGCGCAGCGCCGGCCGCGCGTAGGCGTCGGCGCGGCCCTCGAAGGCGGCCACCAGGTCGCCGAACAGCCACGGCCGGCCGAGGCAGCCGCGCCCGACCACGACCCCGTCGCACCCGGTCTCGCGCACCATCCGCAGCGCGTCGTCCGCCGACCAGATGTCGCCGTTGCCGAGGACGGGGATCTCCGGCACATGCTCCTTGAGCCGGGCGATGGCGTCCCAGTCGGCCGTGCCGCCGTAGTGCTGGGCCGCGGTCCGGCCGTGCAGCGCGATGGCCGTCACGCCCTCCTCGACCGCGATCCGTCCGGCGTCGAGGAAGGTGATGTGGTCGTCGTCGATGCCCTTGCGCATCTTCATGGTGACGGGCAGGTCCCCGGCGCCGCTGACCGCCTCGCGCAGGATCGCGCGCAGCAGGTGGCGCTTGTACGGGAGGGCGGAGCCGCCGCCCTTGCGGGTGACCTTGGGGACCGGGCAGCCGAAGTTGAGGTCGATGTGGTCGGCGAGGTCCTCTTCCGCGATCATGCGGACGGCCTTGCCGACGGTGGCGGGGTCGACGCCGTACAACTGGATCGAGCGCGGCTTCTCGGTCGCGTCGAAGTGGACCAGCTGCATGGTCTTCTCGTTGCGCTCGACCAGCGCCCGTGTGGTGATCATCTCGCTGACGAACAGTCCCTTGCCGCCACTGGCAGCATCCTTCGGGGGACGACCCCCGAGCCCCCAGCCGTCGCCTTCGGCGAACCCGCGGCACAGCGTGCGGAACGGCGCGTTCGTGATCCCGGCCATGGGGGCCAGGACGACGGGCGGCTGCACCTGGTGGGGGCCGATCGAGAGCGTGGAGTTCAGCGTGGAGTTCACGGTGGACGTGGGCGTGGGCATTCCCCCATTGTGGCGTACCGGGCCGGATGCTCGCGCGGAAGATCATGTAGCAGTCATTAGTTAGACACACTATCGACAACGACGTACCCTGACCGCATGCCTGAGCTCAGCCACCGCCGCCGCATGCTGGTGCTCGCGATCTGCTGCATGAGTCTGCTGATCGTGAGCCTCGACGTCACGATTCTGAACGTCGCCCTGCCCTCGATGCAGCAGGAGCTGCACGCGAGCGTCGCGGGCATGCAGTGGACCATCGACGCGTACACCCTGGTGCTCGCCTCCCTGCTGATGCTCGCGGGCTCCACCGCCGACCGCATCGGCCGGCGCAAGGTCTTCACGGCGGGCCTGGTGCTGTTCACCATCGGCTCGGTGCTCTGCTCCCTCGCCCCGAACCTCGACATGCTCATCGTCTTCCGGATGGTGCAGGCGGTCGGCGGCTCGATGCTGAACCCCGTGGCGATGTCGATCATCACCAACACCTTCACCGACCCGCGCGAACGCGCCCGCGCGATCGGCGTCTGGGGCGCCGTGGTCGGCATCTCCATGGCCGCCGGACCGCTGGTGGGCGGACTGCTCGTCGACACCGTGGGCTGGCGGTCGATCTTCTGGATCAACCTCCCCGTCGGTCTCGCCGCACTCCTGCTGACGCTGCGCTTCGTCCCGGAGTCCCGTGCCCCGAGGGCCCGCCGCCCCGACCCGGTCGGCCAGCTCCTCGTCATCGCGCTGCTCGGCTCCCTCACGTACGCGATCATCGAAGCGCCCACCTCCGGCCTCGTCCACACCCTGGCCTTCTCCGTGATCGCCCTCGCCGCGCTCCTCGGTCTCCTGCGGTACGAGCCCCGGCGCGACGAACCCCTCATCGACCTGCGCTTCTTCCGCTCGGTGCCGTTCAGCGGGGCCACCGTCATCGCGGTGAGCGCGTTCGCGGCGCTCAGCGGCTTCCTGTTCCTGTCGACGCTGTACCTGCAGAACGTGCGCGGGCTGAACGCCCTGCACGCGGGCCTGTGGATGCTGCCCATGGCGGCCCTGTGCTTCGTCTGCGCGCCCATATCGGGCCGCCTGGTCGGCAGTCGCGGCCCCCGGCCGTCGCTGCTGATCGCCGGTGTGGCGATGACCGTGAGCGGTGTGCTGTTCGCCGCCTTCGAGGCCGAGACGTCGAACGTCACCCTCGTCATCGGCTACGTCTTCTTCGGGCTCGGCTTCGGCTTCGTGAACGCCCCCATCACCAACACCGCCGTCTCCGGGATGCCCCGTGCCCAGGCGGGCGTCGCCGCCGCCGTCGCCTCGACCAGCCGGCAGATCGGCGGCACCCTCGGAGTCGCCGTCATCGGCGCGGCCCTCGCCTCCGGCATCCGGGCCTCCGCCTACCGGGACACCTTCGTCCCGGCCTCCCGCCCCGGCTGGTGGATCATCACCGCCTGCGGTGTCGCCGTCCTGGTCCTCGGCGCACTCACCAGCGGACGCCGGGCCCGCGCGTCGGCCGAGCGCACGGCCCGCCTGCTGGAGTCCCCCGAGATCCGGGAAGCGGCGGGCGTACGGGCCCAGGACCCCTCCGCCGCCTGACCGGACCGGCGGTGCGGGGCCGTCCCCGGATCAGACCGCCCCCGCCGCCTCCACCCGGGACCGCGCTCCGGCCCGGTCCTCGTTCTCCGCTCGCGCCCCGGCCCCGGCCTCGGCCTCGGCCTCCAGCACGATCGCGTGCAGCCTCTCAAGCCGTTCGCGGCTCTCCTCGTCGTGAGGCGCGTACGTCACCATGCGGGCGCCCAGGTCGGGGGCGAGCCACAGGTCCGTGTGATCGACGGTGACCAGACCGACGTACGGGTTCGCGAACTTCTTGGTCTTGCCGCGGGCGGCGGCCACCTCGTACCGGTCCCAGTTCTCGCGGAACTCGGCCGACTCGGCCCGCAGCCGCTTCAGCAGGGTCTTCCAGGCGGGCTCCCCCAGATGCCCGGCCATCGACGCGCGCAGCTTCGCGGCCATCAGCCTCGTCGTCTCGTCGAGCAGGACGATCGAGGCGCGCCACTCCGCGTTGGTGTAGGCCAGGAGCACGCAGTTGCGGTCGGCGGGCGGGACCGTGTCGAGGTCGCGCATCATCAGCCGGGCGTAGGTGCGGTTGTACGCCAGGATGTCGTACCGGCTGTTCTGGATGCAGGCCGGAACGGGCTCCAGCTGCGTCAGGATCTGGCGCAGCGCCGGTGTGATCACCGCGCACTGCGCGGCGGGTGTGGGATCGACCGCTCCGGCGAGCTGGAAGAGGTGGGCCCGCTCGCTGGTGTCCAGCAGCAGGGTGCGGGCCAGGGCGTCGAGAACCTGCTCGGAGACCTGGATGTCGCGCGCTTGTTCGAGCCACGTGTACCAGGTGACCCCCACCGCGGAGAGCTGGGCGACCTCCTCGCGGCGCAGGCCCGGCGTCCGCCGTCGGCGGCCACGGGGAAGCTGGACCTGCTCGGGCGTGATGCGTTCGCGGCGGCTGCGCAGGAAGGTGGCCAGCTCGTGCCGCCGGATCTCCCCTGCCCGCCCTGCCCGGGGCGCCGCACCGGGACCCGAGGCCACCCCACCGCCGGCCGGCCGCACCGGGTCCGGGTCCTGGCCCGTGGCCGCCGGTCGCGCGGGCACCGCGCTCATCGCCGTCTCGCGTGCCATCGTCGTCATGCCTCCACCCTGCCGCTCGGCGCAGCCTGTTGCCAGGTAGTGCTTGTACCAGGACAAGAAGACTCTGGTACCCGTCTGAGTACGGGAGAAGTCTGGAGGACGTGACCGAAACCGGAACTCTCACGACCACCGTCCGCGCTCCCACGGCGCCACCCGCGCTCAGCGGCCTCGGACTCTTCACCGTGCTGCTCGGCGCGGCGCTCCCCCTGATCGACTTCTTCATCGTCAACGTAGCCCTTCCGACCATCGGGCATGACCTGAACGCGAGCGAGGCCGTCCTCGAACTCGTCGTCGCCGGCTACGGGGTCGCGTACGCCGTCCTGCTCGTCCTCGGCGGACGGCTCGGCGACCTGTTCGGGCGCCGCCGCCTCTTCATCGGCGGCATGGCGGCCTTCGGCCTGACCTCGCTCGCCTGCGGCCTCGCACCCACCGCCTGGACCCTGGTGGCGGCGCGGGTCGCGCAGGGCGCGGCGTCCGCGGCGATGCTGCCGCAGGTCCTCGCCACCATCCAGTCGGCGACCTCCGGACCCCGCCGGGCCAAGGCGATGAGCCTGTACGGCGCCACGGCCGGCCTGTCCATGGTGGTCGGGCAGATCCTCGGCGGCCTGCTGGTCGCGGCCGACATCGCGGGCACCGGCTGGCGCTCGGTCTTCCTCGTGAACGTGCCGGTCGTCGTGCTCGGCCTGGTCCTGGCCCGCCGTGCCGTCCCCGAGACGCGCTCGCAGCGCCCGGAGCCGGTCGACGCCCCCGGCACGATCCTGCTCGCGGTCGCCCTGCTGGCCCTGCTCGCCCCGCTCACCGAGGGCCGGGCCGCGGGCTGGCCGCTGTGGACCTGGGTGTCCCTCGCCCTGTTCCCGCTCGCGGCCGGAACCTTCTACCTCGTCGAACGCCGAGCCGACCGCCGCGGCCGCACCCCGCTGGTCCCGCCGAGCCTGTTCGAACTGACCTCGCTGCGCCGGGGCCTGATCATGATCGTGCCGTTCTCCATCGGCTTCAGCGGCTTCATGTTCGTGATCGCGGTGGCGCTGCAACGCGGCGAGGGGCTCGGCCCCGTCCCGGCGGGGCTGGCCCTCGCGCCGATGGCGGTCGTCTTCTTCGTCACGTCCCTGTGCGGACCCCGGCTGATCGGCCGGTACGGCACCCGGGTCGTCACCGCGGGCGGGCTGATCCAGGGGGCGGGTCTGGCCCTGATCACGCTGGCCGCCTGGCGCTCCTGGCCGGACCTCGGGGTGGCGGAACTGCTGCCCGGAGCGGCCGTCGCCGGCGCGGGCCAGGCGCTCCAGCTGCCCGTCCTGATCCGGATCGTCCTCTCCGAGGTGCCGCCCGCGCGGGCGGGCGTGGGCAGCGGCGTGATGGCGACCACCCAGCAGGCGGCCCTCGCCGTCGGGGTGGCCACGCTCGGCACCCTGTTCCTGTCGCTCGTCCCGTCCCACGGGATGCGGGACGCCCTGGTGACGACCCTCCTCGCCCAACTGGCCGGCGTGGCCCTGACCACCGCGCTGAGCCTGCGGCTGCCGCGCACGATCGGCTGAGGGTCCGGCCCCGCAGCCCTGAGGCCGGCCGCGTCGACCGCCCCGCCCTTCGCCGACCCACCGAACACGCCGGGCACATGCCGAACATGCCGAACATGCCGACGGCAGCGAACACGCCGGGCACACGCCGGCCGTGACGACCGGTATCCAACCTCCGTGCGGCCACCGGCATATGCACTGGCCATGAGCGCAACTCCCCTATCCTCAGGGGCTGTTGACACTCGTGATGCGTCATGTCGTACTGAGTCGCACTGAAGTCGAACGGAACGCGCCCGGCGACGGCCAGGAGCGTTCCGTTCGGCCGACCCGCGATCCGCGATCCGAGGAGGCTCCGTGACCGAGATCAAGATCCGCGCGCTGGACCAGGGAGAGACCTGGGACGACAGCGGTTCCGGACTCTGAGCTATCCCACACCCGCCGACGTCACCCGCACCGCCGAAGCCCTGGCCGCCCGGCACCCCGGCCTGTGCAGGCTGAGCACGATCGGCCACTCCCGGCACGGCGTCCCGCTGCGGATGCTGAGCGTCGGAAAGGGGTCACACCACGCCCTCGTGGTCGCGGGCGCACACCCCAACGAGTACGTCGGCGGGGGCACCCTTCTGGCGCTGGCCCACCGGGCACTGGGCGGCGAACGGCCCGGCACCGTATGGCATCTGGTGCTGTGCCTGGACCCGGACGGAGCCCGCCTCAACGAAGGCGGACACCGCGCCGACACCCTCTTCGACCACTACCGGGCCTTCTTCCGCCCCACCGCCGACGAACAGCCCGAATGGGCACCCGCCCTGCCGAGGCCACGGTTCCTGCCGGAGAGCCGCGCCCTGCTCGACGTCATCCGCCGGCTGCGGCCCTACATCCAGATCTCCCTGCACAGCACGGACATCGGCGGCACCTTCGCCCAGCTCACCCGGGACGTCCCCGGCCTCGACCGGACCCTCGCCGCCTCCGCCGAACGGCTCGGCATCCCGGTCGAGAGGGCCCCGCTGGACGCCCTGCACTGGCCCACGAGCGCCCCCGGTGTCTTCGTCCTGCCGCCGCCCGGAGCACCGGAACGTCCCACCGCCTTCCCGGAGAACGCCCACCGTTCGACCTGGCTCGCCCCGCACGCCTACGGTGGCGTCACCGCGGTGGTGGAAGTACCGGTCTGGGCCGCCGCCGGGTTCGCCGACCTGGCCCCCCACCCCGCTCCGGAAGAGCGTCTGCGGCACTGGGCGGAACGCCTGCGGGCCTACGCCCAGACCGTCCGCGGCCACTACGAACTCGCCCGCCCCCACCTCCCGGCACCCAGCCCGGACTCCGGCTTCAGCATGCGCAGGGCGGTGGCCGAAACCCTGCGCGTCTGCGGCCCGTTGGCTGACAGCTGGGACCCCGCGCACCCGTCGTTCACCCCGCTCCCCGGCCTCACCCGCGCCCGCACGGCCAGCATCGAGGGCTTCGCCCGTCGGACCCCGCTGCGGGCCGCCGCCATGCTGCTGCGCCTCCTGGAGGAGTACGCGCCCACCCCGGGGACCGCGCCTCAACGCGCCGAGCTGGAAGCCCTCGTCGCGCGCTGGTGCGCCGCCTACTCGGCGAGTTTCACGGCGACCTGGGTCCCGGTGGACCGGCAGATAGAACACCAGGTCAACGTCACCACCGCCGCCGTCGAGGCCGCCGAAGGACATCTGGCCCCCTCCTGAGCGTGATCTTGCCCTCACCGAACTCGCCACCGAAGAGCCCCCGTTGATCTTCACCATGCTGCACACTCCTTGCTGCGCAGACGAAGCGGTAAAACCAGGAGGTGTCATGCTGCAGATCAACACGAGCAAAGTAAGCCGCTGGGACCAGCACGGCCGCGAGCACACCGTCCGCGTACAACGGGCGGGCGTACAGCGCACCATCAAATGCGACACGTGCGGCTGGCGCAAAAACGCCCAATTCCTCCCTTGGTTGAAGGCGGAGGAACACCTGGCCGAGGAACACCAGGCGACGGTCGACCCCAAGGAGGCCTGAGGGCTGCCGCCCGGTTCACGGCGCGGACACGGCGCCGCGTCGGGCCAGATCGGCGAGCACCGGCCCACGTCCGGCCCGCACGGAGCCATCACCCCCACTTTGGTCCAGACCTATTGACGAAAGGTCTGGACCGCGCGACTGTCATGCCTACGACACCTCACCGCACCCCCACCGGGAGGCCTCGCATGATGCGCCGGAAACTTCGTCTGCTCGCCGTCGCGCTGGCCGCGACCGTCCTCACCCCGCTGTCGGTCGCGGGCGCCCCCAGCGCCTCGGCCGCGGACACCTGCGCCGTGAGGTCCCGCCCCGCCGGAAAGGTTCTCCAGGGCTACTGGGAGAACTGGGACGGCTCGTCCAACGGTGTGCACCCGCCCTTCGGGTGGACGCCGATCACCGACTCCCGTATCGCCGCGCACGGTTACAACGTGATCAACGCGGCGTTCCCCGTCATCCGCTCGGACGGCACCGCGCTGTGGGAGGACGGGATGGACGCGGGGGTGAAGGTCGCGACGCCCGCCGAGATGTGCGCGGCCAAGGCGTCGGGGCAGACGATCCTGCTGTCCATCGGCGGAGCGGCCGCCGGGATCGACCTGAGCTCGTCCGCGGTCGCCGACCGTTTCGTCGCGACGATCGTGCCCGTCCTGAAGAAGTACAACTTCGACGGGATCGACATCGACATCGAGACCGGGCTCGTCGGCAGCGGGACCATCGGCCAGCTCTCCGCCTCGCAGGCGAACCTGATCCGGATCATCGACGGAGTGCTGTCGCGGATGCCGGCCGGCTTCGGGCTGACGATGGCACCGGAGACGGCGTACGTCACCGGCGGCAGCGTCGCGTACGGCTCCATCTGGGGCGCGTATCTGCCGATCGTCAAGAAGTACGCGGACAACGGGCGTCTGTGGTGGCTGAACATGCAGTACTACAACGGCAGCATGTACGGCTGTTCGGGCGACGCGTACTCCGCGGGCACGGTCCAGGGTTTCACCGCCCAGACCGACTGTCTCGACAAGGGGCTCGTGGTGCAGGGGACCACCATCAAGGTCCCCTACGACAAGCAGGTGCCGGGGCTGCCCGCGCAGTCCGGCGCCGGAGGCGGCTACATGGCGCCGAGTCTGGTCTCCCAGGCCTGGCGCCACTACGGCACCGGCCTCAAGGGCCTGATGACCTGGTCGGTCAACTGGGACGGCTCGAAGAACTGGACCTTCGGCGACAACGTGAAGGCACTGCAGGGCCGCTGAGGCCGAAAGGACCGACCGGCGGCACGCCGACGCCGCCGGTCGCACCGACGCCCGGACACCCCATGGTCCGGGACAACGCGAAGCCCCCGGCTCCCGCACGGGAACCGGGGGCTTCGTGAGCGCTCGGGTCAGCAGCCGACGAGGCGTGCCGCCAGGTAGCCCTCGATCTGGTCGAGCGAGACACGCTCCTGCTTCATGGAGTCGCGCTCGCGCACCGTGACGGCGTTGTCGTCGAGGGTGTCGAAGTCGACGGTGACGCAGAACGGGGTGCCGATCTCGTCCTGGCGACGGTAACGGCGGCCGATGGCGCCCGCGTCGTCGAACTCGATGTTCCAGTTCTGGCGCAGCGCGGCGGCCAGACCCTTCGCCTTGGGCGAGAGGTCCGCGTTGCGCGACAGGGGCAGCACGGCGACCTTGACGGGCGCGAGGCGCGGGTCGAGGCGCAGCACGGTGCGCTTCTCCATCTTGCCCTTGGCGTTCGGCGCCTCGTCCTCGACATAGGCGTCGAGCAGGAAGGCGAGCATGGCGCGGCCGACACCGGCGGCGGGCTCGATGACGTACGGGGTCCAGCGCTCTCCGGCTTCCTGGTCGAAGTAGGAGAGGTCCTGGCCGGAGGCCTTGGAGTGCGCGCCGAGGTCGTAGTCGGTGCGGTTGGCGACGCCCTCCAGCTCACCCCACTCGTTGCCGCCGAACTGGAAGCGGTACTCGATGTCGGCGGTGCGCTTGGAGTAGTGGGAGAGCTTCTCCTTCGGGTGGTCGTACCACCGCATGTTCTCCTCGCGCAGGCCGAGACCGGTGTACCAGTTCCAGCGCTGCTCCATCCAGTACTCCTGCCACTGCTCGTCCTCGCCCGGCTTGACGAAGAACTCCATCTCCATCTGCTCGAACTCGCGGGTGCGGAAGATGAAGTTGCCGGGCGTGATCTCGTTGCGGAAGGACTTGCCCATCTGGGCGATGCCGAACGGCGGCTTCTTGCGCGAGGCGATCTGCACCTGGGCGAAGTTGGTGAAGATGCCCTGGGCGGTCTCGGGGCGCAGGTAGGCGACGGAGCCGCTGTCCTGGGTCGGGCCGAGGTGGGTGGAGAGCAGGCCCGAGAACTGCTTGGGCTCGGTGAAGGTGCCCTTGTTGCCGCAGTTGGGGCAGTTGAGGTCGGCGAGACCGTTCTCCGGGAGGCGGCCGTGCTTGGCCTCGTAGTGCTCCTCCAGGTGGTCGGCGCGGAACCGCTTGTGGCACGAGGTGCACTCGGTCAGCGGGTCCGTGAAGGTGGCGACGTGACCGGAGGCGACCCACACCTCGGGGGCCAGGATCACGGACGAGTCGAGACCGACCACGTCCTCGCGCGACGTGACCATGTAACGCCACCACTGGCGCTTCAGGTTCTCCTTGAGTTCGACGCCCAGCGGGCCGTAGTCCCAAGCGGCACGCTGTCCGCCGTAGATCTCACTACAGGGGAAAACGAAGCCACGGCGCTTGCTCAGGCTGACGATGGAATCGATCTTGTCGGCGGCCACGGTGCTCTCTTCATTACGAACGGACGGCAGCGAATGCTTCAGGTTACCGGCGTGGGCCACCCCCGCATCAAATCGGTTCCCGCGGTGGGCCGCTTCCTGCCGATTGGATGCACTTGATACCCGTTGCCGAGGGGGGCCCGGCCGCCAGGAAGAGGGCTTGTTGACAATCGTTTCCAGATTTGTTGAAAATGAGTGTCATGAACGTAGGACGACGCCTCATATCGGGGTTCGCGGTCGCGGCGGCCGCCGCCCTCGGCCTCGGCGCTCTCACCGCCTGCTCGGGCTCCGCCTCGGCCGACGCCAAGGGCAACGGAAGACTCGACGTGGTCGCGTCGTTCTACCCCCTCCAGTACCTCGCCGAGCAGATCGGCGGGGCCCATGTGAACATCACGAACCTGACCCGCCCCGGCCAGGAACCGCACGACCTGGAGATCAGCGCCCGCGAGACCGCGCGGCTCCAGGACGCCGACGTCGTGCTCTACCTCAAGAACCTCCAGCCGGCCGTCGACGACGCGGTGGCCCAGTCCGGGGTCAGGACGAAGGTCGACGCCGCCTCGCTCACGAAGCTGGAGAAGCACGGCAACGAGGTCGGCGGGCACGCCGCCGCCCACGACCACGGCGAGGGCGAGGAAGCCGGCGCCGCCGACCCGCACGTCTGGCTCGACCCGGTGCGGTTCGGCCAGGTCGCCGAGGGCGTCTCGGCCGCGCTGCGGAAGGCCGACCCGAAGCACGCCGCGGACTACGAGCGGAACATGGCGGCGCTGCGGAAGAAGTTCGCCGCGCTGGACACCGACTTCCGGAACGGTCTCGCGCACACGAAGACCAAGACCTTCATCACCACCCACGCCGCGTTCGGCTACCTCGCCGAGCGCTACGGGCTCACCGAGGAGGCCGTCACCGGCCTCGACCCGGAGTCGGAGCCCAGCGCGAACCGGGTGAAGGGCCTGGAGAACCTGGCGAAGGCCGACGGGGTCACGACGGTGTTCTACGAGACCCTCGTCAGCGACAGGACGGCCGGCACGATCGCGCGGGACGTGGGGCTCCGGACGGATGTCCTCGACCCCCTGGAAGGCATCACCGGGAAGTCCAGGGGCAGCGACTACACGCAGGTCATGCGGTCGAACCTGAAGGCCCTGCAGACGGCGCTGGGCGCCGAGTGATCACCATGGAGGACGTCGTGAGCGAGTCCGTCGTGTCCCTGCGCGGTGTGCGGGCGGAGCTGGGCTCGCGCCCGGTCCTGCGCGGCATAGATCTCACGGTGCGCCGCGGGGAGGTCGTCGCGCTGCTCGGCGCCAACGGCTCCGGCAAGTCGACCGCCGTGCGCAGTGTCATCGGCCAGGTCGCCGTCAGCGACGGCGAGATCGAGATCTTCGGCGTGCCGCGCCGCCGTTTCCGCGACTGGCACCGGGTGGGCTACGTCCCGCAGCGGACCACGGCGGCGGGCGGTGTGCCGGCGACGGTGACCGAGATCGTCGCCTCGGGCCGGCTGTCCCGGGCCCGCTTCGGCATCCTGCGCAAGGCCGATCACGCGGCCGTACGGCGGGCCCTGGAGCTCGTCGGGATGGCGGACCGCGCCAAGGACTCCGTGAACGCCCTGTCGGGCGGACAGCACCAGCGGGTCCTCATCGCCCGCGCGCTGGCCTCCGAACCCGAACTGCTGATCATGGACGAGCCGATGGCGGGCGTGGACCTCGCCAGCCAGGAGGTGCTGGCCGCGACCCTGCGCGACCAGGTCGCCCAGGGCACGTCCGTGCTGCTCGTACTGCACGAACTGGGCCCCCTGGAGCCGCTGATCGACCGCGCGGTCGTCCTGCGGGACGGCTGTGTGCTGCACGACGGCCCGCCGCCGCGCGCGGTCGGCCAGCACGCCCTGCCCGGCCACGACCACGTACACCCGCACGCGGCCCATGACGCCGAACCCCTCCGGACGGGACTGCTCAGCTGATGGACATCCTCGACTACGCCTTCATGCAGCGGGCGCTGCTCGCCGCCGTCCTGGTGGGCGTCATCGCGCCCGCCGTCGGCATCTACCTCGTCCAGCGCCGTCAGGCCCTGATGGGCGACGGGATCGGCCATGTGGCGATGACGGGCGTGGGCCTCGGCTTCCTGCTCTCCACGTCACCGGTGTGGATGGCGACGGCCGTGTCCGTACTGGGCGCCGTGCTCATGGAGCTGATCCGCTGGTACGGCAGGACGCGCGGCGACATCGCGCTGGCCATGCTCTTCTACGGGGGCATGGCGGGCGGCGTGATGTTCACCAGTCTCGCGGGCGGCTCGAACGCCAACCTGACCTCGTACCTCTTCGGCTCGCTGTCGACGGTGAGCGAGTCCGACGTGACCGCGATCTGCGTGCTGGGCGCCTTCGTCCTGCTCGTCACCGTGGGACTGCGCCGACAGTTGTTCGCGGTCAGCCAGGACGAGGAGTTCGCGCGGGTGACCGGTCTGCCGGTGCGGGCCCTGAACCTGCTGACGGCGGTCACGGCGGCGGTCACGGTGACCGTCGCGATGCGGGTGGTCGGTCTGCTGCTGGTCAGCGCGCTGATGGTGGTGCCGGTGGCGGCCGCCCAGCAGCTCACCCGGAGCTTCGCGGCGACCTTCGCCATCGCGGTGGCGATCGGTGTGAGCGTGACGATCGGCGGCACCGTGACGTCGTTCTACCAGGATGTGCCGCCCGGCTCGACGATCGTGCTGCTGACGATCGGCGCGTTCGTCGCGCTGACGGCGCTGGCCTCGCCGCTGGCCCGGCGCCGGGCCCGTGCGGTGACAATGGCGCAGACGGCCCAGGACCCCGCGGAGTGCGCGATTCCGTCCACGCGTGGCCCGGAGAGCACGGTCGGCGTCTGACCGGGCACAGCCCGGACTGGCACAATGGCCGGGCAAGGGCAGACGTGAGGAGGCAACGGTGACAACCGCTGGATCACCCGTCCGGGGCCGTTCCACCCGGCAGCGTGCCGCCGTGGCGGCCGCGCTCGACGAGGTGGCCGAGTTCCGCAGCGCGCAGGAGCTCCACGACATGCTCAGGCACAAGGGCGACTCGGTCGGGCTCACCACGGTCTACCGCACGCTCCAGTCCCTCGCCGACGCCGGCGAGGTCGACGTCCTGCGCACGTCGGAGGGCGAGTCCGTCTACCGGCGCTGCTCCAGCGGCGAGCACCATCACCACCTCGTCTGCCGTGTCTGCGGCAAGGCCGTGGAGGTGGAGGGCCCGGCCGTGGAGAAGTGGGCGGAGTCCATCGCCGCGGAGCACGGCTATGTGAACGTGGCGCACACGGTGGAGATCTTCGGTACGTGCGCGGAGTGCGCGGCGGCGAAGGGCTGACCCGAGGGCCGGCCCCGCCCCGGGGTACTCAGACGCGGGTCGTGTTGCGGTCGAGGATCGCCCGCAGCCGGTCCACGTCCTCGGGGGCGCGCACGGCGCGCTTGGGCAGCACGGTGAATCCGACGGCGTTCTTGTCGGGGCTGATCATGACGAAGACGTCCTTCGCCTCCCGGTAGCGGGGCTGTACGGTCCAGTTGAGCGCCGTCGTGGAGTTGTCCGTGGTCACCGTCACCCCGGTGTTCGTGACGGTCACCCGGAACGTGCCCTGGCGCTCCGCGAGCCGCAGGAACTGGCGGGCCGTGAGCCAGGGCGTCAGCAGGATGAGCGGCACGCAGACGGCCAGCCAGACGGCCACGAACAGGGAACCTCCGTGACCGGTCAGCGCCTCCGCGCCCTGAAGAACGGCCACGACGGCCATGGCACCCAGCGCCCAGTACTGTCTTCGGCCCGCCTTGCTGACACCTCGGCGCGCCTTCAGCGCCGACGTGAGGTCCCCGATGGTCGGCCGGTACTCCAGCTCGACGACATCCGCCTCGTGCCCCTGCGGCTGCTCCGGCGACTCCTGCTGCTGCGCAGCACCCTGGTCCTCGACCACGGCCCCTCCCCAGTTCGGTGGTGATGAGCCGTGATCGTAACGCCGGGTCCTGACAACGCTCCGGGCGGCGGGTGCTACGACCCGTCGCCGCGCATGTCCTGTTCCATCGCGAGGAGTTGATCGTTGGGAACGGCTCCGCCGAAGCGGCGGTCGCGCTGGGCGTACTCGACGCAGGCCCGCCACAGGTCACGCCGGTCGAAGTCGGGCCACAGCACGTCCTGGAAGACCATCTCGGCGTAGGCACTCTGCCAGATCAGGTAGTTGGAGGTGCGCTGCTCGCCGCTCGGGCGCAGGAACAGGTCCACGTCCGGCATGTCCGGGTAGTACATGTACTTCTGGAGGGTCTTCTCGTTGACCTTGGACGGGTCGAGGCGGCCGGCCTTCACGTCCTCGGCCAACGCCTGCGCCGCGTCGGCGATCTCGGCACGGCCGCCGTAGTTCATGCAGAAATACAGCGTGAGCGCGTCGTTGTCCTTGGTCTGCTCCTGGGCGATCTGGAGCTCCTTGGCGACCGACTTCCACAGCTTGGGCATCCGGCCCACCCAGCGCACCCGGATGCCGAGCCCGTCGAGGGTGTCGCGGGTCTTGCGGATGAAGTCGCGGTTGAAGTTCATCAGGAAGCGCACCTCGTCGGGCGAGCGCTTCCAGTTCTCCGTGGAGAAGGCGTACAGGGAGATGCTGCCGACGCCGACCTCGACCGCGCCCTGGAGCACGTCGAGCACGCGCTCGGCACCGACCTTGTGGCCCTCGGTGCGGGGCAGCCCGCGGTCCTTGGCCCAGCGGCCGTTCCCGTCCATGACGATCGCCACATGGTTCGGGACGAGCTCGCCGGGGAGTTTGGGCGCGCGGGCACCGGAGGGGTGCGGTTCCGGCGCCTTGTACTCGCGGCGTCGGCTGCCCAGGATCCCGCGTACGACCATGTGCTTCTCGTCTCCCTCTTGCTTGCTCGCGTGCGCCGGGCGCTCGTCTCGCTCTGCTTGCTGTTCTGTGCTGTTCTCGCGCGCTTGTGCCGCGCTTGTCCGCTGTCGCCGCCCCGGCCTGCCGGACGGCGTCTACTTCTCCACGTACCGCAGGGAACGCAGTCCGCGCTCCAGATGCCAGTGCAGATAGGCCGACACCAGCCCGCTGCCCTCCCGGACGTGCCGCGGCTCGCTCGCGTCCGCGGTCTCCCAGTCTCCCGTGAGCAGCGCACCGAGGAGTTCGAGGGCCTGAGGCGAGGGTACGACGCTGCCGGGCACCCGGCAGTCGACGCAGACGGTTCCTCCCGCGGCGACCGAGAAGAAACGGTTCGGTCCCGGCATGCCGCATTTGGCGCAGTCACTGAAGCTGGGCGCGTAGCCGTTGACGGCGAGGGAGCGCAGCAGGAAGGCGTCGAGGACGAGGTGCGGCTCGTGCTCGCCCCGGGCGAGGGTGCGCAGCCCTCCGACGAGCAGCAGGTACTGCTGCACGGCGGGCTCGCCCTCGTGGTCGGTGAACCGCTCGGCCGTCTCCAGCATGGCGGTGCCCGCGGTGTAACGCGGGTAGTCGGTGACGATCCCGCCACCGTACGGAGCGATCGTCTCGCTCTGTGTGCACAGGGGCAGGCCGCGGCCGATCAGTTCGCTGCCCCGCGCAAAGAACTGCACGTCCACGTGGGAGAAGGGTTCGAGGCGGGCCCCGAACTTGGACTTGGTCCGCCGGACGCCCCGCGCCACCGCCCGTACGCGGCCGTGCCCGCGTGTGAGCAGCGTGATGATCCGGTCCGCCTCACCCAGCTTCTGGGTGCGCAGCACGATGCCGTCGTCGCGGAACAGACTCATGCGGCCCATTCTCGCCTACGGCGCCCGCACCCCGGCCCCGACGGGTCGCTTTGCGTCCGGAGGCCGTCTTCAAGGCACCTCACCGCGGCTGCGCGCGTTGACGTACGCGGTCGCCGCGCTGAGCCGCTCCGCCGCGGTGGCCCGCCGGACGGCCTCCGGCGGGCAGTCCCATTCCCGGCCGCCACCGAGCGGCCTCAGCTGCACGTAGGGGCCCTCGCTCCCCATGACCATGCCCAGCTTCCCCGTGTACGTGTCGACGGCGTAGGAACCGACCGGAACTTCTTTCACTCTGCTCACCCGTCCCTTTTCATTTCACGCTTCGCATCTTCATGGTGACGCTCCGCATCTAGAATCGGCAGGATTGGGTTCACTACAAATGCGGCGCAGCGTAAGGGGGTTGGCCGTGGCCAACGGTTCTCGGCAGGCTGCCTGGGAGTTTTTCGGTTCAGAACTGAAACGACGCAGGGAGGACACGGGTTTCACCCAGGTGGAGTTGGGTGCGCGAGTCTTTGTCTCCGGGGGCTATATCGGCCAGTTCGAACAGGCCATCCGCAAACCGCAGTTGGACGTGGCCCAGCGGATCGACACGCTGCTGCGGAGCGACGGTTTCTTCGAGCGGATGTGGCACAAGCTGATCGACGACAAACGGTACGCGGGGTATTTCGCGGCGGTCGTCGAACTGGAGCGGACGGCGACGAAGATCGCGGAGTTCGCGCCCGCGCTGGTACCGGGTCTGTTGCAGACGGCCGCTTATGCGCGGGCCGTGACGCTGGCCGCCAATCCGTTCGCGGCGGACGAGTACGTGGAGGAAAAGGTGGCCGCCCGGCTGGAGCGGGCCCATGTTCTCGGTGACGCTACAAGGCCCATGTATTGCAAGACCACGGAGTTAAGGGCGATCCGGCGCTGCCAACCGGATCAGGGTTTTCAGGGCAAGCGCAGGTCGCGGCTATGGGGCACCTGGTAGAGCGAGGAAGCCGACCAAGGTCTTCCTCCTTGAAGGAGTCCGTTGCCCGTTCGGTGTTCCACCGTCACGCTCACGTCGTCCGTCACTGTCGCCGGTGGTGTCTTCGCTCCGGGGCATCTCGGTGAGCTGACCCGGCACTTGCCTTTCGAACTCGTCGATGACGTGCTGGAACGTACGGGCGGCGCACAGCGGAGGCTGCGGCTGCTGCCGTCGAGGGTGGGGGTGCACTTCGTGCTGTCACTGGTGCTCTTCCCGCAGCTGGGGTACATGCGCGCGTGGGACAAGCTCACCGGCAGCCATGGTCGATGTTCCTCCCATAAGCCCCATCCGACCCTCTGTCAACAAACTCCGCGTCTCGGGGGCACCTCAAAGCCGGCCGCGATCTGGGCCGGCGTGTCGTGCTTGCGCAGGTACACCGGAACGACGAGCGCACGTTGGTGCGGCGGGAACTTGCAACGGCGGTCACCCTCGCGGGTGACGATGAGCATGATGACCCACTCGACCAACGCGTGGGGCAGATCGAGTGCGGCAGGATAAGGAACCAACGAGGCACCTAAGCTGATGAGTTGAGACTTCGAACACCTCCCTCAACGGCACGGGTGCCTCGTGCGTTGCGGCCCACCTCGCCGTCACCCCATCGGTGGCCACTCCGAAAACGCTCAGTGATTTCGTCGTGCGCAGCGCGGTCGACTGGATGCCGTGCGTCGAATCTGAATCGCGCTACGAGGGAGATCGGGGCGTGAGCGGTGATAACCAGCGAGACATAAGAGGTCTGACACGACGACGTGTCAGACCTCTTATGTCTCGCTGTCCCTTGTCTCGTCGGCGCCGAGATATGTCTATGCCGATCAGAGGATGTGGTGTGTTCATGATCGCGAACGTGCGCGTGGAGCGTTCGGTTCCGTTGCCTACCCGATAGCGGTCTGCTGGTTGAACGTGTCATTCGACTCGAGGGCATGGTCCGGAGCGGCGTAAGGGAGCGAGTTGCGCTCCGGTCCTCCGTTCGCATGCGAGAGGGCGTACAGGGATTCGACTGCGGTACGCGCCCGTTCGACGTGGACCTGGGAGGCCTCTTGGAACTGTGGCGTGTTCACCTGGTTGGTCAGGTAGGCGCTCACTGCATCGCGGATCACGGCGTTGGGCGTGGAGCTGACGACCGAAGCGAAGCTCTGGATCAGTTCGAACATGTCCGTATCGAACCGGACGGAGACCACAACTTGCTTGGTGCCATTGAGGTTTCGCGTCACAAGTCCTCCTTGTGGTAAGTCGGCGGAGTCACCACGCCGACCTCGCCGCAGCACTCTGCCGTTGCCATCAGACTCGGGGGTCGAGCCTAACGCGCATACACTACCTTGCGCATCTCGTAGTCTGCAGAGACTTGACACTTTATCAATGAGTTACAGAACTACGGATCTTGAGAACTACAGAACTACAGAAATGTTCTACCCGTGTAACTGCGTAGTCCTCCAACACTGTAGGGTCTCTTCAACCCTGTGAGACGCGCAGTAGGTCCCACCCGATGCTCGGAGGTGTTGCCGGTGGAGACAGCGCCGGTGGAGGCAGCTCCAGCTCCTGACCAAGTGAAGGCAGCCGGCCACATCGCCGATGCCATGCGGACCTTCCTGCTCCGGGCTCGCCGGGACCGTCAACACCCGCCGCTTGCGGATGATTTGGCCTGCCTTCAAGCCTTCGAGGGCGACGACGACCTCAACCCCACTGGAGTCTTCCCGCAGGCGGGCGGTGCCGCTCAGGCCACGTTCTGGAAGAAATATCCCGAGGTCGTCCAGCGCCGGTGCTTCCAGGACGCCGCGCAGGTGGCCAGACATTGGGACCCCAAGGCACTCGTCATCGGCCCTGGCGATGGCTACTACCGGCGCCAACGCACCCAGTTGCTGCAGCAGGCCAGTTCCAACGGCCAGAACATCATCTGCCTTGATCCTGCAGGCGACGAGGACAACATCAGGGAGTTCATCTCAGGTTGCAGCAACTCGCTGGCGTCTTCAGTCACTATCGCCACAGGGTCCCGCAGCATCTCCGCCGCCGTGGCCACCTGCGACAACCTGGTCATGGCGAACCACGAGACGGCATGCGGGCATCACACCGGCGACGGGCAGAGCTGGTACATCCTCGATGAGGCCAGCAACGATCTACCATCCCGCGAGGACCTGGTCGTACTGCCCAGCGGCGTCCGGGAGGAGGACGTAAGCGCCATCAAGGAGATCTTCGGGCCGGGCGTGATCCGGTGGGCCGACTCCACGGCCACGGCGGTCGTCGACTGGGTTCTGATCGGCGCGATGCCTCACGTCATGCATGTCCCCTCACACGTGTGGAGCGCCGCTGCTGCCTTCGTGGCTTCCACGGCCGGACTGTTCATCCACGCAGCCGGCGCCAACCACCGCAGTCTGCCCAGGGACGCACTGCGCACGTTATTCGGTGAAGCGATGTTCACCGGCAACACCAGCATCCCGAATCTGCTGATCTCGAAGACCGAGGTCGGCTTGTCGTCGTTTGTCTCCAAGATGGCGCAGATCCCCGGTGGTCTTGAGTAGCCCCGGACGGTCCAAGGAGGAGTGGTGAGGGAACGAGAAGTCCCGCCGGTCGTGCTGTCCGAGCAGGAGCATGCACGTATCCTCGCGGATCTCATCCTGCCGGTCTGGGTGCACGGTGCTGCCTCCCAGCAGGCGCCTGTCGTGTTCTTCGTTGCCGGTGCGCCGGGTAGCGGCAAGTCCTTCCTCGCGGATGTGCTGCAGGAGTCACTGAACCGACGAGGTGGCACGGTCCGTGTTGCTGGTGATCTCTACAAGACGGTCCATCCGTCGTATGCCGAACTGCTCGCCGAGGACGAGCGGACGGCGGGTCTGAAGGTGCGCCCGGACGTGCGCTTGTGGCAGTCCGAGGTCGAGGAACACGTTCGGCTCTGTGCAGCGGATGCGGTGATCGAGACGGCGCTGGGCGACGTGGACGAGTTCCGCACGGCGGCACGAGCCTTCCGTATGGCCGGCTACCGCATCGAGATCGCGGTCCTGTCCACGTCTGAGGCGCTGAGCCAGCTGGGTGTGCTGGACCGCTACGTGCGGCAGGTCTATGACCGGTCTACGGGGCGGTACGTGTCCTGGGAAAACCACGACACGTGCGTGCGCGGCCTGCTTGCCACGCTCAAGGTGGTCGAGGACGAGTGCCTGGCTGATCGCATCACCGTGTTCCGGCGTGACCTGGAGGTCCTCTACCGCAACGAACTGGCATCGGGAAGATGGAGGCGGCCGGCTGCCGCGGTACGGGCCATCCGGTCGGAGTGGGCGCGGCCATGGAGTGCTCAGCGCTCCTGGCGATTCCGGCAGGAGCTGTCCGAGATCCAGCGAAAGCTGTCTGACCTGCGGGTCTCGTCCGGGCAGCGTCTGATGGTGAGCGGTGGCCTCGAGCGGGCGTTTGCCCTGTCTGAGGCGGTGCGCCGTATCGCGCAGCCGCTGATCGATCCGCCCGGGGTCGACTATCACCGTCTGTCGGCTGCCGAGCACCGGTGGATCTTCCGCACGGTAATCGTTCCTGAGCTCGGTGCGATCACCAGGCACGACAAGCCGGTCGTGGTGTACGTAGTGGGGCAGCCCGGTGCGGGCAAGTCCGAACTGGCCCGTACGATCCGGCGGTCCATGCGCCACCGGCGGCCCACGGCGATCGTGGGTGACAACTTCAAGGCCGCTCACCCCGACTATCTGCGGCTGCTGGAGGAGAACCCGCGGACAGCCAGTGCCAAGATCCGCGCCGACTACAGTGCCTGGCAGACCGAAAGCGAAGCTTACGTACGCGAACGGGGCGGCGACGTGGTGATCGAGATCGCGCCCGGTAACGCCCAGCAATTCCTGGCCAGTGCCACCCGCTTCCACCGGGCCGGATACCGGGTGGAAGTCGTCGCCTTGGGCGTCCGGGCCGCAGACAGCAAACAGGCCACCATGACGCGCTACGAAGAAGCCGCACGCAAAGGTCTTCCGGCCCGGTTCACCAGCGCTTCGGGGCACGATGTGTGTTTCAGGGCGGTCGCGGACACAGTCTTGGCAGCTGAGCAATCGCCGTGGGTGGACTCACTGGTGATCATGCGACGCGACGCAGCCGCGCTCTACCGCAACAGCCGGGCCGCCGACGGGCAGTGGGTGCACCTACCCGTTGCCGCGCTGGCACTGACCGGTGAGCAGCAGCGACCGTACACCGAAGCCGAGGCAGCCCGGTTCCGCGCGGTCCAGCGGAAGCTGACCACGGCGCTGCCGCGGTACCGGGCCGAGATCGCACAGATCACCCAACTGGCCTGGCCCTTGATGCCCGAGCATCTGCACCAGCCCCGGCTGGCCGGACCGGGCGTGCCAGGGCTGCTGCCCGCCCGTTACCTGGCAGAGCCAGACACTACGGCCGGGACCGGCGCAGCTGAGTGAAGCGTTCCTCGTACTCGGCGGCGATCCGGGCCAGCTCCTCGGGTTCCGCGTCGTCGAGGGCGCGCAGTTCATCCTGACAGGCCAGGCGTTCAGCGGCGAGCTGCCGTAACCGCTGCTGATCAGGGACGGCAGAGCGCATCTCGGTACTGATCTGCTCGCTGTACCAGCTCATGACGCGGCGTACATGCTCCGCAACCACCGCGTACCCGACCTCGCCGCCGTCCTCCTCGGGGCCGGCCGAGGACGGCACGGACCGGGGTTGTGGGTCTTGCGGGTCGGACACGGCGGCCACCTTGAGATTTGAAAACGATCAGGCGTCATTGTCCAGTCTCTTCACTGGCACATCAAGGAAGGTCGGTCACGGCCGGCTATGGAAGCAGGACCGTTTCCTCATCATGGGCCTGCCAACAAACGTGTCAAGGCAGGACATGAGCTCCGAGCGTGCTGTTCGACTCGAATGGCTAAGCGCTGTGCACGTCACCGGCCGACGGTACGAGGTCATCACGCGGTCGGCATTTCGGTGAGAGGCCAACAGGCGCCCGCACCCCTGCCGACTGCCGACTGCCGAAAGCTGGGGCTCGTGCTATACCCGGGCTCGGGATCGGACTTCATCACTGAGGCATGCCGTAAGCCCGGTCCATCGGGGCGTACTGCCCAAGCAGCTGGCTACGGGCGTAAGTTGGTCCCGTAGGTGATCATTTTTCCGGGGGTGCTTGTGACTGGTGGCCGGGATCTGAGGGCGCTGTTCAGTACCAACGACCGCAGCGTGCAGGCAGCAGAGGCGTTCACGAACCGATCCTCACAATGGGAGACAGTAGCGGCCGCGCTCACCGAGCACCTCCAGCACGTTAGTTCTCTCGACCCGGAGGACCTTGAGGCGCCCCGCAACAACGTTTTGGTCTTCCACGGGGTGGGCGGGATCGGCAAGACGACGCTGTCCAGGACCTTGGAGGCGGCACTCGCCGACGCGGGACGCAGGCCCTCCCAGTGGGGTGCGCCTGGCTGGCCTGCCGACCGGATCCTGCCCGTGCGGATCGACCTCGCCCGATCTGCCGGCACCGATTTCGAGCAGATCGTGCTGACGATCCGGTCCGCCCTCACTCGGATCGGGCGCCCGCTGCCCGCCTTCGATCTGGCGCTGCGCCGCTACTGGGACGTCAACCACCCCGGCGAACCACTGGAGGAGTACCTGCGCCGGGCAGGGCTCGGCTCCCGGTTCGGGCAGGCTCTGCCGCAGCAGGTGCAGTCCGCGCTCGCCGACGTCGCCCAGGCGCTCATGCTGCCCGGCACCATCGGATCGGTCGTCGGCCAGGTCACCGGCGCCCTCGTCAGCGCGCTGCGTGAACGCCGTCAGACCGTGCGAGCACTGGCAGGGTGTGCCCGGCTGGCGGATCTGCTGGAGGCCGAACCCGACCTGGATGCCCTCGCCTTCTACCCCCATCTGCTGGCCTGGGAGCTCACCCGCCTGCCCGAAGGCAAGCGGGTCGTACCGGTCATCCTGCTCGACACGTTCGAGGACATCGGCGACCGGACCCACCGTGACCTGGAACGGCTGATCCAGCGGACCGTGTGGCTGATGCCGAACGCTTTCTGGATCATTACCAGTCGCTCCCGCCTTCAGTGGGCTGACCCTGCCCTGCAGGGTCAGCTCGACTACACCGGACCCTCCGCATGGCCTGGACTTTCCTCCACCCCGGTGCCCGCTGCTCGTGCTCCCGGCGTCCGAGCCGCACGGCAGGTGCTAGTCGGCGACTTCTCCCCCGAGGACTGCGACGACTATCTCGCCCGCCGCCTCACTCGCGACGGTCAACCCCTGATCAGCGAAAGCGTCCGGCAGGTCATCACCGCCCGCTCGTACGGCCTGCCCCTGCACCTCGACCTGTCCGTCGCCCGGTTCCTGGAATTACGCCGCACCGGCCACCTCCCGCAGCCGGCCGACTTCGACCACGACTTTCCCGCCCTGGTCGCCCGCACTCTGTCCGACCTCACCCCCGACGAACGCCGCGTCCTGCGCTCGGTCACCCTGCTTGACGCCTTCGACATCGCCCTCGCCACCCGTGCCGCCGGTCTCACCCACGAAAGCCCCGCCCAGCGTCTGACCGAGCGGCCCTTCGTCCGCGAGACCCCCTTCGGACTGTGGCCCTTCCACCTCCACTCCCTCATCCAGTCCGCCGTCCGCACCGCCGACGACACCACCGACGACCGCTGGACCGAGACTGACTGGCACCAGGCCGCCCAGCGCGCCTTCACCGCCCTGGGCGAACAGCACCAGGCAGCCGACGATCCCGGCCGACTCCTGCTGATCGCCTGCCTGCGCCAAGGCCTGCGCCTGGCCCGCGACCACCACCTCGACCTCGACTGGCTCACCCCCGCAGCCTGGACCTACGTCAGCGACTCCGTCTGGGAACCCCTCGCCCCACCCGCCCGCCAGGAACAGGCCGGCACCCTGCACACCCCTGCCGAGGCACTCGCCGAACTCCTCCACACCCTCGCCCGCCGCCAGCACGAACACCGCGCCCGCACCGTCGAACGCCTCACCACAGTCATCGACGCCGGCCTGCTGCCCGGCGAACTGCAAGAGATGGCCGTCTACTACCAGGCCAAGGCCGAACGCGACCTCGGCCGCTCGAACACTTCCCGCCACGGCATGCAGTACGTCGCCGACCGCGGCGGCAGACTGGCCCCAGCTGCCCGCCGCGGCCTCGCCCACCTCGCCCGCCTCGGCGGCGACTTCCCCACCGCACTGGCCACCGCCCGCGCTCTCGGCTGGGCCGGACGCGGCCACCGTGTCGAGGGAGACATCTGGTGGCCGCACGGCGACATGCACCGCGCAGCCACCGCTTATGCCGCCGCCCGCGCCCAAGCCGAAGAACATGCTGTTGCCGGGGAACTCGCCACCTCCCAGGCGCAGCGCGCGTTCGTCCTCTCTTTCACCGACCCCCGCACGGCCGCCGACGAGATCGACCTCGCCCGTCAGCTCCTGACCGGCCTGGTCCTGCGCGTCACCACGGCCACCGTCGCCACTGCCGAACTCATCCGCGACGCCAGCACCACCCACGACATCGAAGACCGGGCAGAACAGCTGCGCACCGAGATCCGCCTCGCTGGCGTCACCGTCGCTGAACCCATCCTCGAACTTGCCCTGAGCTTCCATCACGCCATCCAAGGAGACGACGAGAAGGCCACAGCCTCCATCACACGCCTGCGGGAACTCACCCACAGCGGCGACTACGCCTACTACGCAGACATCGCCCACTTCATGGCCGGCCTGCCCGTTGAAACACCCTCGCAAGCCCAGTGGCTCGACGGCGCACAGCCGACCCGGCAGCGCTGGCGCAACCTCGTCATCGCCCGACGCGAACTGCTGTAGCCGTCAGCCGTTAAGTTCGATATTGGGCCGTTTGGGAATGCGGGGCTACGGCCGGATCCGGGGCAACGTACTGGCGACATCCTTGATGGACTGGGTTCGCGTGGACGCGAACCACGCCTGGGTCCGTGGACAGATGTATCCCAAGACGGTCTTCATGTCCTTGAGATCAAGGTGGAGATTCCGCACGAAGACCGGCTCCAGATGGGCAACCCGGTTCCGCAGCCAGTGCAGACGGACGACTGGACCCTCCACGTCCGAGAGCCGCTGCTGCCTGAGCTCCGGAAAGGCATAGCGGATAGCGTCGTGCCACAGGTCGTGGGTGTAACGCGACGCCAGCATGAACCGCCAGAAGCCCAGCGTCAGCTGAGCAACGATGTCACCGTCCGTCAGCGAGGGAGACGTTGCGGCTCCCGGCTGTCGAGGCTTCTGCGCCAAGGCATCCCTCGCCCTTGACCTGGCCTTCGCAAGATCTTCTTTGCTTCGCGATGTGAGTTCGTCAGGAGGATGAGTCAGCCAGGTTCCCGGCCTGCCCTGTGCTTGATGCCATTGCGTCATCTGCTCATGGATGGCGTTACGCAAGACCACCTCGAAGATGTGCAGAGCTTCGTACAGCGCTGCAGAAGCCTCCACGTTCCATCGGTAGAGCTTGACAGCTTCACGGGGCGAACCCGCTGCAGCCAGGTAGGGAGCCATACGCGACGGAGAAAAACGCGCAATGAGCAGCTGTTCTGAAGAGATCTTCTGTTGTCCCATGGTGCCTGGCATCGTATAGTTCCTTCAGAAGACCCGCTTGGCCTCTGCTGAGCACGCTGACGGGTTTATGGCAGACCGAAGGTCCGCTGGCGCTTAGGCCAGGGGGCCTTTGGTGTTTCTAGGCCCCTGACCAGCCGAAACGTCGTTGGCAAGCGATACGCCGTCCTCCAGCAAGACCTACGCCTCGCAGCCAGGCCCCAGCCACCTTGTAGCGCTCTTGGGGGGTGGAGCCCTTCCCGAATCCCCTCGCCGAGCTGGCTGATCATCGCGCTGACACGGCCTCCAGCCCCGTGGCTGAGGTTCCCCCGAGATGCGGGGAAAGGTGACAGCAGGTCGGATGGGTCTCATGAGAGGAGCCCAAGATGCCTGCCCCGAGGAAGTACCCCAAGACCACGGAGTTAAGGGCGATCCTGCGCTGCCAACCGGATCAGGGTTTTCAGGGCAAGCGCAGGTCGCGGCTATGGGGCACCTGGTAGAGCGAGGAAGCCGACCAAGGTCTTCCTCCTTGAAGGAGTCCCGTTGCCCGTTCGGTGTTCCACCGTCACGCTCACGTCGTCCGTCACTGTCGCCGGTGGTGTCTTCGCTCCGGGGCATCTCGGTGAGCTGACCCGGCGCGTCGACGCCTCGGGTCGCACCGTCACAGAGCCCGGACCCGTGCACGGCCACCCGGCACGCACCGACGGGTCCGGGCCGACCGGTCGGGGCCGACCGGTTCACCCGCCTACCGGCTGGCCTCCCAGAGTTCCTCGAACCACTTGGCGCACGGATCGACGTGGTCCTCCCTCGCGTCCAGCGTCGTCTTGACGTTGACCTGCCTCAGGTCCTGCTCCACCTCGTAGCAGAGCGCTCCGTCGAATATGACGAAGTCGCTGGTCGGACCGAGACGGGCGTGCTCGGGCACCTGGGACAGCACCACCACCCGTGCCTCGATGCCCAAGGCGTTCTGGTTCTCGCACAGTCCTGTCAGCTCGTCCTCGACATGCTCGGGCTCATTGACGATGAACAGCCGTCTGACCCTCACCTGCCGCAGCTTGATGGCGTCGCGCTGCGCCAGCAGATAGCGACGCCCCGGCTCACTGGTCCAGAAGTCCCGGTCGACGATGGTGCTGGTGGCGTCGATGGTGCTCTTCGTGCAGTTGGTGAGGCCCAGGAGCCAGTCGTGGTTCTCTCCCCGGCATTCGGCGCTCCGCTTGGTGAGCCCCTCCATGAGCAACGCGAGCCTGTTGATCTCGTCCCGGGCGAAGCTGTTCACTATCTCGGTGCCCAGCAGGCCCACCCGCGTCGCGCTGTGGGCCAGTTCGGCCACTCCGTCCGCGCGGAGCACCGAACGCCCCATCTGGCTGAACAGCCTGGTCGCTTCGTTGATGCGGGCGAAACTGGTGTTGACGACGTCCTCCATCTCACGGTTGTGGGAGACGAGGTTCTGTTTCATCTCGGTGTTGTGGTCGGCCAGACTCTCCTTCATCTCCTGAATGCGGTCGCGCTGACCGGTCTCCATCCCCTTCAGCCGGTTCTCGAAGTCGTTCATGTACTGAATGATCAGTGCCGCGCCACCGAGGATCAGGGAAACGGTCAGTTTCCAGATCTCGTTCTGGTTCTGGTCCAGGACGTTGGTGAGCACGTACACGGGAACGGCCACAACCAACGTGATCAGTGTCTTCTTCAGGACTCCTGGCGTTGCGTCCATCTGCCTCTCCCCCGTCGGAATCGTGCACGGATCTGTCGCGTCAGGGCGCCGTCGACGCCTCTGCCGGTGCTGCGATGGCCTGCAGGGTCAGCTGGTCCCGGATGCGCTGGACGAGCGTCCGCCACTGCCGGGTGAATCCGGGCTCGGTCTCCAGCACCTCCCACAAGGGGCTCAACGTCCGGTCCACCCGTGCCCTCGGCATCCACAGGTGCAGCAGATGGTCGACCAGGGGGCGCACCACCTTCATGACCGCCCTGTCCTCCGCCGCCCCCGTCCGGATGCCGTCGAATTTCTGTACGACCGTCGTCAGCAGCCAGTCGTGCAGGGCGAGGTCCTCGCACAGCCCGGCGACGGCCGTCGGCTCCGTACTCCGCGGCAACCGCAGTTCGATGGTCCGCAACCCGTCGTCGTCGAGGGTGAAACGCTCGATCGAGGCACCGGCACCGTCCTGGACCGGCAGAGCGGCCCAGCGCAGTCTGGTGCGCCGGGACTTGAACGGAACCTCGTGATCGAGCAACGGATGCCGTGACAGTTGCCCGAACAGCCCCTCCGCAATGGATCCGACCCCCAACTCGCCCGATGGGAAAGCTGATTGATCGCGTGCCAGAAAGCCGGCGGCGACAGCCCGCTCCGGAAGCCGGCCCAGCGGCACCAGAACTCCCGGACGGACGAGGTAGTACCCCCATGGCTGTCGTTGGTCGAGACCTTCGGCCGGGGCGGAGAAGTACGCGGTGGCCTGGAGAACCCGGCCCTCGGTGAGTACCGCGCGGGCGGCCACCGTGCCGATGGCGCGCACCTTGGCGTCGTTGGCCGTCGGCAGCCGGCAGTCCACGCCGGTGAGGACGTCCGGGGAGCGGGCATGGAGATTGGGGCGTTCGGAGACGCGGACCTGTTCGTCCGTCCGCAGCGCGAGCAGCCGGGCGGCACCGCGGCCGTCCAGGCAGTGCCGGGTCGGCAGCAGACCTGTGCGTACCTCTCCGCAGGTCAGCACGTACCCGGGCGTCTCCCCCGCGGCAGCCACGTCAGAGTCCTGGGGGAAAGACGTAGGAGACACGGTCGGCGATCTGGACGGGTACGTCGACGCCCTCGCGGGCGGATCGCCCGACGATCTGCCCCAGTGCCGCGGAGTCCACGTGGATCTGGTCGAGGATCACCCGGACGGCGTGCTCGACGGGCAGGAACCGGGTCGGCAGCACCGTGCAGGTGAAGTACGCGGTGAACGGCGCCGCCGAGGGGGTGAGCCGGAGCAGCGGTGGCAGGTCGTCCCAGTCGTCCGGAAAGCCCTCGCCGTTCCATGGAGCGGGCTTCGGGACAGCCCTGCCGTTGTCCCGCAGCAGTCCGAGGCGGGACAGTTGCCAGACCGCGGCGAGGAACGGGCAGGACCAGGTGCGGTGGTCGTCCCGGTCGTCCCACAGTTCCACGTCCATGTGGATGGAATGGCGGACGGCCCCCGTCTCGGCGGGCGGCTTCCAGTTGGTGGCGGTCATCGCGGCCGACGTGCGCAGAGGGGGCGTGCGCCGGCCGTTGGTGAGCCAGCCGGTCCGGCTGACGGGCGGGCGGAAACCGTTGCTGCCGGGCGGTGGCGATTCGACAAGGCGTCGCATCACGGATTCGGCGAGGTGGACGTCCTCGGTGACGGCGCACCCCGACTCGCGGGCCAGGTAGTCGATGGTCAGGTCCGCTTCGCCGGCTGCCGAGAGCAGCATCGGGACGAGTTCGGCCGGCGTGGAGAAGCGGGTGAAGTAGTCGTCGATGAGGAAACAGGTGCTGAGGCGGAGTGTCCGGCCCCCGGTCAGTACGGCGACTCCGGCGCGGGCGGCGTCGATCCAGGGCCGTACGGCCTCGAAGTGCCGCCGGAGCCGGTCGGGGCCTTCGCGCAGGTCCTCCATGTGCAGATGCCCCAGCTCCAGGGAGAGATGGGAGAACGGCACGGACTCGGTGCGCGGCTGCGCGCTCGTCTCCCGGAAGACGGCCTCCGTCACGGCTGCCCCCAGTACGCGTCGTCGGTCAGCCGCTCGGAGAGTTCCACGAGCGCCTGCCAGGTCGCCTTGTTGGCGATCCGGCTGCCGTTCACGTCCTCGTCGGTGATGAGCTGCTCACAGATCAGCAGGACGGGTTCCAGAGGTACGGATCCGAGCACGCGGGTCTTTCCGATGCCGCGGTTGGCCGCCATGACGTCGAGCTTCTCGTCGTACGCGCGCATCCAGCGGGCCGTCGTGGAGGGCACCTGGGACAGCAGGGGCGACCCGACAGCGGGCACCGCGGCCCGTACGAAGCGGATGGCGCCCGAGAGTGCCTCCTGCTCGTGTCCCATGTCCGCGCCGGCTTTCACTATGCCGGAGACGAGGTCGGCGGCGGCGGTCACGTGCTGCGGGGTCCAGCGGTGGTAGACCAGCCAGCGGGCCTGGACACCCCGCAGTTCCGGCCGCGAGGTCGCCCGGAGCACCATGTCCATCGCATAGCTGCGTCCGGCGCTGAGGTCCACCACGATCACGTCGAACTCGGCGTTCAGCCGCAGGAAGAGGTCGACACACCGGTGCAGGCTCTCGTCGTCGGTGACGAATTCGCCGCCGTCACGGTCCGCGGGCAGCAGCACCAGGCGGCCGGATCCACTGGGCCGGTCGCGCAGTGTCCTGCGCTCGGTACTGGCCCAGACGTCGATGCGTGCCGGCTCGTCGGTGGTTCCCCACAGATAGGAGTGCAGGCCCTGGTGTCCGAACCCGTCCAGCGCCCTTGGGATTCCGAAGACCGCGGCGGCGGTCGGAGAGCCGAAGTCGAAGTCCAGATAACAGACTTCGTCCCCTGCGAGTGCCCGGCGGTAGGCGAGATTGGCGCTGGTGACCGAGCGCCCCGTGCCACCTTTGTCGGAAGCGGCGAAGACCAGCACGGTTCACACCTCCTGGAAGGCGGCGTTCCTGGCCCGGGCCAGCGCGTCGAGTTCGACGAGTACGCCGAGGGTCAGCGCGTAGGCCGTGCCCGGCTGTTCGTCGAGCAGCTGTCTGGCCCGGCGGAGGTTCGCCTCGATACCCCGCAGACCGGCGCCCTCCTCGCTGTTGGCCGGGGGCGCGGGCTCCATCTGTTCCTTGCCGAGGAGATGCGTGGACTCGCTGAGCAGGGCCCGCGCGAGAGTGGCCAGTTCGCCGCTTCGGATCGGCGGTTGTGTGTAGAGCTGGCGCGCGGCGACCATGCACTCGGTGACGCGCTCGGTGATGCTCCAGGACAACGGCGCCTCGGTCGCCTGCGAAGCGGGGTAGACGGCATGGACGTTGTCCCACAGCCCGGCGCTTTCGCCGTTCCCGATGCGGCGCGCCCACAGATGGTCCAGGGTCTGTTCGGCGAGGCGCAGCAGCCGGTCGTGCGAGACGATGTTGCGGGAGAGCACGCACAGCTGGATGGTTCGCTTGAGCAGCTGCGCGGAGAAGTCGGTCATCGTCCACTGCATGGGCGGGCCCTTGGCGTCACTGCCCTGCAGCGGCAGGGTGACGCCGGGGCTGTGCAGCAGGACGGCCCGGTCGTCCCGGGTGACGCGACTGGTGATCCGGCCGCGTTCGGCGAGGCGTTCCATGACGCCGACGGTGCGCGTGAGGTCGTCGTCCGTGGCACGGCGGCGCACCAGATCGTGGACGAGCAGCGCGGCGACGGAGAGCGAGAAGTACTCCGACTCCAGTCGCCGCTGGCCGGTCGTGCGCCAGGGGATGTCCTCCAGCGGCCAGGTGTCGTCGCCGAAGCGGGCGATCCCCGACCAGAACTGCTGGGTGATCTCCCAGCGCAGTCGCAGCGCCTCGGCGAGCTTCTGCTGCTCGGAGTTGAGCAGCCCGAGGGTGAGGGTGCGGTCCGAGAAGAGGTCCTGGATGCCGTCGAGTGCGACGACGGTGAAGTAGAGATACGGAGTGGCGTGGGCGATGCCTTCGGGCTGCGCACCGATCGATTCCGTGGTCTGCACCTCGGGGGCGTCCTGCACGAGACTCCAGGCCCAGCCGCACTCGAAGAGCTGGCTGTCGTCGCTGAGGCGCTCCTCGACCTCGACGCCGAGAACGAAGCTTTCACTGATCGTGGCGCGCAACGCCCTGAAGCGTTCCTTGAACTGCTGAAGGACGACCCTGTCGGACAGCCTTCCCTGGCCGAGGAGCCGGCACAGGGTCCGGCCCTGTGCGGAATCGGTGTCGAAGACATTGACCGCGAAGGAACGCAGCAGGCTCACCATGGCGGCGGTGAGCCGGGTACTGGTGGCGGTCCTGAGTTCCTGGATCCGCCTCTTCACATCGGTCCGCTGTGTCTTGGTCTCGTACACCTTCAGGAAGCCGAGCGTGGCGAGACAGAGGGTCACGGACATGGAGAAGGAGTCGACCACTCCCAGTTCGAGCTGTTCCTTGGTGAGTTCGTCCTTCGATTGCTCGGGGACGAAGTAGTAGCCGCCACCGAAGGTCGGCGTTTCGGTGTCGTCGGTGTACTGGTCCATGAACTCGGCGAGAGCCGTCACCAGATTTCCGGGGAGCTCCATCGGCCCCCCGGCTCTCCTGAGAGCCTTCTGGACGTCGTCCTGGATGGTGTTCGGGTCGTCCAGCCGGAAGGCCGGGATTTCGGTGGCCGGGTACATGAGACAAAGGAGCCGCTCGGCGTCCGCGACGCTGCTGCGACGTCCCCATTCACCCCAGTCCCATGCGCCACTCGAAAAGGAGTGGCGGGCGATCGCCTGCCAGATGTCCAAAAGCTGCTGACGCGGCTTGATCTGCATACCCATGCCCCTCACACAGGCCTGGAAGGTGCACGGAGAAATCAGTCAGGAACCGAACGGACTCGCCGTCAGGAACCGGACGGGTTCACCCCTTGCACGCTCCACCATTTCGAACGCACCGGCTTGTCGAAATAGGAATTCCGGCGCCCACAGGTCAAAATCATCGCCGTGTATCCGTCACGCAGCAGTCCACCCGGCTTTCCTACGGGAAAAATTTCGACATCGTCCGAATACCGACCGACCACATCGGCGATCTGTGATTTGCTCACATAGCAGGCCGGAAACCATTCGGCGCCGACCTTGTATCCTTCCGAATGCTCCATGAACGCGGCGGCGAAAGGCGCTCCGGGCTCCAGGGAACTCAGGAAGCAGCCGGTTCCGCGCTCGAACTCCTCGTAGGAGGTGGACATCGACTCGGCGACGAAGAACATGGTCCCGATGGACCAGCGCCCCTGGCTCCGGTGAAGGTCGAACAGATTCCCGCGCTTGACCCGGACGGCCTCCCCGAACCGCACCTTGCGGTCCGCCTCGAGTCCGCTGTAGACCTCGTGCTTGTCCCCCTTGGTGAGCACCTCCCAGAACTGGTCCCAGGACTGGTCGAAGCCACGGCGCTGACTCTTCAGATAGCGCACGTTGGCGGCCGAGCGCTCCAGCAGCGTGATCCTGTCGCACCAGGGCAGCATGGTGAGAGCGGGATAGAGATTCGCTCCCGCACCCACGTCGATTCCGGAAAGCATCCTTCCGGAATTCTCACGGAAGTGATCACTGAAGCGGTCCCGGACGATGGAGATGATCTCCGCATCATCAGGATGCAGGATCCGGTAGTTGTGATCGATGTACACCTCGGGGTCGAACGCGTCCCAGGGTGCTTCATCGTTCAGCTTTTGCCCGCCGTCCGGCGATCTCGAGGCCATCGACCCAATGTAGCAACGCGACTCGTGGCCCGTACCCCTTTCCGACACGGATCCTTTGCGAACCCTTGACGCAGGGCGCGAGGTGGCGCCCCGGATGAATCAGTTTTTGGCCCTAATTCCACCTTGAACGGACAGTTGCAGCCAGGAATGATGGCTTGACCTGTGCTGATCGCACCCGGGCACAGGGTGTGCGCCGACCGGCTCGTATTCACCCGTGCGAGACGGCACCTCTTTGACTCCTCTCACAAGGGGCCGAAATGCTTCCGTTGCCCGGAGATCACTTCCCGTCCGTCACCGGCTCGACGCTGCGCCGATGGCCGGGCGACCGTCCCCTGAGCATCAGACCGGGCACCGATTCGGACCTGCCGGAGGTCGTCCGCCTCGACGAGGAGGCCTTCCCGGAGGGCCCGTACAACTACGACATACTCCGGCAGTGGCTCGATGTGTGCGGCGACCGTCTGCTCGTCGCCGATGACGGCACGGCCCTGCACGGCTACGTCGCCGTCGCCGCGACGCCGGATCCCACACGTACCTGGATCGTCAGCCTCGCCGTCGCTCCCGGCCGTCGCGGACACGGACTGGGCAGGCAGTTGATGCTGGAGACGCTGGGCCACCTGCGCTCCGACGGCGTACGTGAGGTGCGGTTGACGGTGGCACCCTCCAACACGACCGCCATCCTGCTCTACCGGTCATTGGGTTTCGTCCCTGTCGGGGGTATCCGCAAGGACTATCTCGGGCCGGGGAGGGACCGGCTGCTCCTCGCGCTCTCCTTCTGAGACCAGAGCCGTCCCAGTTGTCGCCGGGAGCGTCGGTCCCGGGTCGTGCGCCGGCCTGCGAGTCGGGTTCGCGCCCGGCCACCACGGGGCGCGTGAATCGGGGCCGGAGTCAGGTGCGGACCCGTTCAGCCCGGACCCGCTCGGCCCGGACCCGCTCGGCCCGGACCCGTTCAGCCCGGACCCGCTCGGCCCGGACCCGTTCTGCCCGTCCCGCTCAGCTCACGCCGCGGGAGCCCTGGGCCGCCCGTGTCTCGATTCCCCGGAAGTGGTCGGCCATCGCGCGCTGGGCGCCCTCCACGTCCCGGACGCGCAGGGCGGTGAGGATGTCGCGGTGGCGGCGGGCCGTCACCTCCGGGGTGATGTCGTCGGTCCAGCCACGCACCACGGCGACCCGCCGGAAGACGGTCCAGAACGCGCCGAGCAGCTGGGGCACGAGCGGGTTGCCGAGCGAGGCGTACAGCAACTCGTGGAACTCGCTGTCGAGTTCGGGGAAGGAGCGGCCGTCGTCGCCCGCCGTCTCCATTTCCGTGACGACGGCTTCCAGCCGGTCCAGCTCCTCCTCGGTCAGCACCTGGGCGACCCGGCTTATCAACCCTTCCTCCAGCACCTCGCGGACCTGGAGGATCTCGGCGAGCGCCGCGGTCGGATCGTCCGGACGGGCGAGCGTGCGGAAGGTCAGTCCGTCGACGAACGGCGTCATGGAAGCCTCGCCGACATAGGTGCCGTAGCCGTGCCGGATCTCGACTATGTCGAGCGCCTGAAGGGCCTTGAGCGCCTCGCGGACCGAGTTGCGGCTCACGCCGAGATCGGTCATCAGCTCGGTCTCGGTGGGCAGCGGCGCCCCGGCCGGAAGCCCCTGGTCGAGGATCAGCTGCATGACCTCGCGCTGGATCTGACTGCTCACCCGGCGCTCGGGCCGCCGCCGGTTCCCGGTCTCCTCAGGCATGCGCCGCATCGTACGCTCGCTGGACATCGGACGTCCCACCTCCGGGCTGATTAAACGCCAAGTTCGGCCAACTGCCCTGATTCATACCGCCATTGGTCGCACCAGTGGAAGATACGCCATTCGTGTGCGATCCCTTGACCCTCTCCGCGCCCCCTCCTATGGTCGCGCTGCCCCCTATGACGTAGGACGTCGTATCTCCTGCTCCCCGGGCCACCGCACCGACCGCTCCACGGCATCGCACCGACGCTCCACCGCCTCACCGGACCGCTCAACTGGACCACTCCTTGCTGGAGGAACCGTGCGCGACGAGAACCGCACTCCGGCGCTGCACCGCCGGTCGTTCCTGAAGTACACCGGGGCCCTGGGCGCGGCCGCCGGCCTCTCCTCGACCCTTGCCGCCTGCTCGTCGGGACCGGAGTCCACGAACGACACCGGCGGTTCGGGCAGCGGCCGGAACGCCACCCTCACGGCCGTGATCGGCTACGGGAACGACGGCAGCTGGGATCCGACGCAGACCGCGTCCGCCTTCTGCATGGCCGCCAACAACCATGTCTACGAGGGCCTTCTCGACACCGACCCGATCTCCCGCGAGCCCTACCCGGCGCTCGCCACCCAGGTGCCCGCCGATCTCACCGGCACCTCCTGGAAGTTCACCCTGCGGGCGGGTGCCACGTTCCACGACGGGAAGCCGGTCACCGCCGACGACGTGGTCTTCGTCTTCGACCGGATACTCGATCCGAACACCCAGACCCTCGCCAAGGGCTTCTTCGCCAGCTGGCTGAAGGAGGTCCGGAAGATCGACGCGCAGAACGTCGAGCTGGTCCTCAAGTTCCCGTTCCCCGAGGGGATCTCCCGGCTCACCCTGGCGAAGGTCATGCCCAAGCACGTCTTCTCCCAGCCGGGTGCCTGGGACGACGCGATCAAGGGCAAGGCGATCGGCTCGGGTCCGTACCGGCAGACCGCGCACCACCCGAAGTCCAACACGACGTTCGAGGCGTTCGCCGCCTACAACGGGCCGCGCAAGCCCGCCTTCAAGAAGATGAACTGGCTGACCATAGTGGACGCCGCGCCGCGCGTCGCGAAGATCTCGGGGGCGAGCGCCGGTGCCCAGATCGCCGACAACATCCCGTACGCCAACATCCAGCAGCTCCGCAAGGGCGGCATGACCGTCCAGGGCGGCGCGGGCATGAACAACCTGTTCCTCATGTTCAACACCCGGCACAAACCGTTCGACGACGTCCGCGTCCGCCAGGCGCTGCACTACGCCATCGACACCGGCAAGATGGTCGAGGTCGCCCTCAGAGGGCACGGGAAGCCGTCGAGCTCCTTCCTCAACGAGGCCAACCCCTCCTACCGGCCCGCGAAGACCGTCTACTCCTACGACCCGGAGAAGGCGAAGAAGCTCCTGAAGGCGGCCGGGGTCAAGGGGCTGAAGATCGAGATCCTGTCGGTGAACGTCAGCTGGATCGTCGACTGCCTGCCGACCATCAAGGCGTCCTGGGACGCGATCGGCGTGCAGACGACGCTGTCCCCGCAGGAGACCACGGCCGTGTTCACCAAGATGGACCAGAAGCAGGACTACCAGGTCGTGGCCGCCGCCTCGAACCCCAACCAGTTCGGCCTCGACGCCGACCTGATCATGCACTACAACTACGGCCCCCAGAACCCCTGGATGGGCTATGCCCGTTGGGCCGGCGACCCGGTCGCCAAGCAGCTCTTCAAGGACATGGACCGGGCGACGCAGGAGCCCGACGCCGACAAGAAGAAGACGATGATCCAGGACTACATCGACGTCGTCGCCGAGCAGGCCGTTCTCTACCCGGTCGTGCACAACGAGCTGATGACCGCGTGGAATCCGCGCCGGCTCGCGGGGATAAGGCCCCAGCCCTACCCGGGCATCAATCTGCTGCAAGCCAAGTGGGTCTAGGCGACAAGGGAGTTGATACGTGGTCGCCATCGTCAGGATCCTGCTGCGCCGCGCCCTGCTGCTCGTGCCGCTGATGCTCGGGATCGTCCTGTTCGTGTTCCTGGTGATGCGGTTCTCGGACGTCGATCCGGCGTCGGCGTTCTTCCAGGGCGCCAACCCCACCCCGCGGCAGCTGCACGATTTCCGGGAGCAGAACGGCCTGCTCGATCCGCTGCCCGTGCGCTACTTCCACTTCGTGGGTGACCTGCTGCACGGCGACATGGGCACCAGCGCGCTGACCCGGGCGCCGGTCGCCGAACAGGTCACCACCGCGCTGCCGCTCACGCTCCAGCTCACCTTCCTGGGGCTCGGCATCGCGGTGGTGCTGTCGCTGCTCGGCGGGGTCACGGCCGCGATCTACCGCGACCGGCCGCCCGACCAGATCATCCGGGTGGTGTCCCTGACCGGGGTCGCCGCACCGGGCTTCTGGCTGGCGCTGCTCATGATCCAGTACCTCGCCGTCGACCAGGGCTGGTTCCCGACCGGCGGCTACGTCAACCCGGCCGACTCGCTGTCCGGCTGGCTGAAGACCATGGCGCTGCCCGCGCTCGCGCTCTCCCTGCCGGTCGCGGCCCAGCTCACCCGGATCGTGCGGACGTCCGTGGTCGAGGAACTCGACAAGGACTACGTGCGCACCGCGATCGGCAGCGGGCTGCCGCCCCGGGTGGTCGTCGGCCGCAACGTCCTGCGCAACGCCCTGATGAACCCGCTCACCGTGCTGGGCCTGCGCGTGGGCTATCTGCTGGGCGGCGCGGTCGTCATCGAGACGATCTTCTCGCTGCCCGGCATGGGCAAGCTGATGATCGACGCCGTGCAGAACGGTGACCCGGCGGTCGTGCAGGGCGTCGTCCTGACCACGGCCATCGGCTTCGTGGTCGTGAACCTCGTCATCGACATCCTGTATCTGCTGGTCAACCCACGTCTGAGGGAAGCGGCCCGATGATCACGCGGAAGGATCTGGCGGGGGCCCTCGTCCGGCCCGGTGTCCGGCTGCGCGGCTGGCGCAGGCTGCCGCCGCTGTCGCGGATCGCGGTCTGCTTCCTGGCCGTGGTCGCGCTGACGGCGCTGTTCGCCCCCCTGCTCGCGCCGCACGACCCGCTCGACCAGCAGCCTCAGGCGGACGGCACCGGGCATCCGTCGGCCGGTCACTGGATGGGGCAGGACAGTCTCGGCCGGGACATCCTCAGCCGGCTGATGTACGGGGCGCGCTGGTCGCTGGCGATCGGTCTCGGCGCCACCGCGCTCGCCCTGGTCGTGGGCGCGCTGCTCGGCGCGCTCGCCGCGACCTCGCGCAAGTCGGTCGACGAGACGCTGATGCGCTGCCTGGACGTCGTGATGGCGTTCCCCGGCATCGCGCTCGCCGCCGTGCTCGTCGCCGTGTTCGGGGGCGGCATCAACGTGTTGATCTGCGCCATCGCGTTCCTGTTCACCCCGCCCGTCGCCCGGGTCGTACGGGCGAACGTGCTCGACCAGTACGGCGAGGACTACGTCACGGCCGAGCAGGTGATCGGCGCCCGCACCCCGCACATCGTCCTTCGGCACGTGGCCGTCAACTGCGCCGCCCCGATTCTCGTGTTCTGCACCGTGCAGGTCGCCGAGGCGATCGTGTTCGAGGCCTCGCTGTCCTTCATCGGCGCGGGCGTACGGCCTCCGGACCCGTCCTGGGGCAGTGTCATCGCCGACGGCAAGAACATGGTGCTGACGGGCGGCTGGTGGGCAACCGTCTTCCCCGGCCTGCTGATGCTGGTCACCGTGCTGTCGCTGAACATCCTCTCCGAGGGTGTCTCCGACGCGTGGGCCGCTCCGGCCGCCCGGGAGGTGTCCGTACCGCCGGCCGAGGACCGTCTCGAAGCCCCCGAGCCGGGCAGCGGCACGGTCCTGGAACTGCCCGGTCTGGCGGAGGCCGCCGCGCGGCTGCGCGCACGGGCCCGTCCGCTGCCCTCGGGCCGGCAGCCCGTTCTCGCCGTCGAGCATCTGGCCATCGGCTTCGAGAACCGGCACAGCGGTGTGGACATCGTCGACGGCATCAGCTTCGAGGTGTATCCGGGCGAAGTCCTGGGCCTGGTGGGCGAGTCGGGCTGCGGGAAGTCGCTGACGGCCTTGACGGTCATGGGCCTGGAGCCGAAGGGCGCCCGGGTGCGCGGCCATGTCCGTTTCGACCAGCGGCAGTTGGTGGGCGAGCCGATGCGGGTACGGCGCCGACTGCTGGGCCACGAGATGGCGATGGTCTACCAGGACGCGCTGTCGTCGCTGAACCCGGCGATGACGATCAGGGCGCAGCTGAAGCAGGTGATACGGCGGGGCGGCAAGCGCACGGCGGCCGAACTGCTCGCTCTGGTCGGCCTCGATCCCGAGCGCACCCTGCGCAGTTACCCCCATGAGCTCTCCGGCGGCCAGCGCCAGCGCGTCCTGATCGCGATGGCGCTGTCCCGCGAGCCGAAGCTGATCGTGGCGGACGAGCCGACGACGGCCCTGGACGTGACGGTCCAGGCGCAGGTCATGGAGCTGCTGCTGCGGCTTCGGGCGGAACTGGACTTCGCCCTGATCCTCGTCTCGCACGACCTGGCGCTGATCTCGGCGGTCACCGACCGGGTCGTCGTGATGTACGGCGGCCAGATCGTCGAGACGGGGGTGACGGCGGACCTGGTGGAGTCCCCGGCGCACCACTACACGCGCGGACTGCTGGGCAGCGTCCTGTCCCTGGAGTCGGCGGCGGAGCGCATGACGCAGATCAGGGGGGTCGTCCCCTCCCCCGCCGACTTCCCGGCCGGCTGCCGGTTCGCCGACCGGTGTCCGATGGCGAGCGAGGTGTGCCGGACGACGGCGCCGGACCTGGTCGGCCCGCGCACGCACACGGCGGCCTGCCACCATCCGGCCGTCGACCTGGTGACCACGGAGAGCGAGGCCGTGAAGTGAGGATTCCGTCTGCCGTGAGGCTTCCGCCGGCGGCGGCCGAGGCCGTCGCATGACCGCGCCCGTGACGGGGGCCGAGGACCGGCGGACGGACGCGCTCGTCCGGCTCACCGACACGCACGTCGCCCACAGGGCGCGCAGCGGCGGTGTGTTCACCCGGGACCGGGTGTACGCCCTGACCGGTGCCGATCTGGCCATCGCGCCCGGGGAGACGGTCGGCGTCGTCGGCGAGTCGGGCTGCGGCAAGTCGACGCTCGCGAAGGTGCTGGTGGGGGTGCAGCGGCCGACCTCCGGCACGGTGACCTTCCACGGCCGCGACCTGTGGTCCCTGAAACCGGACGAGCGGCGCGCGGCCGTCGGCGGCAGCACGGGCATGATCTTCCAGGACCCGTCGACGGCCCTGAACCGCCGACTGCCCGTGCGCCGGATCCTGCGCGACCCGCTGGATGTGCACCGGCGCGGCACGGCGACCGAACGGGCCGACCGGGTAAGGGAGTTGATGTCGCTGGTCGGCCTGCCCCGGGCGCTCGCGGACGCGCTGCCCGGCCAGCTCTCCGGCGGTCAGCGCCAGCGGGTGGCGATCGCCCGCGCCCTGGCGCTGGATCCAGGCCTGGTGGTGGCCGACGAGCCGACGAGCGCACTGGACGTGTCGGTGCGCGCGCAGATCCTCAACCTCCTCCTCGACCTGAAGGAACGCCTGGGCCTGGCCCTGGTGTTCGTGTCCCACGACATCCAGACCGTGCGCCGGATGAGCGACCGGGTGATCACGATGTACCTGGGCCGGATCGTGGAGGAGTCCCCGGCCGGCGAGGTCACCGACGGCTCCCGTCACCCGTACACCCGGGCGCTGTTCTCGGCGACCCCGGGCCTGCTGGACCCGATCGAGCCGATTCCGCTGACCGGTCCCGTCCCATCGGCGACGCGCCCGCCGAGCGGCTGCCCCTTCCGGACCCGTTGCTGGAAGGCGGACGAGGAGTGCGCGACCCGGATGCCGGAGTTCACGGCCGCGTCGACCCCGGGTCACCGCTTCCGGTGTCACCATCCTGTCGAGGAGGGCCGGTCGACGCGCACCCTGGTCGCCCAGGCCGAGTCCGCCGCCGGGGCCACCGCCATGGCCGACGTTCCGTTCCAGCAGCACATCCGGGAGCCTTGATGACCTTCCCCGCCCCGCTGACCGGTGTCGTACCGCCCGTCTGCACGCCCCTGACACCGGACCGCGAGGTGGACGTCCCGTCGCTCACCAGACTGATCGACCATCTGGTGGACGGCGGGGTGCACGGCCTGTTCGTCCTCGGCTCGACGTCCGAGGTGGCCTATCTGACGGACGCGCAGCGAAAACTGGTGGTGGAGACGGCGGCGGGGCATGTCGCCGGTCAGCTCCCGGTCCTGGCGGGTGCGATCGACATGACGACACCGCGTGTCCTGGACCACGCGCACACCGCCCGCGCCGCGGGCGCGGACGCGATCGTCGTCACGGCACCCTTCTACACCCGCACCCATCCCGCGGAGATCGCCCGCCACTTCCGCCTCGTCGCCGCCCGCGCCGCGCTCCCCGTGTTCGCGTACGACCTGCCGGCGTCCGTCCACACCAAGCTGAGCCCCGAACTGGTCCTCGAACTCGCCGCCGACGGTGTCCTGGCCGGGCTCAAGGACTCCAGCGGTGACCTCGGCGCCTTCCGCACGGTCGTCACCGGCGCTCGTACGCACCCCGGTATCGAGGGTTTCACCGCGCTCACCGGGTCCGAGGTGGTCGTCGACTCGGCTCTGGCCCTGGGTGCGGACGGCGCGGTCCCCGGTCTGGCCAATGTGGACCCGGCGGGCTACGTACGACTGTACGAGCTGTGCGCGGCGGGCGATCGGGAGCGGGCACGGGCGGAGCAGGAACGGCTGTGCGAGCTGTTCGGCCTGGTGAGCGTCGGCGACCCGGCCCGGATGGGCGGCAGTTCCTCGGCCCTCGGCGCCTTCAAGGCCGCGCTGTCCCTGCGGGGCGTCATCGACTGCCCCGCGACGGCGGAACCCCAGGTGCCGCTGTCGCAGGGCGAGGTCGAGCGGGTCGGGAAGTACCTGGCCTCGGCGGGACTGCTCTAGGACGGTTTACCGGCCGGGGCCGGGCACCGCTACCCGAGCAGCCCGCTCACCGGCAGCCGTCTGAACTCGATGCTCTCGTAGGGTCCCGTGGCCCCGGTCTCGTAGAGGATGCCGACCCGGGAGGCGCCGAGCTGGACGAGGTCCGAGTAGGCGGCCCGCTGCGTGGACAGGGTGGTCGCCTTCACGAAGGTCGCGCCGCCGGTCGTGCTGCGCCAGACGGCCATGGACTGGCGGACGGTGGGGACGGAGGGGCCGGAGAAGAGGAGCGGGGCGAAGCGGCCGGCCGGCTGGAGGACGCTGCCCTGGACGACGGGGACGTCGTTCAGGGTGGGCTGGACGGCGAAGGGGCGGTCCAGGGTCTCGCCCCCGTCGCTCGAGTAGGAGTCGAGGCGGTTGCCGGGACTCGTTCCGTTCTGGTCGCGCGAGGTGAAGTAGAGCCGTCCGTCGGGGAGTTCGGCCACCGCGCTCTCATTGGCGTTGTCGGCCCCGTCGTACGAGTCGTCGACGAAGCCGAGCCGCCAGGTGACCCCGCCGTCGTCGCTGTAGAGCGCGTGCGCTCCGTAGTACCTGGGCTCCTGACCGGTGTCGGCGGACCCGGCGGGCGGGGCGGCGGAGTGGTTGGCCGGCACGACCAGACGCCCGGCGTGCGGTCCGTGGCGCAGGGCGATCGCGTGGCCGGGGCCGGTGGCGTACCAGCGCCAGCCCGGCAGCTTCGTCTGCGCCGTGATGTCCCGCGGGGCGGAGAAGTGCCGCCCGTCGTCCCGGCTGGTCTGGACGAAGACGCGCCTGCTGTGTTCCGCCGTGACCTCGCCCCGCATGATCTGCGCCTCGGTCACCGCACCGCTGTTGTAGGACGTGAGCAGGACGATCCGGCCGGTCCGGGGGTCGACCACCGGCGCCGGGTTGCCGCGGGTGTCACCGCCGCCGGACGCGACGACCCTGAGCGGGCTCCAGGTGCAGCCGCCGTCGGACGACCGTCTGAGGACGACGTCGATGTTCCCGGTGTCACCGGCGCCGCTGTGCCGCCCCTCGGCGAAGGCGAGCAGGGTACCCGCCCCGGTCATGACGGTCGCGGGGATGCGGTACGTGTCATAGCCCTCCTGGCCCGCGGTGTACGGGACGGAGGAGGTGCAGCCCCGGCCGGCCATGGGCGCGGCCGAGGCGGTACCGCCGGTGGCGGTGAGGGTGGCGAGGAGTCCGGCGGCGGCTGCGAACGCGACCACGCGGCTCATGCTGGTCATGGCACTCCCTGGGCTACGTCGACTGCATCGGACCTGGAACGTGGAACGTGGGACGTGGGATGTCCAGGTGAACCTAATGTGCCCCGGGTGACACGGCAATACCCGCTTTCTCACGGCATGGTGATGAGACGTCAGGTCCTTCCGATGGCGCGTCGGGAGTGCCGGACGGACGCTCGCTCAGTCCCGGCCCGCGTCTCCCGAGTCACCAGGCCCGACTCGTACGCCCCGATGACCAGCTGGGTCCGGTCGCGGGCGCCCAGCTTGCCCACGATGCGGCTGACATGGGTCTTCGCGGTGAGCGGGCTGAGTCCCAACGTGGCCGCGATCTCGGTGTTGTTGAGGCCACGCGCGACCAGGGTGAGCACCTCGCGCTCCCGCTCGGAGAGCCCCTCGGGGCCGCCCGCCGTGAGCGCGGGAACCGACGGGGCGCGAAGGGTGGCCCGGGGGCCGGACTACTCCCTGGGGAGTAGCGGCGGGGCGGGGCGGAGGGGGCCTGCGACGGTGTCCGCGCCGTGGCCGGGAGGCGGGGCGGGACTACGACGGCCTCCGGGCCTCCGCGCCGACGCCGGGAGGCGGGGCCTACGACGGTGTCCGGGCCGTGGCCAGGAGGCGGGTCACGTCGTCCGAGCAGATCGTCAGGGCCGCGCCCACGGTGGCGAGGACGTCCCGTTCGGCGGGGGTGTACGGGCCGTCGGCGAGGGCGATGCGGGCGCCCTGGAGGAGGATCGCCTCACGGCCCGTCGGGGCGAGGTGCGGGGCCAGCGGGTCCAGGGCCTCGTGCAGTTCTATGGCCAGGCTCGCCCCGCAGGGCTCGCCGAAGAAGCGGCCCGTGTCGGCGGCGAGGGCCTCGACGAGGGCGCCGAGCTGGTCCTGAGTGCAGTCGTCGAAGCCGGCCGCGCGGACGGCCGCTGCCGCGGTCTCCAGGGACGCGCGGGCACAGCCGCCGCCCGCCGCGAGCACCGCGAGGGCGACGGTGTGGACGGCGTCGCGGAGCATCGCGGAGAAGCGGGTGGTGGTGGGGTGGTCGAGGACGTCGGCGCCGTAGTGGTGCCCGCAGGCGGCGCATTCGACGACGGGCCCCGTCTCGCCGCGCGCGAGTACGGGAACACCCAGAAGGGTGAAGCGGCGTCGGCCCGCGAGCCGCTGGTAGTTGCGGTCGCCGCCGCAGCCGGGGCAGAAGAACTCCCCGTCGCCGACGGTGCTCCACGCGGTACGGGTGCCCAGGAAGCGGGGAACCTGAACTGCACGACCGTTTCGTCCCCATCCTGGCAGCACGTCGCACACCTCCGTAACGACACGGCAACATCGCCGCGCTGGCGTGATGTTAGCCACATTGTCGAGGTGTAGTCAGTACCTAGGACGAGACCTGCTCGTGACCTGCACACGGAATGGCCGGGACACGACACGGCCCCGCCCGCCTGAAAAGGCGGACGGGGCCGGAAAGAACCAGGTGAACGAGGTCAGCGGGCCGCGCGGTTGACGGCGGAGACGACGGCCTTCAGCGAGGCGCGTGTCGTATTCGCGTCGATGCCGATTCCCCACAGGACCTTGTCGCCGACCGCGCACTCGATGTACGACGCGGCCTGCGCGGAGGCACCCTCGCTCATCGTGTGCTCCTGGTAGTCAAGGAGGCGTACGTCGACGCCGATGGACTGCAGGGCGTCGAAGAAGGCGGAGATGGGACCGTTGCCGGTGCCGCTCAGGACCGTGTCGGCGCCGTCGACCGTGGCCTCGACGGTCAGCGTGTCCACGCCGTCCTTGTCCGTGGTGGACTGGCCGGTCCTGACCTGGATACGGCCCCACGGGTTGCCGGGGTTGGGCAGGTACTCGTCCTGGAAGGCCGCCCAGATGTCCTTCGGCGTGACCTCGCCGCCCTCGGCGTCCGTCTTCGTCTGGATGATCTTCGAGAACTCGATCTGCATCCGGCGCGGCAGGTCCAGCTTGTGGTCGTTCTTCAGGACGTACGCGATACCGCCCTTGCCCGACTGCGAGTTGACGCGGATGACGGCCTCGTAGGAGCGGCCGACGTCCTTCGGGTCGATGGGCAGGTACGGGACGGCCCACTCGATGTCGTCGACGGTGACGCCCTTGGCGGCCGCGTCGGCCTCCATCGCGTCGAAGCCCTTCTTGATGGCGTCCTGGTGGGAGCCGGAGAAGGACGTGTAGACCAGGTCGCCCACGTACGGGTGGCGCGCGTGGACCTCCATCTGGTTGCAGTACTCCCACGTACGGCGGATCTCGTCGATGTCGGAGAAGTCGATCTGCGGGTCGACGCCCTGCGAGAACAGGTTCATGCCCAGGGTGACCAGGTCGACGTTGCCGGTGCGCTCGCCCTGGCCGAACAGGCAGCCCTCGACGCGGTCGGCGCCGGCCATCAGCGCCAGCTCGGCGGCGGCGACGGCGGTACCGCGGTCGTTGTGCGGGTGGATCGACAGACACACGTACTCGCGGCGGGACAGGTGACGGCCCATCCACTCGAAGCGGTCCGCGTGCGTGGAGGGGGTCGAACGCTCCACCGTGGCGGGCAGGTTGAGGATGATCTCGCGGCCCGGACCGGGCAGCCAGACGTCCATGACCGCCTCGCAGACCTCCAGGGCGAAGTCCAGCTCGGTGTCGGTGAAGATCTCGGGGCTGTACTGGTACCCGAACTCGGTCTCGGGGCCCAGCAGTTTCTCCGCGTACTCGACGACCAGGCGGGTGCCGTCGACCGCGATCTGCTTGATGTCGTCCTTGGAGCCGCGGAAGACGACCCGGCGGAAGACCGGGGCGGTGGCGTTGTACAGGTGCACGTTGGCGCGCCTGGCGCCCTTCAGCGACTCGACGGTCCGCTCGATCAGGTCCTCGCGGGCCTGGGTCAGTACGGAGATCGTGACGTCGTCCGGGATCGCGGTCCCGTCCTCGATGATCGAGCGGACGAAGTCGAAGTCCGTCTGGCCCGACGCCGGGAAGCCGACCTCGATCTCCTTGTAGCCCATCTTCACCAGCAGGTCGAACATCTCGCGCTTGCGCGCGGGCGACATGGGGTCGATCAGTGCCTGGTTGCCGTCGCGCAGATCCGTGGAGAGCCAGCGGGGGGCGACGGTGATCCGGTTGTTCGGCCAGTCGCGGTCGGGGATGTCGACCTGGTCGTACTGGCCGTACTTGTGGACCGGCATCGACGTGGGCCGCTGACGGTTCGGGCGCGTGGGCTGGCTGCTGTGGCTGTTCGCCATGATGCGTAGGCTCCTCAGGATGTCCGAAAGGACGGCCGACGGCGCAACGCCAGACTCCGCGGGGAGGGGGTCGGCCTCGACTACAGGCCCTCGCCGCGGCAGCTAAGGAGAAGCAGCCCGAAACGCATGATGCTCCGCAGCCTAGCGGAGCCTCGCTCCGTACGGAGGGCTGTATCAGTATGCGGGATCACGCCCACCAAAAGGTACAAAAAGTGCGCCATACCACTTCCAGGCGGAATCCCAGGCTCCTTATCTCCGCATTTCACCAATCATGGTTGCATGTAGTGACATACAAGTCACTCAGTGCAAGGGTGCCGGGCATGACGACCAACGGGGGCTTCGAGCCCGTTCACTGCACCATCGTGCCGCCCCACGTCCTCGACAAGCTCGCCAGGCACGAGGACCCGGCGCTCTCCGGTCCCGCGCGCCAGACCCTGGAGCGCGACGCGTACGAGCGCACCCACCGGCGGCTGACCACCGTCCTCGGCGCACCGGCCGTGCCCGCGCCCGCGGGGGCCGACGAGCACGCGCCGCACCGCACGATCTACGACGCCCGCCACCGGCAGGACCTCCCCGGCAAGAAGGTCCGCGGCGAGGGCGACAAGCCGGGCAAGGACGCCACGGTCAACCGCGCGTACGCGGGGCTCGGCGCGACCTTCGACCTCTACCTGAACGCCTACCACCGCACCTCGATCAACGGCGAGGGCCTGCCGCTCGACGCGACCGTGCACTTCGACACGAACTACAACAACGCCTTCTGGAACGGCGAGCAGATGGTGTTCGGCGACGGCGACGGCGAGATCTTCCTCGACTTCACCATCCCGGTCGACGTCATCGGCCACGAGCTGACCCACGGCGTCACCCAGTACACGGCGAACCTCACCTACTTCGGCCAGCCGGGCGCCCTGAACGAGTCCATGTCGGACGTCTTCGGCTCGCTGATCAAGCAGTACACGCTCGGCCAGAACGCCGCCGAGGCCGACTGGCTGATCGGCGCGGGCCTGCTCGCCCCGCGGATCACGGGCACCGCCCTGCGCTCCATGAAGGAGCCGGGCACCGCGTACGACGACCAGGTCCTCGGCAAGGACCCGCAGCCCGGGACGATGGACGGCTACGTCAGCACGGGCCGCGACAACGGCGGCGTCCACATCAACTCCGGCATCCCCAACCACGCCTTCTACCTCGTCGCCACGGCCCTCGGCGGCCACGCGTGGGAGCGGGCCGGACAGATCTGGTACGACGTCCTCACCGGCGGCGAACTGCCCGAGCAGGCCCTCTTCTCGGACTTCGCCCGGCTCACGCTCGCCGCGGCGCGGACCCGGTACAACGAGGGGGAGGAACTGCAGGCCGTGACGAAGGCCTGGGAACAGGTCGGAGTCCCGTCCGCGTAGCCCCGGGCGGACCGGCAGTCCCGGACCGGCAGCCCGGGTCCCGTAAGTCCCGGACCCGCGGCCCGAAGGCCTGGCCCCGGGCGCCCGACTCGTACTAGACAGGACCCATGCGTATCGAAGTGCGGCGCACGGGCGGATTCGCCGGCATCGAGCGCCGTGCCGAGGTGGACACCTCGGCACGGCCCGACGCCGCCGAATGGCAGGCCTTGGCCGAGCGGGCGCTCGCGGCCGGGCGGGGCACGCCCCCGGCCGGCGTCCCGGACGGCTTCAGCTACCGGATCACCGTGGACGGGAAGACGGTCTACGCCGCCGACCCGAGACTCACGGAGGACCAGCGCGAACTGATCTCGCGGGTGCTGAAGGAGGGTGCCTGACGGAGGGCTCCTCACGGTCTCTGGCGGAGGACGCCTGACGGAGGACGCCTCACGGTCTCTGGCGGAGGACGCCTGACGGAGGACGCCTCACGGCCTCTGCCGGAGGACGCCTGACGGAGGGCGCCGAAAGCGGTCACGCCGAACCGTTGACTTCCGTTACCGCCGGTACAGATGATCGCGCGCATGGCGACGATCCCCCTCCCGCAGTTCCCGTCCGGCTTCCTCTGGGGCGTGTCCACCTCGGCCCACCAGATCGAGGGGGCCGTGGACGAACGCGACCCCTCGGTGTGGGACGCCTTCAGCGCCGGGCCCGGACACATCAAGGACGGCTCCACGGCGGCGGTGGCCTGCGACCACTTCCACCGCTACCCCGAGGACGTGGCACTCCTCGCCGGCCTCGGCGTGGACGCGTACCGCTTCTCGGTCTCCTGGCCCCGGGTGAACTCCCCCGGCGGCCTCGACTTCTACGACCGGCTTGTCGACGCCCTGTGCGCCGCCGGTATACGGCCCGTGCCGACCCTCTTCCACTGGGACCTGCCGGCGGAGCTCGACTGGCTGGACAGGGACACCGCCGAGCGGTTCGCCGAGTACACCTCGGTCGTCGCCGGACGCCTCGGGGACCGCGTCAAGAAGTGGATCACTCTCAACGAGCCCGCCGAGCACACCCTGCTGGGCCACGCGCTCGGCGCGCACGCCCCCGGCAAGCAGCTCCTGTTCGACGCGCTGCCGGTGGCCCACCACCAGCTCCTCGCCCACGGTCTCGCCGTACGGGCCCTGCGCGCGGCCGGCGCCGACGACATCGGGATCGCCAACTCGCACGGCCCGACCTGGGCGGCCTCGGACCGTACCGAGGACGTGGAGGCGGCCGACTTCTACGACCTGCTGCTCAACCGCCTGTTCGCCGATCCCGTCCTGCTGGGGCGGTACCCGGAAGGCATCGGCGAGTTGATGCCCGGCGACGTCGAGGCGGACCTGAAGATCATCGGCGAGCCGGTCGACTGGTACGGGATCAACTACTACCAGCCGACGAAGGTGGGCGCTCCCGAGGGCGCGGAGATCGAGTTCAGCGGACTCACGCTGCCCGCCGAACTGCCCTTCACCGTCAAGGAACTGGAGGGCTACCCGGTCACCGACTTCGGCTGGCCGGTGGTGCCCGAGGGTCTCACCGAGCTGCTGACCGGCTTCCGCGAGCGCTACGGCGACAGGCTCCCGCCCGTCGTCATCACCGAGAACGGCTGCAGTTACGACGGCATCGACGACCAGGAGCGGATCGCCTTCCTGGACGGTCATCTCCGGGCGCTGCACCGGGCGTTGGAGCAGGGCGTGGACGTACGCGGCTACTTCGTCTGGTCGCTGATGGACAACTTCGAGTGGGCTGAGGGGTACGCGCGCCGCTTCGGTCTCGTGCACGTCGACTTCGACACGCTGAAGCGGACCCCGAAGGCCTCGTACAACTGGCTGCGGGACGCCCTGCGGGCGCAGAGATGACCGCGGCCGACCACCCGGTCATACCCGTGGCCGCCCTCGCCGAGCCCACCCTGCGGGTCGGCCGGGGCTGGACCTCCGCGCTCTCGCTCGCCAACGGGGCGATCTGGGTGGGCTGGTACGGCCCCCTGCAGATCCTCCTCGCCTCCCAGGCGGAGGACTTCGCGCCCGGCACCGGCATGTCCAAGGAGGCGATGCTGGCGTGGGTGACGGGTGCGGGCGCGGTCGTCTCGCTGATCGCCAACCCGCTCTTCGGCGCGCTGTCCGACCGTACGACCGCGCGCCGGGGCCGCCGTACGCCGTGGATCGTGGCCGGGGCGGCCGGCGGAGCGCTGTCCCTGCTGCTCCTCGCGGGCGCGGGCGGCGTGTGGACGATGGCGGCGGGCTGGTGCCTGGTCCAGCTCACCCTGAACGCCGCGTTCGCCGCCGTCACCGCCGCCGTCCCCGACCGGGTGCCACGGCTCCAGCGCGGTTCCGTGGGCGGCTGGCTGGGCGCGGCCCAGATCCTCGGTGTGGTGGGCGGCACGGGACTCGCGACGGTGGCCGGGGGCACCGGTGGCGGGTACGCGGCGTGCGCGGTGTTCACCCTGGTCGGCGTCCTGCCCTATGTCCTCCGCTACCCGGACCTGCGCCTGCCGGTGTCGGCCCGCCCGCCCTGGTCCGGGCGCGCGTTCCTCGCCTCCTTCCGGCTGAGCCCGCGCGAGCACCCCGACCTGGCGTGGGCCTGGCTGACCCGCTTCCTGATCAACCTCAGCAACGCCCTGGTGCTGCTGTATCTGCTCTATTACCTGCGCGACCGGCTGCACTACGGCGACCCCGAGCAGGGGGTCCTGGTCCTCACGGCGGTGAACGGGGTCACGCTGCTGGCCACGGTCGTGGTGGGCGGCGTGTGGTCGGACCGGCTGGGCCGCCGCAAGCCGTTCGTGATCTGGTCCGGCGTCCTGATGGCGGTGGCCACGGCGGTACTGGCGGGCTGGCAGACCTGGCCCGGCGCGATCACCGCCGCGGCCGTCCTCGGCATCGGTTTCGGCGTCTTCACCTCCGTCGACTTCGCCCTGATGACCGACGTCCTGCCGAAGGCCCTCGACCGCGGCAAGGACCTCGGCGTCATCAACATCGCCAACGCCCTCCCCCAGGTCGCGGCCCCCGTACTGGCGGCCCCGATCGTGACGTACCTGGGCGGCTACCGGGTCCTGTACCTGGTCGCGGCGGTGATCGGCCTCGCGGGGGCGGTGCTGGTGGGGCGGATCAAGGGGGTGGACTGAGCCGGTCCGAAATCGGGTGACTCCGGTGGGACGGTCGTCTTGGATGGCGCCGTCCCTGGCCGGTGCGCTGGCGGTCCCGCACGTGGCGTTCGCGGCGCCCGGCACGGCCCTCGGCACCGCCGGACCCGCCGAGCTCGCCGCTGAGATCACCGCCCGGGCCGGTGATCTGCCCGCCGCCGCCGAGCGCGTCCGCGCGGGCCGCACGGTGGTGGCCGCGGCCGTCGAGGGCGGCGTGGTGCTCAGTTCCGGAATGCATCTGCCCGTCGGTGGGGTGAGCGAGGTCGCGGGCGTCGGTACCCTGCCCGCCGCGCGGCGGCGCGGGCTGGCCCTCGCGGTGACCGCCGCCCTGGTGGCCGACGCCCGGACGCGGGGCGTCGACACGGTCTTCCTGTCCGCCGGCGACGACGACGTGGCCCGGATCTACGGCCGGCTCGGCTTCCGGCGCGTGGCCACGGCCTTGATCGCCGAGCCGGGGACTTGATGGGGGCCGGGCGCCTCGGGGTCCCACGGGCCCGGACGCTCGGGCAAGCCCCACGAGTACGTCACCACGCCGGAATCCGAACCCCGACGTGTGAACGGGTCGCCAGGTCGCCCACAACCCGCACGTCCACTTGGTGTGCCGAGGCACGACACCGGAGGCCGGACTGCGGCGACCCCCGAACGTGGCCCACTCCCGGCCCGCACCCGGGTCCAACTTCGGCCACTTTTCACAACCGTTGAAGGAAAGGGTCCGCTTCCCTTGCAATCGTGAGGCACCCGCGTCTCAATGGGACCGCACGTTCCGACGGACCGTCAGATACGCCTCCGCACGGCGTCCCGCACCCCACGCGCGGACGGTCCGCGTACACGTCTCCCCGCACCCTCACCGAGCACAGAGGTGAGAAGCCCGTGTGCCCGGACCTGGGCGGACGGTTCCGTCCCGACCATCCCCACATGGCAATTCCCCACAAGGGAAGGGATTTCGATGAGAGGCAAGCGACTCGGAACCGTCGCGGCGTTAGCCGCCGGCACCCTCGCCGTGACCGGTCTGGCCTTCGCGCCGACCGCCGCGGCCGTCACTCCCCAGACGGCAACCATCAACGCGACCTGCACCCTCGGTGGCGGCGGTGCGGCCACCCTCACGGCCACCCAGGACGGCACGGCCGCGACCATCACCCTCAGCTCCACCACCATCACGTCCCCGCTCCCCCTCGCCGCGAACTCGGTCACCTCCACGCTGACCCTGGTGAACGCGAGCGGCGGGACCACCGCCTTCAGCGGCAAGAAGAACCCCGCGATCGCCGCGGGCGGCGGAGTCTCGGTGGGCCCCCTCGACGGCACCGTCGCCTCCGGCGACAGCCTGGAGACCTACGGCGGCTCCCTGAAGATGGTGGTCTTCGGCATCACCATCACCTGCACGGCGGACGCGCCGCAGTCCCCTGGCCCGTTCGTCTTCGACTGACCGACCGCGCCATGACGTGACGAGGGCCGGTGCCGCCCGCGCGCAGCGGCACCGGCCCTCCGGCAACTCCCCAGCGGGTGAACCGGGTTGGCGACCCGGCAGGCACCCCGTTCAACGATCATGACAGAAACTGATGGCCCATCAGTCACTGCGCCGGGACTCCATTGACTTCTCGCACGGCCCGCACATCAATGGCCCCCTGTCGGCGCAGACGAGCCGCTGCGCCCGCATCCCTCAGGAGGGGGCTACAACCATGTCAACCACGGGTCCGACAACCCGAAGACGCCGCCTCGCGGCACTGCTCGGGGCGACCGTACTCGCGCTCACCGCGGGAGGCGCGCTGGCCGCCCCGGCCGGAGCCGCTCCCACGAACGTGGACTTCGCCACGCACTGCATCCCGCCGGCGATCGCGGGCCTCCCGCCGATCGACGGCACCACCACCGCGAAAATCACGGTGGACAACGCGAGTCCGAAGGTCGGCGACACGGTCACCGTGACCTACACGGTGGTCACACCCGCCGCCAGCAACCCCGTCGACATCGCACTGCCGGCCGACATCATGACCCCCACCGGCAAGGTAGCGCTGGGCGGCGCGCAGACCGGAAACGTCACCGTCGCCGGTCCCAAGAAGAACGACCCGGTGCCCGGCAAAGGCGCCTTCCCGTCGTTCAGCATGACGGGCACGTTCACCGTCACCGCGCCCGGCGCGATCACCCTGTCGCCGGGCGACTACAACATCCACACCAGCTACATCATGGAGCTGGACACCCCGTGCACGGTCATCACCCCGCCCGCCCCGGTGTCGGAGACGGTCACCGCGACCGGTGGCGGACAGACCAACACCCGGGCCATCCAGCTCGGTTCGGCCTCCGGGAACCCCGGTGACAGCGTGACCGTCACCGGCAGCGACTTCACCCCGGGCGCCACGGTCACCCTCGCCGGACGGGCCGGGGCCACCCAGACCGCCGACACCGCGACCGTGACCGCGAACGCCCAGGGTTCCTTCAGCGGCTCGCTCGTCGTCAACGACAAGACGACGACCGGCGTGGTCGCGTACGAGGGAGGGAGCTGGAACGCGGACACCGGAGCGGGTCCCGCCGCGTACGTCGTCATCGACAACACGCCCGTCCCGGACGGCAGTCAGAAACTCACCACCACGGTGAAGGCGGGAACGCTGTCGATGACCCAGGCCGGGGACGCCGTCGCGCTCTCGGCGGTCGACTACGGCAAGGGCGGTGCCTCCACGGGCGCCCTGCGGACGGTGACGGTCAAGGACTTCCGCGGCGGACCCGCGGGCTGGTCCCTGACCGGCAAGGTCACCGACTTCACCGGCCCCGGAGCGAAGATCGGTGCCGGTGCCCTGAGCTGGACCCCGGCCTGCGCCACCAAGGCCGGCAGCCCGAGCACCTGCCAGGCCGGCTCGTCCGGCGCGGTGGGCACCTCGGGGGCGACACTGGCGTCCACCCCCAACGGGACGCTCACCGGTGGTGAGTTCACCGTCGACGCCGGACTGTCGCTGAACGTACCGGAGTTCACGCCCCCCGGCTCCTACTCCGGTGTGCTCACGCTGACGCTCAGCTGACCGGTCCGCCACTCGACCGGTCCGTCCGCACCCCGGTGGCCGGGCGCGCACCCGCCCGTCCACCTCGTCCGCCCATGCCGTCCGCGGGGGTCCGCACCCATGCGCAAGCCGTACGCCCTCCTCCTGAGCCTGTTCCCTGCCCTGCTGGCCCTCTCCGCCTTCCTGGCGACTCCCTCGTACGCGGCCGACAACGGGAGCTGGTCGGTCTACCCCGTGTCCTCGCGCATCGCCGCGCGGCCCTACTTCTACCTCTCCGCCGACCCCGGCCAGACCCTCCGGGACAAGGTCACCGTCGCCAACAAGACCGGCGGTCCGCTGACCTTCCGGCTGTACGCGGCCGACGCCTACAACACCGCGCGCGACGGCGGTTTCGCCGTGCGCACGCTGAAGGAGGCACAGCGTGGGGTGGGGGCCTGGGCCCGGCCCGCCCGCTCCCGGGTCACGGTGCCCGCGCACGGCGAGGTCACCGTGCCGTTCACGCTCCACGTCCCGGAGCGGGCGGAGCCCGGCGACCATCCGGGCGCGCTGGTGGCGCTCGACGAACGGATCGAGACCGGCTCGGGCTCCCTGTCGGTCGGGGTGCGACGAGCCGTGGCCGCCCGGGTCTACCTCCGGGTCGGCGGGCCCACCGTTCCCGCCCTCGCCGTCGAGAAGGTCCGCCTCACCCACCACCAGCCGCTGATCCCCGGCACGGGCGCCTCCGCGGCCACCGTCTCGTACACGCTCCACAACACCGGCAACGTGACCCTGAACCCGAAGGTGCGGCTGAAGGCCGAGGGCCTCTTCGGGCGGACCCTGGCGTCCCGCGACCTGGCGGGCATCCCCTCGGAACTGCTGCCCGGCCAGCGGGTGCGGCTCACCGCGCCCTGGCACGGCGCGCCCCAACTCGACTGGGGAGACGTGACGTTGACGGCCAGCGCGCCGGGCACCCGGGAGTCGGCGAGCGTGTCGTTCCTCGCGCTTCCATGGCTGGTGGCCGCGGTGACGGGAGCCGCGGTCACCGCGGCGGCGGTGGTGACGATCAGAGCGCGTCGGGCCCGCGTTCGCCCGTCCGTACCCGTACGACCGTCTCCACGGGTACGGACCACACCTTTCCGTCCCCGATCTTCCCGGTCTGCGCGGCCTTCACCACCGCGTCGATGACCGCGTCGGCCACCGCGTCCTCGACGACGACCTCGATCCGGGCCTTGGGGACCAGGTCGACGCGGTACTCGGCGCCGCGGTACACCTCGGTGTGCCCGCGCTGACGCCCGTACCCGCTGGCTTCGGTGACGGTCAGCCCGTGCACACCGAGCTCCTGCAGGGCGGTCTTGACCTCGTCGAGGCGGTGCGGCTTGACGACGGCGGTGATGAGCTTCATGCCTGGGACTTGGCCTTCTGCGCGGTGGGAAGGGACGACGACACCGGGGCGCCGTGGCCCAGGACCCCGTGATCGTAGGCGCTCTCGGCGTGCACCGTAAGGTCCAGGCCGGTCTGCTCGTGTTCCTCGTCCGCGCGCAGGCCGATCAGCCGGTCGAGCAGCCTGCCGATGCCGTACGTGGCGCCGAACGCGTACGACCCGACGGCCAGCACGCCGACCAGCTGCCGGCCGAGCTGGCCGAGGCCGCCGCCGTACAGCAGCCCCTCGATCCCGCCCGTCATCCCGTGGACCGCGAAGACCCCGATGAGCAGGGTGCCGATGACGCCGCCGACCAGGTGGACGCCGACGACGTCCAGCGAGTCGTCGTAGTTCAGCTTGAACTTCCAGCTCACGGCGTACGAGCAGACGACGCCGGCGGCGAGCCCCACGGCGAGCGCGCCCAGCAGGGACACCGACCCGCAGGACGGGGTGATGGCCACCAGACCGGCGACCGCGCCCGAGGCGGCGCCCAGCGTGGTCGGGTGGCCGTCGCGCCGCTGCTCGACGAGGAGCCAGCCGAGCAGGCCCGTGCAGCCGGCGGTGAGGGTGTTGAGGAAGGCCGCGGCGGCCAGACCGTTGGCGCCGAGGGCGGACCCGGCGTTGAAGCCGAACCAGCCGAACCAGAGGAGACCGGCGCCGAGCATCACCATGGGCAGGTTGTGCGGGCGCATGGCGTCCTTCTTGAAGCCGAGCCGGGGCCCGAGGACCAGGCACAGCGCGAGCCCGGAGGCGCCCGAGGTGATCTCGACCGGCATACCGCCCGCGAAGTCGAGCGCGCCGAGACCGTCGCGGATCCAGCCGCCGGGGCCCCACACCCAGTGCGCGACGGGAACGTATACGAGCAGCGCCCAGACGGGCACGAAGACGAGCCAGGCCCCGAATTTCGCCCGGTCGGCGACCGCCCCGCTGATCAGCGCGGCGGTGATGATCGCGAAGGTGAGCTGGAAGGTGGCGAAGAGCAGGGTGGGGACGCTGCCCTGCACGCTGTCCGGCCCGAGCCCGGCCATCCCCGCGTGCCGCAGGTCGCCGATGAGCCCGCCGAACCCGTCCTGGCCGAACACCAGGGAATATCCGGCCGTCAGCCAGACCACCGTCACCAGGGCGATCGAGACGAAGCTCATCATGAGCATGTTGAGCACGCTCTTCGCGCGGACCATGCCGCCGTAGAACAGGGCGAGGCCGGGCGTCATCAGGAGGACGAGCGCGGTGGCGGCGAGCAGCCAGGCTGTGTCGCCGGTGTCGATCCGGGCAGCGGCCAGAGTCACGGTCTCTCCAACGGGGTGGGGGCGTCGTCAGAGCGTCATGGGCGCGCATTTCTGGTTGCGCACACCAGCGTTTCCGATGTGTTTCATTGCGCCGTGATTTCCGAATCCTCACGGATGAGCTGTGTGGCGCCCGGCATGTGAACGCCCGGCGGGCGAGTCCCGGCACCCCGGGCGCGGGTGTCGGAATGCCCGCCTCCGCGGTATCGAACAGCTTGGTACGGCAGGCGCCCGACGATCAGGGAGAATGGGCGCCATGAGCGTTCGCAACCAGTCATCCGAGCCGTCCGAGGCAGTGGGGAACCACCGCGCCGGCTTCGCCTGTTTCGTGGGCCGCCCCAACGCGGGCAAGTCCACCCTCACGAACGCTCTGGTCGGCCAGAAGGTGGCGATCACCGCGAACCAGCCGCAGACCACACGGCACACCGTGCGGGGCATCGTGCACCGGCCCGACGCGCAGCTGATCCTCGTCGACACCCCTGGCCTGCACAAACCGCGCACCCTGCTGGGCGAGCGGCTCAACGACATCGTCCGCACCACCTGGGCCGAGGTCGACGTGATCGGCTTCTGCCTGCCCGCGAACGAGAAGCTCGGCCCGGGTGACCGTTTCATCGCGAAGGAACTGGCGTCGATCAAGAAGACGCCGAAGATCGCGATCGTCACGAAGACCGACCTCGTCGACAGCAAGACCCTCGCCGAGCAGCTCATCGCGATCGACCAGCTCGGCCGGGAGCTCGGGTTCGAGTGGGCCGAGATCGTGCCGGTGTCGGCGGTCGGCGACTCGCAGGTGGGTCTGCTGGCCGACCTGATCGTCCCGCTGCTGCCGGAGGGGCCCGCCCTCTACCCCGAGGGCGACCTGACGGACGAGCCGGAGCAGGTCATGATCGCGGAGCTGATCCGCGAGGCCGCCCTGGAGGGCGTCCGCGACGAGCTTCCGCACTCCATCGCCGTCGTGGTCGAGGAGATGCTGCCGCGCGAGGACCGCCCCGCCGACAAGCCGCTCCTCGACATCCACGCCTTCGTCTACATCGAGCGCCCCAGCCAGAAGGGCATCATCATCGGCCCCAAGGGCAAGCGCCTGAAGGACGTCGGCATCAAGTCCCGCAAGCAGATCGAGGCACTGCTCGGCACGCCGGTCTTCCTCGACCTCCATGTGAAGGTCGCCAAGGACTGGCAGCGCGACCCCCGGCAGCTGCGCAAGCTCGGTTTCTGAGGAACCTCCCCGCCCCTGAAGAACGTGAGGACGGCCCGGTCTCCGGGCCGTCCTCACGTACAAGGGCGGGCGGAAGCTTCTCGGCCCGCCCGCACCGTCGGCGTCGGCCCGCGGTCACCTTGACCGCCGCCCGGCGCCCCGCAGGGGTCAGCCCGCCGCCACCGTCAGGCGTACGACACCGTCCAGCCCGGCCAGCAGCACCGGCGTCGCGGGCCCGCCGAGATCGCGTACGGCCGCGCGGTCCTCGTCCGTGACGGCCGCCGCCTCGGAGACCACGGCCGCCGCCTCCAGGGACTTCGCCCCGGACGCCACTGCCATCGCCACGGCCGTCCGCAGGGCGCTCAGCCGCAGGGACTCCAGCTCCACGGTCCCGGCGACGTAGGTACGCCCCGTCTCGTCGCGTACGGCGGCGCCCTCGGGCACACCGTTGCGGGCCCGCGCGGAACGGGCCAGGGTGACGATCTTGCGGTCCTCGGGGTCGAGCGCGCTGCTGTCGGTCATGACCAGAGCATACGAAGTCCCGGTGCGCGCCCCGGCCGAAGGGTCACCCCCGCCCACCGGATACCTCGGCCCGCGGCGGGGTACGGGCCCGCCTGCCGTCAGGGACGGTCGAGGCGCAGCCGCTCGGCCCGCGGCAGACCGGCCACGACGAGATCGTACGAATCCTCGATGAGCTCCCGGACCAGGCGGTCCGGAAGCTCGCCGTCGACGGTCACCGTGTTCCAGTGCCGCTTGTTCATGTGATAGCCGGGGATGATCAGCTCCGGATGCTGCTCGCGCAGCCGGATCGCGTCCTGCGGGTCGCACTTCAGGTTGACCTTGAGCGGGCGCCCGTCCAGGTTCGTCAGGGCGAAGAGCTTGCCCAGCACCTTGAAGACCGAGGTCTCGGGGTTGAACGGGAAGTCCTCGACGGTCGCGTTGAAGGACAGACAGAACGCGCGCAGTTGCTGCGGAGTCACTCCTGCTTCTCCTCCTGAGGCTGCCCGGCCGGTCCGACCGGCTCCACCAGGACCGTGACGATCTTGTTCCGGCGGCCTGCCGCGGCCTCCGCGGTCAGCCGCAGCTCGCGTCCGTCGGGCAGCTCGACCACCGAGGAGGCACCGGCGATGGGGACCCGTCCCAGCGCCTTGGCGAGCAGGCCGCCGACGGTCTCCACGTCCTCGTCGTCGTAGGCCTCGAAGCCGTACAGCTCGCCAAGGTCGCCGATGTCGAGACGGGCGGTCACCCGGAAGCGGTCGTCGCCGAGCTCCTGGACGGGCGGCAGTTCGCGGTCGTACTCGTCGGTGATCTCGCCGACGATCTCCTCGAGGATGTCCTCGATGGTGACGATGCCGGCCGTGCCGCCGTACTCGTCGATGACGACGGCGACGTGATTGCGCTCCTGCTGCATCTCGCGCAGCAGGTCGCCCGCGTTCTTGGTGTCGGGCACGAAGGCGGCCGGGCGCATGGCCGTGGACACCAGCTCGGACTCGGCGTCCCGGCTGATGTGGGTCTTGCGGGCCAGGTCCTTGAGGTAGACGATCCCGACGATGTCGTCCTCGTTCTCGCCGGTGACGGGTATGCGCGAGAAGCCCGAGCGCAGGGCCAGGGTGAGGGCCTGCCGGATGGTCTTGTAGCGCTCGATGACGACGAGGTCCGTGCGGGGCACCATGACCTCGCGCACGAGGGTGTCGCCGAGTTCGAAGACGGAGTGCACCATGCGGCGCTCGTCGTCCTCGATGAGGGACTCCTTCTCGGCGAGGTCGACCATCGCCCGCAGCTCCGCCTCGGAGGCGAACGGGCCGCGCCGGAAGCCCTTGCCGGGTGTGAGCGCGTTGCCGATCAGGATCAGCAGCGGCGGGATCGGGCCCATGATCCGGGCCAGCGGCAGCAGGACGTACGCGGCGGCCGTCGCGGTGTTCAAGGGGTGCTGGCGGCCGATGGTGCGCGGTGAGACGCCGACCGCGACGTACGACACGAGGACCATCACGGCGATGGCGACCGCGAGGGCCTGCCAGGTCCGGTCGAACTCCTTCAGGCAGGCGAAGACGACGAGCGCGGCGGCCGCCATCTCGCAGGCCACGCGGACCAGCAGCGCCACGTTCAGATAGCGCGTCGGGTCCGCGGTGACCTGCGCGAGCTTGGCGCTGCCCCGACGGCCGCTGCGGACCGCCTCCTCGGCGCGGAAGCTGGAGACGCGCGCGAGGCCCGCCTCCGCGCAGGCGGCGAGCCAGGCGACGACGACCAGGGTGATGGCACCTATGACCAACTGTGGGCTCATGACACGGTCGGGGCCGGAGACGGACCCGTGATGCCCTTCTCCGCACGCCAGCCGTCCACGATGGCGGCCTGCAGGCCGAACATCTCGGCCTTCTCGTCGTTTTCCTCGTGGTCGTAGCCGAGCAGGTGCAGCACGCCGTGGACGGTGAGGAGTTGGAGCTCCTCGTTCATGGTGTGCTGCGTCGGAGCGTCCTTGCCCTGCTGCTCGGCGACCTCGGGGCAGAGCACGATGTCGCCGAGCAGTCCCTGCGGCGGCTCGTCGTCGTCCTTCGACGGCGGACGCAGTTCGTCCATCGGGAAGGACATGACGTCCGTCGGTCCCGGCAGGTCCATCCACTGGATGTGCAACTGCTCCATGGCATCGGTGTCCACGACGATCACCGAGAGCTCGGAGAGCGGGTGGATGCGCATCCGCGCGAGCGCGTAGCGGGCGATGTCGAGGATCGCCTGCTCGTCGACCTCGGTTCCGGACTCGTTGTTGACGTCGATCGACATGGCGGTGCTGGTCTACTTCCCTTTGTGGCCCCGGCCCTTGTGCGAGCCGTTCTCGGTGCCGTTCTCGCTGTCGTACTTCTCGTACGCGTCGACGATACGGCCGACCAGCTTGTGCCGGACGACATCCTGGGACGTGAGCCGCGAGAAGTGGACGTCGTCGAGACCCTCCAGGATGTCCTGGACCTGCCGCAGACCCGACTTCGTACCGCTCGGCAGGTCGACCTGCGTCACGTCACCGGTGACCACGATCTTCGAGTCGAAGCCGAGCCGGGTGAGGAACATCTTCATCTGCTCGGCACTCGTGTTCTGGGCCTCGTCCAGGATGATGAACGCGTCGTTGAGAGTGTTGTGCGTCAACAAATAATCCTGTGTGACGTACAGCGAGTCCTCGGCCGCGACCTGGATACAGACGGCCTCCTCCCGGCCCGCGGGCTCAATGGAGTCGATGAAGCGCATGGGGCGTCCGCCGCCTCCGGCCGCGAGGTACTTGTCGCGCTTGCGTGCGAGGCGGAAGGGCTCGATGCCTTCGGGGAGGCGGATGTCGATGATGTGGGCGTCCCGGTTGAAGGGAACGTCACGGCCACGGGCCCTGCCGGGCTTTCGGCCTTCGGCCGTCCGGCGGCGGGTGTACGCCACGCCGCCGAGCGACTGCACCAGGGAGATCACGTCGTCGCGGAGCAGGATCGACGTCGTCGTGTACTGGATGCGGCAGGTGCGGTCCGCCTGGGTGACCGGGCCGCCGTCGGAGTCGAGGAGACCCTGGAGAACGGCCAGCCGCACTTCGACGGAGTTCTGCAGATAGTCGTCCGGGACGAACTTGGAGTGCGAGCGAGTACGCAGCAGGTCCGTCTCACGCAGGATCCGGGTCACCGGATTCTCCAGAGTGACGACATCGCCAGGGCTCTTGATCCGGTTGAGGACGTAGTCGGGCCCGCCCTTGTGCCGCAGAGCGACACCCGGGAGCGCGGCTTCCAGAGCTTCGGCCAGTTCCGGGTCCGCCGTCGCGAAGGAAGGGGTGGTGGACCCTGTCAGACAGCCGTCGCCCAGCAGCAGCCCCAGCGCGTACGGATCCATGGGGACCTCACGCTCGGGGAAACCGACCGGTGCGGTGAGCATCGGCAGCTCGTAGCGGCGCGCGTGCGCCGCACGCAGGTTGCCGATCATCTCCTTCGTCTCCAGGACCCTCCACGGCTTGTCGCGGCGCTTGTCCGAAGCCGTGCGCACGGTCCACAGGTGCTCGCCGCAGCACAGGGTCCAGGAGCCGTCCTGGGCGGTGACGCGGTAAATGTCCTTCTCGCCCTGCGGGTAGACACCAAGGACCGGGGTCGGCTCGCCGTTCGAGCCGACGACGAGGTCACCTACCTGCAGGTCGCCGATAGGCCGCCAGCCGTCCGGCGTCAGGACGTTCGTGAATCGCGGCTGCGCGCGGCCGCGCATGTACGCCAGCGGCGCCACCTCGATCGTGCCCGCCGCCATCAGGCGCGGGATCGAGTCCGGGTCGAGCATGTCGTGCAGGGCGTCGTACAGCGGGCGCAGGTACGGGTCGATCTTCTCGTAGAGCGTGCCGGGCAGGAAGCCGAGCCGCTCGCCGGCCTCGACCGCCGGGCGGGTCAGGATGATCCGGTTGACCTGCTTGGACTGGAGCGCCTGGACGGCCTTCGCCATGGCGAGGTACGTCTTGCCGGTACCGGCGGGGCCGATGCCGAACACGATGGTGTGCTTGTCTATGGCGTCGACGTAGCGCTTCTGGTTGAGCGTCTTGGGGCGGATCGTGCGGCCTCGCGAGGACAGGATGTTCTGCGTGAGCACTTCGGCCGGAGTCTCCTGGCCGTCGCCCTCCCCGTTCTCGCTCGCCCTGAGCATGGCGATCGAGCGTTCCACTGCGTCCTCCGTCATGGGCTGCCCCGTGCGGAGCACCAGCATCATCTCGTCGAACAGGCGCTGGACGAGAGCGACTTCACCGGCGTCGCCGACCGCACTGATCTCGTTTCCCCGGACGTGGATGTCGGCCGCCGGGAAGGCCTTCTCGATCACGCGCAGCAGGGCGTCTCCGGAACCCAGAACAGTCACCATGGGGTGCTTGGCCGGGACGGTGAAGTGCGCGCGCGCCTGCCCCTGAGCGGGGCCGTGAGCTGTGGGTGTCTGAGTCATGGGCCGGCTCTGTAGGCCTGCGTATCCTCCTCGGTCGGCACGCTTGCCACACGGGCAGCCTTGCGTTCCCAGCGTACGTCGCGGCACTCACGGAGCCGTAGGGCTTTTCCTCAGGTCACGAGGTCGTGACCTGAGGACGCGCCGGGACGTGCGGAGGCGACGTGGCCTGAGGACCCGTCGACCGAGGGATCGGACGGCCTCACGATCAGGTACCTCGCCGACGGGCGGCCTCGACCGGGCGACCTCACGCAGAGCGGCCGAAACCGATCGTCGGCACCGCCCGGCGCAGCGGCCAGGGGCGGGTGACCTCCGGGAGCAGGCCCTCCAGGAAGGCGTACCGGCTCAGGGCCGCCGGGTTCTGGGCGTCGACCGAATGGACCTTGCGCCACCAGGCTGCGATCTCCGACCAGCCGGGCGCCGACAGCGATCCGCCGAACTCCTGGACGGAGAGCGCGGCGGTCAGCCCGGCGAAGGCGAGACGGTCGGCGAGCGGCCAGTCGGCCAGGGTCCCCATGACGAATCCGGCGACGAAGACGTCGCCCGCTCCGGTGGGATCCAGCGCCTCGACGGCGATCGCCGGGACCTCGGCGCTCTCCCCGGAGCGGCCGTCCACGGCGTAGGCGCCGTCGGAGCCGAGGGTGACGACCGCCAGCGGTACGTGCTCGGCCAGCGCGTGCGCCGCCGCGCGGGGGCAGTCGGCGCCGGTGTACCGCATGGCCTCCTCGGCGTTCGGCAGGAACGCCTCGCAGTGCCTCAGATCGGCGAGCCCCGCCAGGTCCCAGCGACCGGTGTCGTCCCAGCCGACGTCCGCGAAGATCCGGGTGCCCCGGCTCGCGGCCTGCGCGATCCAGGGCGCGCGGATGCCCGGGGTCAGCGAGGCGACGGCGGCACGCGCCCGCGGCGGGCAGTCCGGGGCGGGCTCCTCGTGCGGCGGCTCGTGCCCGTGGCTGACCATGGTCCGCTCGCCCTCGTACGCCATCGACACGGTGACCGGCGAGTGCCAGCCGGGCACGGTCCGCGACGGCGCCAGATCGATGCCCTCGCCCTGCTCCAGGGCGTCCCAGCAGTACTCCCCGTAGTGGTCGTCCCCGAAGGCGGCGGCGAGGGAGGTCTTCAGGCCCAGCCGGGCGAGGGCCGTCGCCATGTTCGCGACCCCGCCGGGGCTGGAACCCATGCCGCGCGCCCAGGACTCGGTGCCGCGAACGGGGGCGGAGTCGAGCCCGGTGAAGATGATGTCCAGGAAGACGGTTCCCGTGAGGTAGACGTCCCAGGGCGGGTCCTCGGCGGTGCGCAGCCCGGCGAGCGGGTCGACATGGGCCTGACGGAACGGTCCCTCGCCGTTGATCACGGTGCGCTCCCTGGGGTGGTCCGGTTCTGGCCAGTGTGCACCACATCGGCCGCGCGAGGCCGTGGGTCACGCCGGGGCGGCCGTGGCCCGTGGTGCGGGTGGGGCACGTCACCGACTGCCCGTCGCCGTCTCCGGGCCCGGAGACCCCTGTCCCCGTCCCCACGCCCGTGCTCGCCCTTGTCCCCGCGTCCGCCTGTGCCCGTCCTGGCGCCTCGCCGGTACGCACGGCACCTCGCCGGTACGCACGGCACCGGCAGCCGCCCGGCTCCCCAGCCTCGAAAAGTGGGCTCCCTACCCCGACGCCCCCACCCCAAACGAAGAGTGCCCCAGATCACACCGCTATGCCTTCTTCGCGGACCCCCCACCTTGATACAAATTGCCCGCGCGTTCCTGTCCGTCGACAGCCGCCCCCTCCCCCTCTTCTTGAGCCGCTCTCGCCTGCCCTGGGAACGCCCGTGTCCGCCCGCACCCCCACGCCCTGGCCCCTCGTCGCCCTTTTCACGGCCGGGTACCTCGCCGCGTATCTGCTCCCCACCACCGTCGGCCGGCTCGACGCGGGCCTCCCGCTGTCGGCCACCCAGGCCGGAGCCGTCGGCAGTGTCCTGCTGCTGGGTTCGGCCTCGGCCGGCTTCCTGCTCGCCTCCCGCGTCGACCGTTTCGGCCCGCGCAGGCTGGCCCGCGCGGGCCTGCTCCTCGCGGCCCTCGGCTACGGCACCGCCGCGCTCTCGACGGCCGTCCCTCTCGTGGTCGTCGGCGCGATCGTCGGCGGCTTCGGTTCCGGTACGGCCACCGCGGTCGCCGCGACCGGAATCGCCGGCCGGCACGATCCGCACCGGGTCACCGCCCTGGGTCTGCTCGGCGTCTCAGGCCTCGCGGGCGCGCTGTATCTGACGATCCCCCATCTGGGCCCGGCGCACGGTGTCCCGCTCGCCGCGATCGCCTGCACCGCGCTGCTCGCACTGTCCCTGACGGGTCGCCTCCCCGCGCGCACACCGGCGGCGCACACCCTGCGCACCGCCACCCCGCTCCCGCACCGCCGCTCCGGCCTGCTCCTCGCCGGGGCGATGCTCTTCTGGTCCCTCGCGCAGAACTCCCTGTGGGGCGTGAGCGGCCGGATAGGTCTGACCCAGGCGGGCCTCACCGAGGTCGAGGTCGGCGCGGTCTTCGCGGTGGCGCTCGGCGCCGGACTGCTCGGGACCATCGGGGCGGGCGCCCTCGGCCCGCGGCTCGGCCGGGCGCTGCCGATCGGTCTGGGCACGGCGCTGATCGCCGGCTGCATCGCGCTGAGCGCGGCGGCCACCGATCTGACGTCCTTCGCGGCGGGCGAGATCGCCTGGAACGCGCTGTACCCGGTCGTGCTGTCGTACGTGATCGGCCTCGCCGCGTCCATGGACCGGCGCGGCCGGTGGGCGGTCCTCGTCGGCTCCGCGTCCTCGCTCGGCACGGCGTGCGGCCCGCTCACCGGCAGCCTGCTGTCCGCGCGGGCTGGCTACCCGGCGATGGGAACGGTCCTGGCGGCCGGTCTGCTGCTGGTCGGCGTCCCGATGACCCTGGTGGCCCTGCGCCCGCGGCGCACCACCCAGATCGCCGGGATCCCCGTCATGGAGAGGCCCGCCCTGGAGATCCCCGACGTGGAGAGGCCCGCCGTGGAGAGGCCCGCCGTGGAGCTGCCGGTCCTGGGGCTGCCGGTGGTCCTGGAGATGCCGGTCCTGGAGATGCCGGCCGCGAGCAACCCCGTGGCGCAGACCCCGGCCGCGCACGCCCCGTCCGCCGAGATCCCGGCAGCGGTCGGCCACTTCGCGGAGATCCCGGTCGTGGAGGTCTCCGCGGCGCCGGTCCCGGTCGTGGACACCGCCCTCGCGGAGGCCGCCGTGGCGGACGTCGTGGGGTTCCCCCTGGAAGGCGTACCCGCCCAGCGGGCGGCGTACGGCACGGCGGGGCCCCGGCACCCGGCGGCCACCGCGTCCGCGCCGGGGCCCGTGACCGTCTGACGCCCGCCCCCCGTCCGCCCGTCCCATCCGTCGCCCGTCCGGGCGGACGGGCGGACGGGCGGGCGAAGGAGTCGACGGGCGTACGGGCCCTCGCCCGCTTACGCGAACTCGTACGCGTCGACCTCGGCGATGTACCGGGCCCGGCGCTCCTCGTCGTGCTCCAGGAAGGACGCCTCGAAGGAGTTGCGCGCCAGCTCCCGCAGCCGCTCCTCGCCGAGACCGAGGGCCTCGCGTACCGCATGGAAGTTGTCGCCGACGTAACCGCCGAAGTAGGCGGGGTCGTCGGAGTTGACCGTGCACAGGAGTCCGGCGTCCAGCATGGCGGGCAGCGGGTGCTCCGCCAGGACGTCCACGGCGCGCAGCCGTACGTTCGACAGCGGGCAGAGGGTCAGCGGAACACGCTCCCGGACCAGCCGTTCGACGAGCTCCGGGTCCTCCATGCAGCGCAGCCCGTGGTCGATGCGCTCGACGCCGAGTACGTCGAGCGCCTCGGTGATGTAGGCGGGCGGCCCCTCCTCGCCGGCGTGCGCGACGCGCCGCAGACCGAGCTCGGCGGCGGCCTCGTACACCGCGCGGAACTTGACCGGCGGATGGCCGACCTCGGCGGAGTCGAGGCCGATGCCGGTGATCCGGTCGAGGTAGGGCTTCGCGGCCTCCAGGGTGTCCATGGCGGACTCGGCGGACTCGTCGCGCAGGAAGCACATGATCAGCTGGGTGGAGACGCCGTGGGTCTCCTCGCTCCGTCCGAGCGCCCGCCACAGCCCCTCGACGACCGTCCCCATCGGCACGCCCCGGGCGATGTGCGCCTGCGGGTCGAAGAAGATCTCCGCGTGCCGCACGCCCTGCGCGGCGGCCCGGGCGAGATAGGCGTCGGCCAGGTCGGCGAAGTCGGCTTCGGTCCGCAGGACGGCCATGAGCTCGTAGTACAGGTTCAGGAAGGTCTGGAGGTCGTCGAAGAGATACGCCTTGCGCAGCTCTTCGGTGTCCGCGTACGGCAACGTGACGCCGTTGCGCGCCGCGAGCGCGAAGGCCAGCTCGGGTTCGAGGGTGCCTTCGATGTGGAGGTGCAGTTCAGCCTTGGGGAGGGACATCGAAGCATCGTACGGTCGATCCCCGGGCCCACCGAAACCGGCACCTTCCCGGCACACCGTCGCTCTCCGCGCCGTTCTCAGTGCCGCTTCGGGACCGGCACTCTCACCAGGTCGTGCGCCACCGTCAGCTCCCCGTCGAACCCCGCCGCGCGGGCCTCGCGCTCGAACTCGTCGGGATCGGAGTAGCGCTGGCTGAAGTGGGTGAGCACCAGGTGCCGTACGCCCGCCTCCTTGGCCACCCGGCCCGCCTGACCGGCTGTCAGATGCCCGTGGTCCGAGGCGAGTTGATGGTCCCCGTCGAGGAAGGTCGACTCGATGACGAGCAGGTCGCAGCCCTCGGCGAGCGCGTCCACGCCCTCGCACAGCCGGGTGTCCATGACGAACGCGAACCGCTGTCCCGTCCGCACCTCGCTGACGTCGTCCAGCGTGACACCCCGCAGCGAGCCCTCCCGTTGCAGCACCCCGACGTCGGACCCCTTGATCCCGTGCTCGGCGAGCCGCTCCGGCAGCATCCGCCGCCCGTCCGGTTCGACCAGCCGGTACCCGAAGGACTCGACGGGGTGGGAGAGCCTGCGCGCCTCAAGGGTGTACGCGGGGGTCGTCGCGAGGACGCCGTCGTCCCCGACCGGCGCCTCGGTGAGCCGGGCCGTCTCACGGTAGGCGGTGGCGTACCGCAGCCGCTCGAAGAAGTGCTGTCCGGAGAGCGGGTAGTGCGCGGTCACCTCGTGCGGTACGCGGTCGAGGTTGATGCGCTGGATCACCCCGCCGAGTCCGAGCGCGTGGTCGCCGTGGAAATGGGTGACGCAGATGCGGTGCAGGTCGTGCGCGGCGACCCCGGCGCGCAGCATCTGGCGCTGGGTGCCCTCGCCGGGGTCGAAGAGGAGACCCTCGCCGTCCCAGCGCAGCAGATAGCCGTTGTGGTTGCGGTGCCGGGTCGGGACCTGGCTGGCGGTGCCGAGGACCACCAGTTCACGTGCGGACAAGGCCGGTTATCCCGGCGGCCACTGCATGCCGCGGCCGCCCAGGATGTGGGCGTGCGCGTGGAAGACGGTCTGTCCGGCACCGCTGCCCGTGTTGAACACGATGCGGTAGCTCTCCAGCTTCTCCTCGGCCGCGATCTCGCCCGCCTCCCGCAACAGGTCCGCGGCGACGGCGGGTTCGGCCGCGGCCAGGGAGGCCACGTCCGGGTAGTGCACCCGGGGGATCACCAGGATGTGGGTCGGTGCCTGCGGGTTGATGTCGCGGAACGCCACCGTCGTGTCGCTCTCGCGCACCAGCGTCGCCGGGATGTGCCCCGCCACGATCTTGCAGAACAGGCAGTCGTCCTGCGGTTCCCCGCCCTCGTCCCGCCTCGGCTCCTGCGCCATGCGTGTGCCTCCTCACGCCAGCCGATCATTACCTCCGCATGCTAGCGGCCCGACGGGCCGGTCGGCTCGTGGGCGGCTCGCGTCGCCGACCGTCCGCGAGCCGTCCGGCGCCGGGTCACAGCGGCGGCAGTGCGGGCGCGGTCTTCGCCGGGTTCTCCTCCAGCGCGGCCAGCGCGATCCTGACCGCCTCGTCGAGCTGGGTGTCGCGGCCGGCCGCGTGGTCCTGCGGGGCCTGGACGACCTCGACGTCCGGGTCGACGCCGTGGTTCTCGACTCCCCACTCGTAACCCTCCAGCCAGAAGGCGTACTTGGGCTGGGTGACGGAGGTGCCGTCGACGAGCCGGTAGCGGCTGTCGATGCCGATGACGCCGCCCCAGGTGCGGGTGCCGACCACGGGTCCGATGCCCAGCGCCTTGATCGCCGCGTTGACGATGTCGCCGTCGGAGCCGGAGAACTCGTTGGCGACGGCGACGACGGGGCCGCGCGGCGCGTCCTCCGGGTAGCTGTAGGGGCGCAGGCCCCGGGGCAGGTCCCAGCCGACGATCCGCCGCGCGAGCTTCTCCACCACGAGCTGGGAGGTGTGGCCGCCGCGGTTCTCACGGACGTCCACGACGAGACCCTCGCGGGCCACCTCGATGCGCAGATCGCGGTGGAGCTGCGCCCATCCGGAGCCGACCATGTCCGGCACGTGCAGATAGCCGAGGCGTCCGCCGGACCGCTCGTGCACATAGGCGCGCCGGTCGGCCACCCACGCGTGGTAGCGCAGCGGCTCCTCGTCGGCGAGCGGTACGACGACCGCGTGGCGCGGATCGCCGCCGCCGGAGGGCGAGACGGTCAGCTCGACCGGCTTGCCCGCCGTGCCGACGAGCAGCGGTGCGGGCCCGGCCACCGGGTCCACCGGACGGCCGCCGACCGCGACGATCGCGTCCCCGGCGCGGACCGCGACGCCGGGCGCGGCGAGCGGGGCCCGCGCGTCCGGGTCGGAGGTCTCCGAGGGGAGGATCCGGTCGATGCGCCAACGGCCGTCCTCGTGGCGGGAGATGTCCGCCCCGAGGAGACCCTGGGCCCGGTCGCCGCCGCCCCAGCCGCCGCGCGGGGTGACGTAGGCGTGGGAGGTGCCGAGTTCTCCCTGCACCTCCCACAGCAGGTCGACGAGGTCGTCGTGGGTGGCGACCCGTTCCAGCACCGGCCGGTACCGGTCGAGGACCGCGTCCCAGTCGACGCCGCCCAGGTCCGGCCGCCAGAAGTTGTCCCGCATGAGGCGGCCGGTCTCGTCGTACATCTGCCGCCATTCGGCGGCCGGGTCGACCACCTGGCGCACCCGCGACAGGTCGACGGTGATGTTCGTGTCGCTCTCGTCGTCGTTCGAGGCGCGCCGGTCGCTGGGGACGACCTTGAGCTTGCCGTCGGTCCACAGCAGGACCCGCTTGCCGTCGCCGGTGACGGTGAAGTGGTCGGCGTCGGCGGCGAGGTGCTCGATGCGCTGCTGGGCGAGGTCGTACCGCTCCAGTTCGGTCTTCGGGTCCGGGTCGTCCGGGGTGGCGCGGGAGGAGCCGAGCACGCCCCGTACCGGGTGGCGCAGCCACAGCAGCCCGTCCTTGGCGGCGCGCAGTGTCGAGTAGCGAGCGGCCTCGACGGGGAACGGCACGATCCGGTCGGCGAGTCCGTCCAGGTCGATACGGGTGCTGGGGGTGCCCTCGCTGTCGGGGGTCTCGTCCTTGTCGGGGGCCTCGAAGGGCCTGCCGTGGCGCTGCGGTCCGAAGGGGGACGGGGTCGTCGCGGCCAGGGTGATCAGATACGGCCGGGAGCCGCCGACGAAGGCCAGGTCGAAGACGTGCTCGTCGTAGACGGGGTCGAAGGCGCGGGCCGACAGGAAGGCGAGGTGTTTGCCGTCGAGGGTGAACGCCGGTGCGTAGTCCCGGAAGCGCAGCGGGGTCGCCTCGGTCACCGACAGGTCGGTGGTGTTGGCGAGCTTGAGCTGGCGCAGCGGGCGCGGTCCGGGGTGCGACCAGGCGAGCCAGGCCGAGTCGGGCGAGAAGACGAGGCCGGTGACGTCGCCGTCCTCGCTCCGGTCGACCTCGCGGACCTCGCCGCTCTCGCGCTCGACGATCAGCACGCGCCCGTCGTGCGAGGCGACGGCGGCGCGGCTGCCGTCGGGCGCCATGGCGAGGCCGAGGACCCGGCCGAGGGCGCCGGCGGCGAGCCGTCGCGGGGTGGCGCCGGGGGCGACTCCGGTGGCGGGGGCGAATTCGAGGGCGTCGTCGCCCTCCGCGTCGGTCACCCACACCACGTGCTCCTCGCCCTCGGCGCGGAAGGTGCGGGGCAGCCTGGCGCGGACGCCCTGCTCGGCGGCGAGCGCACGGGCCGGGCCGGAGCGGTGGGTGACCCAGTGGACGGCGCCGCGCACGGAGACGGCGCTGCCGCGTCCGGTGTGGTCGGGAGCCGCGGCGGAGAACGAGCGCGAGGCGCTCACGGGATGCGGCTGCTGGTCGACGCGCTGGCCGCCGAGCCGGATGTCCAGCCGGCGCGGCTCGGCGCCGTCGAGGTCGTCCAGGAGCCACAGTTCGCCGGCGGAGGAGTACACGACGCGGGTGCCGTCGGTGGCCGCGTGGCGGGCGTAGAAGGAGTCGGTGGGTGTGTGGCGCCGCAGGTCGGAGCCGTCGGCGAGGGAGGAGTACAGGGCCCCGACGTCCTCGTGGTCCGACAGGAAGGCGATCCGTTCGCCCACCCAGAAGGGGTATTCGAGGTTTCCGTCGATGTCCTCGTGCAGCCGGACGAACTCGCCGTCGCCGTCCCGGTCGATCCACAGTTTGCCCGCCGTGCCGCCCCGGTACCGCTTCCACCAGGCGGCCTCGCGCCCCATCGGGGCGGACAGCAGGACGGTGCCGGGTTCGCCGTGGGCGACATCGCCGACGGGTCCGTACGGCAGGGTCGTCGCGGGGCCGCCGTCGAGCGGGACGGACCGTGCCCAGCTGCGGCGCAGACTGGCCTGGCCCTGGGTACTGAGCGCGAGCACCTGTCCGTCTGGGGTCCAGCCGCGTACCTGGGTCTTCTGACTGCCCCAGTACGTCAGCCGTTTGGCAGGCCCGCCGGACAGGGCGGCGGCGTGGACCTCGGGGGCTCCGTCCCGCGTCGACGTCCAGGCGACGGTCGTGCCGTCCGGGGAGACGCGCGGATGGTTGACCGGCACGTTGTCGGCGCTGACCCGCCAGGCGCGGCCGCCGCCGTCGAGGGAGGCGGCCCAGATGTCGTCCTCGGCCGTGAAGACGACCAACTCGCCGTGCAGATGCGGAAACCGGAGATACGCGGAGGGTGCGGACTCAGTCACCCGGTCACCCTACGCAGCCCACGCGCGCCCCGACAGGGGTTTGGATCACTTGATCGGTGTACGGCCTGCCAGGTCACTTGCCCTGCGAGGGCCAGCAGGTGGGGTCGCCCTTGCACCACATGGTCTTCGTCACGGTGACGGTGACGGTGGGATCGGGCTGCCCGTTCGTGGGGTGGTAGGTGACCGGCGGGGTGGGGTTGTTCGCGGCGTTGCAGTCGCCCAGGCCGTTCACGTGGAACCACTGCTTGCCGCCGATCGTGGCGGTCAGGTCGCCGCGTACGCAGGCGCCGTTGACGGCCCGGGTGACCTTGCCCTTGACGACGATGGCCCGGCCGTCGCCGGTCTGGCCCCGGCAGTCGACGGTCGCCACGGTGTTCTCGGTCGGCGAGGGCGAGTTCCCGGGCGTGTGGGCCTTGTTGACGTTGCCGTAGTGGGCGGTGCAGGTGAGCCAGCGCACATCCACGTGCTGCCGTTCGAGTTGCCTGGTCGCCGTCTGGTCGGTCGTGTAGGCCACGGTGGCGGTGCTGAGTCCGTCCACGGGCTGGCACGCGGTCACGGCGAACACTCCGGCCGCGCCCAGCCCGACGGCCGCCACTGCCCGCCCGTGTCCCGTCCGGCGCCTGATATGCCTCAAAGCCCCCATGGACCGCAGCGTGCCACCGCACGGCGACGCGCGGTAGACCGCATGCGGCCATCGGGGGCACAACCACCCGAAGGAGTTGCCCGTCCACGGCCGGGCGACGACGGAGTCGCTCGTCGCCCGGGGACACCGGCCGCGGGCCGCTCGTCAGCCGAGCAGCAGCAGCCACTCCTGGAGTTCCACCAGGTTGCCCTCGGGGTCCTTGAGGTGGGCGACGCGCATGCGTTCCGTCATGGGCGCCGGGCCGTGCAGGAGGGTCGCGCCGCGTGAGACGACCTGCACGCAGTAGGTGTCGAGGTCGTCCACCCGCAGCACCACCAGCGACCGGTGTCCGGTCACCACCTCACCGAGTTCTCCCAGGATCTCGGCCATCATCGCGCGGTCCTGGAGGGCGATGCCCGCCGATCCGGCGACGGGACTGAACTTCTCGTACGGGCCCTCGGCCGCGCCCGACTGAGGTCTGAGGCCGAGGACTTCGGAGTAGAAGCGGTAGCAGGCGGCGAAGTCGGAGACGAGCAGCCGTACCTGGGCGAGTTCCATGAAATCCCCGGTGGGAGTGCGGGCGGGTGCGGTCGGGACGGTGGATGGCGGGATCAGGACCAGCGGCCGGTGCGGGCCAGCAGCAGTGCCGTGGCCACGGTCCCGGCCGTCGAGGTACGCAGCACCGTGCGCCCCAGGTGGAACGTCTTCGCGCCGGCCTCGGTGAAGAGCGCGACTTCCTCGGGGGAGATCCCGCCCTCGGGGCCGACCACCAGGACGATCTCCCCGGAGCCGGGCAGCGCGGCGGTCGCGAACGGCTCGGTGCCGAGTTCGGTGTCCTCGTGGAGTACGGCGGCGAGATCGGCTTCGGCGAGAAGTGCGGCAACCTGCTTGCTCGTCATCGCGTCCGCGACCTCCGGGAAGCGCACCCGGCGGGACTGCTTGCCGGCCTCCCGGGCGGTGGCGCGCCACTTGGCGAGCGCCTTCAGGCCCCGGTCGCCCCTCCACTGCGTGATGCAGCGGGAGGCGGCCCAGGGGACGATCGCGTCGACGCCGGTCTCGGTCATGGTCTCGACGGCCAGCTCGCCCCGGTCGCCCTTGGGCAGGGCCTGGACGACCGTGATGCGCGGCTCCTCGGCCGGTTCCTCGGCCACCGGACCCATCCGCACGATCAGACGGTCCTTGCCCTCGGTGTCGAGGACCACGCAGTCCGCCCACCGCCCGGTCCCGTCGGTGAGCACGACGTCCTCGCCGGCCCGCAGCCGCTTCACGGAGACGGCGTGCCGCCCCTCGGGACCGTCGAGGACGTGGCGTCCGCCGCCGTCCGTCTTGAAGTGTTCGACCAGGAACACCGGTGCCGTCATCGGGCCGCACCCTCTTCCGGGATCTCGTCGGCGGACGACAACGCTGTCTTGGCGGCCGCGATTTCGGCGTTCAGTACCTCCACCAGCTGCCCTGCGGGCAGGTCGCGCGCCATGCGGTGGCCCTGCCCGGCCCACAGCGCCATGCCCTGCGCGTCAGCCGCCTTGGCCGCCGCCTTGCGCAGCGGCAGGGTCAGGTGGTGGATCTCGGGGTAGGCGGCCGGTGCGTACGGGCCGTGCTCGCGCATGAAGCGGTTGGCCAGCCCGCGCGCCGGGCGCCCGGAGAAGGCGCGCGTCAGCTCCGTACGGACGAACAGGGGGTCGGTCAGCGCCTGCTTGTGCACGGCGTTCGCGCCGGACTCGGGGGTGGCGAGGAAGGCGGTGCCCAGCTGGGCCGCGTCCGCGCCCTCGGCGAGGACGGCGGCGATCTGGCTGCCGCGCATGATGCCGCCGGCCGCGACGACCGGGATCCGCACGGTCTCGCGGACCTGGGCGACCAGGGAGAGCAGACCGACGCCCGTGCCGTCCGTCTCCGGGTTGTCACGGTGGGTGCCCTGGTGTCCGCCGGCCTCGATGCCCTGCACTATGACCGCGTCGGCGCCCGCCCGCTGCACCTCGCGGGCTTCCTCGGCGGTGGTGGCGGTGACCAGGGTGAAGGTGCCGGCCCGGCGCAGGGAGTCCAGCACGTCCTGGCTCGGTACGCCGAAGTGGAAGGAGACCACCGCCACCGGGTTGTCGAGGAGGACGGCGAGCTTGGCGTCGTAGCCGTCGTCGCGGCCGCTGTCCGGGTCGCCGAGCTCGGTCTCGTACCAGGCGGCCTCACCCGCGAGCTGGTTGGCGTACACCTCGACGGTGCCGGCGTCCGCGTACTCGGGCTGCGGCATGAGCAGGTTGACGCCGAAGGGACGACCGGTCAGCCCGCGCAGCTGCTTGATCTCCTGGTACATGCCGTCGGCCGTCTTGTACCCGGCGGCGAGGAAACCGAGCCCCCCGGCCTCGGACACGGCTGCCGCGAGCTGCGGGACGGAGACGCCGCCCGCCATGGGAGCCTGCACGATCGGGTGAGGGAAGAGATCGGTCAGCGCGGAGGACATGACGGCATGTTGTCACGTCCCCAGGACAAGTCCGAATCCGGCCGTCCGCCCGGCTGGCCACCGGAACGGCCGGGCGCGGGGTGGCCGTGCCACCCCGCGCCCGGCCTGGATCAGCGGCCGTTGAAGGCGTCCTTCAGCCGGGAGAAGAGCCCCTGCTGACCGGGCTGGAACTGACCGGTGGGCCGCTCCTCGCCACGCAGCTTGGCGAGCTCGCGCAGCACCCGCTCCTGTTCCGGGTCGAGCTTGGTCGGCGTGGTGACCTCGACGTGCACGATGAGGTCGCCGCGGCCGCCACCGCGCAGGTGGGTGACGCCCCGGCCGTGCAGCGGGATCGACTGGCCGGACTGCGTGCCCGGACGGATGTCGACCTCCTCCATGCCGTCGAGCGTCTCCAGCGGCACCTTGGTGCCGAGGGACGCCGCGGTCATCGGGAGGGTGACCGTGCAGTGCAGGTCGTCGCCGCGCCGCTGGAACGTCGAGTGCGGCAGCTCGTGGATCTCGACGTACAGGTCGCCGGCGGGGCCGCCGCCGGGGCCGACCTCGCCCTCGCCCGCGAGCTGGATCCGCGTGCCGTTGTCCACACCGGCCGGGATCTTGACCGTGAGGGTGCGACGGGACCGGACCCGGCCGTCGCCCGCGCACTCGTGGCACGGGGTCGGGACCACGGTGCCGAAGCCCGAGCACTGCGGACACGGCCGTGAGGTCATGACCTGGCCGAGGAACGACCGCGTCACCTGGGACACCTCGCCGCGACCGCGGCACATGTCACAGGTCTGCGCGGAGGTCCCGGGCGCGGCGCCCTCGCCGTTGCAGGTGCCGCAGACGACCGCCGTGTCGACCTGGATGTCCTTCGTGGTGCCGAAGGCCGCCTCGTCGAGCTCGATCTCCAGCCGGATCATGGCGTCCTGGCCCCGGCGGGTGCGCGAGCGCGGTCCGCGCTGCGACGCCGTGCCGAAGAACGCGTCCATGATGTCCGAGAAGTTCCCGAAGCCGCCCGCGCCGAAACCGCCGGCGCCGCCGCCGCCCTGCTGGGACAGCGGGTCGCCACCGAGGTCGTAGACCTGCTTCTTCTGCGGGTCCGACAACACCTCGTACGCGGCGTTGATCTCTTTGAACCGCTCCTGCGTCTTCGGATCGGGATTGACGTCCGGGTGCAGCTCGCGAGCGAGCCTCCGGAACGCCTTCTTGATCTCGTCCTGGGACGCGTCGCGGCGCACGCCGAGTACGGCGTAGTAGTCCGTGGCCACTTAAGACTCCGCCAGGATCTGTCCGACGTACCGTGCCACCGCTCGTACCGCTCCCATCGTTCCCGGATAATCCATGCGGGTCGGGCCGACCACGCCGAGTTTGGCTACTGCCTCGCCGCCCGAACCGTAGCCGACCGAGACCACGGACGTGGAGTTGAGTCCCTCATACGCGTTCTCGTGCCCGATTCGCACGGTCATGCTCGAATCCCCGGCCTCTCCAAGCAACTTGAGGAGCACAACCTGCTCCTCCAGTGCTTCGAGCACCGGCCGGATGGTGAGAGGGAAGTCATGTCCGAATCGCGTGAGATTGGCGGTACCGCCGATCATCAGTCGCTCCTCGGTCTCCTCGACGAGTGTCTCCAGAAGTGTGGAGAGCACCGTCGAGACCGTACCCCGGTCCTCCGCCTCGAAGGCGTCCGGGAGGTCCTGGACGAGCTGTGGGACGTCCGCGAAGGGGCGCCCCGCGACCCGGCTGTTGAGCCGGGCCCGCAGATCGGCCAGCGTCGTCTCGCCGAACGGTGCCGGACAGTTGATCATGCGCTGCTCGACCCGGCCGGTGTCCGTGATCAGCACGAGCATCACCCGCGCGGGGGCGAGTGACAGCAGCTCGACATGGCGCACGGTCGAGCGGGTCAGCGAGGGGTACTGCACGACGGCGACCTGCCGCGTGAGCTGCGCGAGCAGCCGCACGGTCCGCCCGACGACGTCGTCGAGGTCGACGGCGCCGTCCAGGAAGTTCTGGATGGCCCGCCGCTCGGGCGCGGTCATCGGCTTGACGCCCGCGAGCTTGTCGACGAAGAGCCGGTATCCCTTGTCCGTGGGGATGCGCCCGGCGCTGGTGTGCGGCTGGGCGATGTAGCCCTCGTCCTCCAGGGCCGCCATGTCGTTGCGGACGGTCGCCGGGGATACCCCCAGCCGGTGCCGCTCGGTGAGCGCCTTGGAACCGACCGGTTCCTCGGTGCCCACGTAGTCCTGGACGATGGCGCGGAGCACCTCGAGCCTGCGTTCACTGAGCATCGCGCACACCTCCAGAATTCGACTCGGTGGTCTTCGTGGCCTTCGTGGCTTTCGTCTGGCACTCGGCGCACGGGAGTGCCAGCGTTCCCCGGCCCAGTGTACGGCGGTGGGGCAGGACCCCGGCAAGGGCGGGCCTGCGATGTCGTGCACGACACCCGGTCACCGCTAGCGTCGCCGCATGAGGCTGACTTGGGAAGAGCTGGGGTGGGAAAGGGTGGCGCCCAGGGTCGGGCGGCGGCGACTTCCGGACTGGGACTGCACGGTCGGGCTCGTCGTCGGCGAGGGCGCGGCGCTGATGGTCGACGCGGGTTCGAGCCTCGCGGAGGGCGCGCGGTTGCGCCGGGAGGCGCAGGCCGTCGCCGGGCACCGGGTGACCCACATCGCGCTCACCCACCCGCATTTCGACCATGTCTTCGGCGCCGCGGCGTTCGCGGGCGCGGAGATCCTCGTCGCGGGCGGCTCGCCCGATGTGTACGAGAGCGGTCGCGGGGAGCTGTGCGCGGACGCGGTGCGCAACGGTCTCGACCCGCGGGCGGCGGCGGAGGCGGCCGACACCCTCGTGCGTCCCCGGCAGTACGTGTGGGACACCTGGAACCTGGAGCTCCATGGCGGCGTCGAGGTCCGGCTGGTGCGGACGGGTGAGGGACACACCGCCCACGACCTCGTGGTCGTGGTGCCGGGCGACCCGCCGGTGGTCTTCTGCGGCGACCTGGTCGAGGAGTCCGGTGAGCCGCAGGCGGGCCCCGACGCCGTGCCGTCGCGCTGGCCCGCGGCCCTCGACCGGCTGCTCGCTCTCGGCGGCGAGGAGGCGCTGTACGTTCCCGGCCACGGGGCGGTCGTGGACGCCGCGTTCGTACGCGCCCAGCGGGACGCCCTGGCCGGGCGTTTCGGCGCGGCGGGTTCCGGCGTGTCGCGGTGATCACCGCCGGGCTTCTCCTATCGTCATCCGAATGCGCCAGTACTCTCCGGACCTGACCCCGCCGTGGAAGAAGCCCCGGCCCGTGCCCGAGGTCCCGGCGGACCCGGGTCTGGTGGTCGAGGAGCCCGGCACCGGTTTCTGCGGCGCGGTGATCCACTGCGAGGCCGGCACGGTGACCCTGGAGGACCGCTTCGGCAAGCACCGGGTGTTCCCGCTGGAACCGCGCGGCTTCCTCCTGGAGGGCAGGGTCGTGACGCTGGTGCGCCCGACGGCTTCGGCGCCGGTACGCCCGAGCCGTACGGCGTCCGGTTCGGTGGCGGTGCCCGGCGCCCGCGCCCGGGTCGCGCGGGCCGGACGCATCTACGTGGAGGGCCGCCACGACGCCGAACTGGTCGAGCGGGTCTGGGGCGACGACCTGCGCGTCGAGGGCGTCGTCGTGGAGTACCTGGAGGGCGTCGACGACCTCCCGGCGATCGTCGCCGCGTTCGGCCCGGGCCCGGACGCCCGGCTCGGCGTCCTCGTCGACCATCTGGTCCCCGGTTCGAAGGAGTCCCGGATCGCCGAGGCGGTCACGAGCGAGCACGCCCTGGTGCTCGGGCACCCGTACATCGACGTCTGGGAGGCCGTGAAGCCGTCCTCCGTGGGCATCCCGCGCTGGCCCCGGGTCCCGCGCGGCCAGGACTGGAAGACGGGCGTGTGCCGGGCCCTGGGCTGGCCGGAGAACACCGGCGCGGCCTGGCAGCACATCCTGTCCCGGGTCCGCTCGTACAAGGACCTGGAGCCGGAACTCCTGGGCCGGGTGGAGGAACTGATCGACTTCGTCACGGCTCCGGAGTGACGGGGCTCCGGGACCGGCCGGGCCCGACTTACCGACTCGATGACCGACGGCCCGGCCCGAGCCGCCCCAGCCGGGCATCGCCGCACCCGGACGGCATGAGGACGGCACGCGAACAGCACGCGCACACCATCGGACCGGCGTTCCCGCGCCCGCGTTCCCGCGCCCGCGTCGGCTGCCCCCCGCCGCGACGGGGCGGGAGCGGGCGGGCGACGGTGTTCAGTCCACCAGATCCCGGACGACGGCATCCGCCAGCAGCCGCCCTCGCAGGGTGAGAACGGCGCGTCCGGCGTCGTACGGACCGGCTTCGAGGAGCCCTTCGGACAGGGCACGGCGGGAGGCCGCGAGCCCGTCGGGGCGGAGCAGGGAGATCGGGCAGCCCTCGCGCAGCCGCAGTTCGAGCAGGATCCGCTCGACCCTGCGGTCCTCGTCCGACAGCAGCTCGCGCCCCGCGCCCGGCGAGCGGCCCGAGGCCAGCGCGGCCGCGTACGCCCCCGGATGTTTCACGTTCCACCAGCGAACACCGCCCACGTGGCTGTGCGCGCCGGGGCCCGCGCCCCACCAGTCGGCGCCCCGCCAGTAGAGCTCGTTGTGCAGACAGCGGCCGGCTTCGGAGGTGGCCCAGTTCGACACCTCGTACCAGTCGAAGCCCGCCGCCGACATCACCTCGTCCGCGATGAGATAGCGGTCCGCGTGCACGTCGTCGTCCGTCATGGGGACCTCGCCGCGCCGGATGCGGCGCGCGAGCTGCGTGCCCTCCTCGACGATGAGCGCGTACGCGGAGATGTGATCGGGGCCCGCGCCGAGGGCCGCTTCGAGCGACGCCCGCCAGTCGTCGTCCGACTCCCCCGGTGTGCCGTAGATCAGATCCAGGTTCACATGTGCGAAGCCGGCCGCGCGGGCCTCGGCCACACAGGCCTCGGGGCGGCCGGGGGTGTGCGTACGGTCGAGCACCTTCAGGACGTGCTGCCGGGCGCTCTGCATGCCGAAGGAGATCCGGTTGAAGCCGCCCGCGCGCAGCGTCGCGAGGTACTCCGGGTCGACCGACTCGGGGTTCGCCTCCGTCGTGATCTCGGCGTCCTCCGCGAGCCCGAACTCGTCCCGGATCGCCCCCAGCATCCGTACGAGATCGTCGGCGGCCAGCAGTGTGGGCGTACCGCCTCCGACGAAGACCGTACGGACCGGGCGCGGATCGTCACCGAGGACCTTGCGGGCGAGGCGGACCTCGTCGGTCAGGGTGTCCGCGTAGTTGTCGCGGGAGGCGAGCACACCGCCGCTGCCCCGCAGCTCGGTCGCGGTGTAGGTGTTGAAGTCGCAGTAGCCGCAGCGGGTCGCGCAGTACGGCACATGGAGGTAGAACCCGAGGGGCCGCTCGGCCGCCCCGTCCAGGGCGTGCGCGGGCAGCGCCCCGTCGTCGGGGACGGGCTCACCGTCGGGAAGTGCGGAAGGCATGCGTTCCATTGTCCAGTACCGGCGGGGCGCACGGTTCCGTCCCGTGCCCGGGAGGCGGTGCCGGGGCCTCAGGGACGGGGAGCCAGGCACCTGAGGGCTACTCCGTCTGTAACACGAGCAGGGCCATGTCATCCTCCGGCGGGCGGGTGCCGAACGCGTGGACCAGCCCGCGAATCCGTTCCGCGATCATCTCGGCGTCCAGGCCCGCGCAGCCCGCGAGGGCCTGCGCGAGACCGTCGTCGTCGTCGAACTGGCGGGACCCGTCGCGCCGCTCCGTGACACCGTCGGTGACGCACAGCAGGGTGTCGCCGGGGTACAGCTCGAAGGAATCGGAGGTGTACTCGGGGTCCTCGAAGACGCCGAGCAGGGTCTGCGGGCGGGCCATCTCCCGAACGTCGCCCGCGGGGTCCAGCAGCAGCGGCAGCGGATGTCCCGCCGAGGCCAGCGTGCAGCGCACTCCGCCGTCGAAGGGCACCAGCTCGCCGTAGAGCATCGAGAGGAAGCGCGTCTGCGGGCCGGGATCGGTGCCGAGCCCGGGTCCGCCCGCGGCCACGAGTGCGCGGGCCGCCGCGTCCGCGGTCTCCGTCGCGTCGTCGAGGAGGAGCTGGTTGAGGCGGTCGAGGACGTCCGCGACGTCGTAGCCCTCGCGGGCGAGCAGCCGCAGCCACGGCCGGGCCAGACCGATCACCACGGCCGCCTCGGGGCCCTTGCCCTGGACGTCGCCCACGGCGAAGCACCAGCGGCCGTCGCCGGCCGGGAACACGTCGTAGAAGTCGCCGCTCGGCCCGCCCTTGTCGAGCGGCTCGTAGACGAGGGCGCTGCGCACCCCGGGGATCTCGGCGACAGCGCCCGGCAGCAGTCCGCGCTGCAGGACCCGGCTGATGGTGGCCTGTCGCGCGTACTGGCGGGCCGCGCCGATGGCGAGGGCGATCCGGCGGCTCAGATCCTCGACGAGCCCGGTGACCTCGTCGGGGAAGGCGGGCAGTCCGGCCCGCCCGATGACGAGCGTGCCGAGCGGCCGGCCGCCCGCGATCAGCCGGTACGCCAGCGCCGCCCCGCTCGCCCCGCGGGCGCCCAGCGCCTCGCCGGGCCAGGGCACCGGGACGGCCTGGGAGCGCACCGCGTCGGGCAGCCGCGGCGGGTCCTTCTCCAGGGAGCGGCGCAGTCCCTCGACGAGGTTCTCGCTGCCGTGCCAGACGCGGGCGAGGCGTGGTCCGAGCGCGAGGCCGAGACCTCCCGCGCGGTCGGTGGCCTCGTCCTCGAGCCACACGGCGCACCAGTCGGCGAGGCGCGGGACGAGCAGCTGTCCGGCCAGCGCCGCGACCAGGTCCTCGTCGAGCTGACCGGCGAGCAGGTCGGAGGCCTCGGCGAGGAACGAGAGGGCTCCCCGGTCGAGCCATTCGTGACCCCGCGCGCCGCTCCTGCGCGCCACGGAGGCGGATATCGCGGGATACGGCTCGCCGCCGGCCCTCGGTCGCCCGTGACCCGGGACCAGCCCCTCGCCGTACGCGCCGGCCCAGTCCCCCTCCGCCCCGCCCTTCGCGCCCGTGAGCCCGTCGCCGTCCCCCGGACCGCCCGGCTCCCGGAGCCCGTCGGCATCCGCGTACCCGCCCGACCGGGGGACGCCGTCGGCATCCGTGAACCCACCGGTCGCGGGGAAACGTTCGGCGTCCTCCGATCCGCCCGGCCGGCGCAGGTCGTCCGCGTCCGCGAAGACGTCCGCCCCGGGCAGGGCGGCGGCGCCCCCGTCGACCAGCAGCCGGGACCACACCGTCTTCACGCCCGGACGGTAGGTGATCCCCCAGGCCTCGGAGAGTGCGGAGACGAGGCGCAGGCCGCGTCCGTACTCCGGTGTTCCATAGGCGTGTTCGGCGCCGTCCTCCCGTATGGCGCGCGAGGGGTGGTGGTCGGAGACCTCGACGACCAGCGGGCCCGGCGGGCCGTCGGGCCCGCACTCCAGGCGGCACAGCAGCTCGACGTCGGTGCCGGCGTGGACGACGGCGTTCGTGACGAGTTCGCTGACCACCACGACGGCGTCCTCCGTGAGCCGGTCGTCGATGATCTCGACGCCGGGCAGGGCCAGTTCGGCCCAGCTCACGAGGGTGTCACGGAGGAAGCGGCGGGCGGCTCCGGGGGCGAGCGGGGTGCCCGGCAACGACGTACGTGACACGACGTCCCGGCCGGCGCGATGGTGCGCGGGCGCGTCCGGGGCGCACGCCATGGATTCCCGTTGCGTCGGAATGGCCCCCACTGTGCGGCTCCCTGGGCAGCTCGGACGAATACACCTCGGACGATGCGGCCAGGGTGACAGACCGACGGCTCCCATAAGCACCGAGTCACCGAAGTGGGCCGCCACGAGCGGGAACAGTGGTATGCCTGTGCTCAATTCCGGACAGATTCGAGCATCCGGTCCGCTCCCACCGCCCGCCGGGATGACGGCGGCGCGGGACGGGTACTTCGGCCCAGCACCCCGAGGCGGGTCCTGGACCGGCCACCGGACTCGACACGGTGTTCGACCGGATCATGGACCTGGGCTTACGAGCGGAGCCGAGCCGGGCCGCCGGGGCAGCGGCCGGGCACACAGGAGCTGCCCGGGGGGCGGGGGCGCAGGAACGACGACGCGGGCGGTGGCGCGTGGAGTTCCGCCGCTCGGTCGCGGAGAAGTCCTGCGCGCCACCGCCCGCGGGCGGACCGGGGACCGGGGGCTACGCCTCGCGGCTGCCCGCGTACATCTCGTCGATCAGGTGCTTGTACTCCCGCTCGACGACCGGGCGCTTCAGCTTGAGGCTCGGGGTGATCTCGCCGTGCTCGACGTCCAGGTCGCGGGGCAGCAGACGGAACTTCTTGACGGTCTGCCAGCGCTGCAGACCCGCGTTGAGTTCCTTCACATAGCCCTCGACGAGGGCGACGGTGGCGGGCGCCTCGACGACCTCGGCGTACGACTTGCCTCCCAGGCCGTTGTCCTTCGCCCACTCCAGGATGGACGGCTCGTCGAGCGCGATGAGCGCGGTGCAGAAGTTCCGGTCGGCGCCGTGCACGAGAATGTTGGAGACGTACGGACAGACGGCCTTGAACTGGCCCTCGACCTCGGCGGGCGCGATGTACTTGCCGCCCGAGGTCTTGATGAGGTCCTTCTTGCGGTCGGTGATCCGCAGATAGCCGTCCGGGGACAGCTCACCGATGTCGCCGGTGTGGAACCAGCCGTCGGCCTCCAGGACCTCCGCGGTCTTCTCGGGCAGTCCGTGGTAGCCCTCCATGATGCCGGGGCCGCGCAGCAGGATCTCGCCGTCGTCCGCGATGCGCACCTCGGTGCCGGGCACCGGCTTGCCGACCGTGCCGGTCCGGTAGGCCTCGCCCGGGTTCACGAAGGAGGCGGCGGAGGACTCGGTGAGCCCGTAGCCCTCCAGGATGTGGATCCCCGCGCCGGCGAAGAAGTAGCCGATCTCCGGCGCGAGCGCGGCCGACCCGGAGACACAGGCGCGCAGGTTGCCGCCGAAGGCCTCGCGGATCTTGGCGAAGACGAGCGCGTCGGCGACCTTGTGCCTGGCGCCGAGCGCGAAGGGCACGGAGGCCGAGCCGGTACGGCGGAAGTTGTCCTGGCTGGCCTTCGCGTACTCGCGGGAGACCCCGGCGGCCCACTGGAAGATCTTGTACTTGGCGCCGCCGCCGGCCCGTGCCTTCGCCGCGACCCCGTTGTAGACCTTCTCGAAGATGCGCGGCACGGCCGCCATGTACGTCGGCCGCACCACCGGAAGATTCTCGATGATCTTGTCCACTCGGCCGTCGACGGCGGTGACGTGCCCGACCTCGATCTGGCCGGAGGTGAGGACCTTGCCGAAGACGTGCGCGAGCGGCAGCCACAGGTACTGGACGTCGTCCGGGCCGACCAGGCCGGTCGCGGCGATCGCCTTCGCCATGTACGACCAGTTGTCCTGCGGCAGACGGACGCCCTTGGGGCGGCCGGTGGTACCGGAGGTGTAGATGAGGGTCGCGAGCTGGTCCGCGGTGATCGCGCCGACCCGCTCCTTGATCAGCTCGGGGTGCTTCTCCAGGTAGGCGGTGCCACGCGCCTCCAGCTCGGTGAGCGTGAGGACCCAGTCGTCGGTCTCCACGCCCGCCGGGTCGATGACGACGACCCGCGTGAGCTCGGGAAGCTCCGCGCGCTTCTCCCTGGCCTTGGCGAGCTGGGCCGCGTCCTCCGCGATGAGGACCTTGCTCGCGGAGTCGGAGAGGATGAACGCCGACTCCTCGGCGTTGGTCTGCGGGTACACCGTCGTGGTGGCCGCGCCCGCGCAGAGGATGCCGAGGTCGGCCAGGATCCACTCGACCCGGGTCGAGGAGGCGAGCGCCACTCGCTGCTCCGGCTCCACGCCGAGTTCGATCAGACCGGCCGCGATGGCGTAGACCCGCTCGGCGGCCTGCGCCCAGGTCAGCGACTTCCACTCGTCCGGGCCGCCCGAGGCCGGTACCGGGTAGCGGTATGCCTCGGCGTCGGGTGTGGCCGCCACGCGCTCCAGGAAGAGGGCCGCGACGGACGGCGGACGGTTCTCGATCAGGGTCTGTGTGTCGCTCACGACATCCTCCGGGGCCCGCGGCAGTGCGGCTGGCTCAATTGCGGCTGTTGTTTAACTCGCGAGTAACTACCGAGCAGAGATCAGACTAGAGCGCGTCCGGCCGGTGCGTAAGAGGCGGCGGCCGGTCACTTCCCGGTCACTTCTCGCAGGACACACCCCTGAGACAAGCACAGGGCCCGTCGCGCCGAGGCGCGACGGGCCCTGCAGAACCGGGATTCGGCGTGACTACTTCTTGCCCTTGGCGGCGGGACCGCTGTCGTCACTGGACAGCACGGCGATGAAGGCCTCTTGCGGAACCTCCACGGAGCCCACCATCTTCATCCGCTTCTTGCCTTCCTTCTGCTTCTCCAGCAGCTTCCGCTTACGGGAGATGTCACCGCCGTAGCACTTGGCGAGGACGTCCTTGCGGATGGCGCGGATGGTCTCGCGGGCGATGACCCGGGAGCCGATGGCAGCCTGGATGGGCACCTCGAAGGCCTGCCGCGGGATCAGCTCGCGCAGCTTGGCGACCAGCCGGACGCCGTACGCGTACGCCGCGTCCTTGTGCGTGACCGCCGAGAAGGCGTCGACCTTGTCGCCGTGCAGCAGGATGTCGACCTTGACCAGGCTGGAGGCCTGCTCGCCGGTGGGCTCGTAGTCCAGCGAGGCGTAGCCGCGGGTCTTGGACTTCAGCTGGTCGAAGAAGTCGAAGACGATCTCCGCGAGCGGCAGGGTGTAGCGGATCTCGACCCGGTCCTCGGAGAGGTAGTCCATGCCGAGCAGGGTGCCGCGCCGGGTCTGGCACAGCTCCATGATCGCGCCGATGAACTCCGAGGGCGCGAGGATGGTCGCCCGCACGACCGGCTCGTACACCTTGTCGATCTTGCCCTCGGGGAACTCGCTCGGGTTGGTGACGATGTGCTCGCTGCGGTCCTCCATCTCGACGCGGTAGACCACGTTCGGGGCGGTCGCGATCAGATCGAGGCCGAACTCGCGCTCCAGCCGCTCACGGATCACGTCGAGGTGCAGCAGCCCGAGGAAACCGACGCGGAAGCCGAAGCCCAGCGCCGCCGACGTCTCCGGCTCGTACACCAGCGCCGCGTCGTTGAGCTGGAGCTTGTCCAGGGCGTCGCGAAGCTCGGGGTAGTCGGACCCGTCCAGCGGATACAGGCCCGAGAAGACCATGGGCTTGGGGTCCTTGTACCCGCCGAGCGCCTCGGTGGCGCCCTTGTGCAGGGTGGTGATCGTGTCACCGACCTTGGACTGACGGACGTCCTTCACGCCGGTGATGATGTAGCCCACCTCACCGACACCGAGCCCGTCGGCCGCCTTCATCTCGGGGGCCGAGACACCGATCTCCAGCAGCTCGTGCGTGGCGCCGGTGGACATCATCCGGATGCGCTCACGCTTGTTGAGCTGCCCGTCGATGACACGCACGTACGTCACGACACCGCGGTAGGAGTCGTAGACCGAGTCGAAGATCATCGCGCGGGCGGGGGCGTCCTGGATGCCGACCGGGGCCGGGATCTCGGCGACGACCTTGTCGAGCAGTGCCTCGACGCCCAGGCCCGTCTTGGCGGAGACCTTGAGAACGTCCTCGGGGTCGCAGCCGATGAGGTTGGCGAGCTCCTCGGAGAACTTCTCCGGCTGGGCGGCCGGCAGGTCGATCTTGTTCAGTACGGGGATGATCTTGAGGTCGTTCTCCATCGCCAGGTAGAGGTTGGCGAGAGTCTGCGCCTCGATGCCCTGGGCCGCGTCGACCAGCAGCACCGTGCCCTCACAGGCCGCGAGGGACCGGGACACCTCGTACGTGAAGTCGACGTGCCCGGGGGTGTCGATCATGTTGAGGATGTGGGTCCTGCCCGGGTCCTCGGTCGACGCCCAGGGCAGCCGGACCGCCTGGGACTTGATCGTGATGCCGCGCTCGCGCTCGATGTCCATACGGTCGAGGTACTGAGCACGCATCTGCCGCGCGTCGACCACCCCCGTCAGCTGGAGCATGCGGTCGGCGAGCGTGGACTTGCCGTGGTCGATGTGCGCGATGATGCAGAAATTGCGGATCAGAGCCGGGTCGGTACGGCTCGGCTCGGGCACATTGTTAGGGGTCGCGGGCACGCAGGGTCCTGTCTCTTGAGGCGCCTGTCGCCTCGGGTCGGATCGATACGTAGGTTCCATGGTCCCACGCGCGGGGAGCTGCGACCGGTTCGGTCCGCGTGAGCGGGGCGGGCCGCGACCGGTCCCGGGGGCCCCTCGGCCGGGGCGGGCGGCCGGTTTGGGCCGGTCGTACGGCGACTGGTAGCCTGGGTAGCTGTGTCTCGTGCCCTCTCAGCAGGAGACGCACCCAAGAAAATCAAACGGCGAGTGAGACGTGCTGTCTCGCGCGCCTGAACCTGTAAAGGCTCATTCGTGGCGAACATCAAGTCCCAGATCAAGCGGATCAAGACCAACGAGAAGGCCCGGCTGCGCAACAAGGCCGTCAAGTCCTCTCTGAAGACCGCGATCCGCAAGGCCCGCGAGGCGTCTGCCGCGGGTGACGTCGAGAAGGCCACCGAGTACACGCGCGCCGCGTCGCGCGCTCTCGACAAGGCCGTCTCGAAGGGCGTCATCCACAAGAACCAGGCCGCCAACAAGAAGTCGGCGCTTGCTTCGAAGGTCGCCGCCCTCAAGGGCTGAGTCGGCTGAGCTCTCCGGAGCTCGACCCCTGACTTGACCGTCGGCCGGACCCGAGCAGGCCCTCTCTCCCGCTCCCGACCGACACACCCGGATTCACGCACGATCTGCGTTCGCCACGCGGGCGTGAATCCACCAGCTCGAACCGAAGGCCCCGCCCCTCCCTTCCCCGGGAGAACGAGCGGGGCCTTCGTTGTGCGGTCACTGTTCCTGTGCGGGGCCCGCGGAGGTTCGGTCGGGCCGACCCCGCGTGCGGTCAACGCCGGCCGGAGCGAGCTGCCCGCGCGATGGCCACGACCGCCTTCTCCAAGGCGTACTCGGGATCGTCCCCGCCGCCCTTGACCCCGGCATCCGCCTCCGCGACGGCCGTGAGCGCCATGGCGACCCCGTCCGGTGTCCAGCCCCGCATCTGCTGCCGTACGCGATCGATCTTCCACGGCGGCATCCCCAGCTCACGAGCCAGGTCGGCGGGCCTGCCGCCGCGCGCGGAGGACAGCTTCCCGATCGCCCGTACTCCTTGCGCGAGCGCACTGGTGATCAGGACGGGCGCGACGCCGGTCGACAGTGACCATCGCAACGCCTCCAGCGCCTCCGCGGCCCGCCCCTCCACGGCCCGGTCGGCCACGGTGAAGCTGGAGGCCTCGGCCCGCCCGGTGTAGTACCGCCCGACGACGGCCTCGTCGATCGTCCCCTCGACATCCGCGGTCAGCTGCGACACGGCGGACGCCAGCTCCCGCAGATCACTCCCGATGGAGTCCACCAGCGCCTGACAGGCCTCCGGAGTGGCCGCCCGGCCCAGCGCCCGGAACTCGCTCCGCACGAACGCCAGCCGGTCCGCCGGCTTCGTCATCTTGGGACAGGCCACCTCCCGCGCCCCCACCTTGCGCGCGGCGTCCAGCAGCCCCTTGCCCTTGGCCCCGCCCGCGTGCAGAAGCACCAGGGTGATCTCCTCGGCGGGCGCCCCGAGATACGCCTTGACGTCCTTGATCGTGTCGGCCGACAGATCCTGCGCGTTGCGTACGACCACGACCTTGCGCTCCGAGAAGAGCGAGGGGCTCGTCAGCTCGGCGAGTGTGCCCGGCTGCAACTGATCCGGGGTGAGGTCCCGTACATCCGTGTCGGCGTCGGCGGCCCTGGCGGCGGCCACCACCTCCTGCACGGCACGGTCGAGCAGGAGATCCTCCTGGCCCACCGCCAGTGTGACAGGGGCGAGAGGGTCGTCTTGTGCGGTCTTCTTGGCCATCACCGAAAGCATCCCACGCGCCACTGACACCAGGTGCCGCGAACAGCGATCCCCGCGCGGCCCACCAGCCCCCTCACCCCCCTGTCCCTGCCCCTGCCCCTGCCCCTGCCCCTGCCCCTGCCGAGCGTGGGCTACGGCTCCTCGTGCCAGCCGTCCCACTCGGCCGCGAACTCGTCCAGCTCCTTCGGGCTCAGCCGGGCCTCGGGGTCCGTCAGGACCACCAGCCACTGCGCGTCCTCGGCATCGTCCTCGCCGGCCAGCGCATCCCGGACGAGCTGCGGCTCCTCCAGGAGCCCGAACCGGTCACCGACGGCCTCCGCCGCCTCTTCCGCGGCATCGCGGTCGGGCAGCACCAGTACATGTCTCACATCGCTCACGTGAACATCTTCCGATACGCCCGACACGGCCGACGCCGGGGTCGGCCTATCCGGCCCGTGCCGCCCGTGCCGCCCGTGCCGCCCGTGCGGCCTGCGCTGCATGTGCGGCCTGCCGGACCGGAACTACTGAGCCCCCTTGACCTCCGGCACCCGGTCCAGCTCGATTCCGAAGCGCTCCCGATAGGTGGCCAGCACGTCCTCGTCGGTGCCCAGTTCCGACACCTCCTTGGCCCCGTCGGCCGTCGACACGGTGAACCTGTGGCCGCTGAGCGTGATCCGTCCTCCCTCCTCGGTGATCCGAGAACAGACCGATGACCGGGTGAAGTGCGACAGCGGCGATGTGCTCTGCCACCAGGCACCGACGGCGAAGTCCCCGAGCACCCGCGGCCGTACCTCCAGGCGGTACTGGCGTTTGTCGCCCAGGTGGACGTCCAGATCCTCGCGTTCCCGTGATCCGCCGGCACCCCGCACCCCCGCCGCGTCCGGCCCCGACTCCACGACCCGGAACATCCCGCCGGGGTCCCGCTGTTCGCCTCGCTCCATGAACGACAACGGGTAGTGGCTGTGCGCCCCGAAACCGACGTCGGTCAGCCAGTCACCCCCGTCCACCGTCCGCACCCGCAGCGCGAGATGGCCGTAAGGAAGCCCGAGTTCCCCCTCGTCCCCGTACACCCGCGCCGCGAGATACGTCACGTCGAAGCCCAGCGACGCCAGCAACGCCCCGAACACGCCGTTCAGTTCGTAGCAGAAGCCCCCTCTGCGAGCACCCACCACCTTGTCCAGCAGCCTCTTCTCCTCCAGCACGATCTCCTCGCCGAGATGGATCGACAGGTTCTCGAACGGCACTGTCCGCAGGTGGCGCACTTGAAGCTCGCGGAGCACATCGGACGTGGGCCATGCCGGGTGCTGGGCCCCGATACGGCGAAGGTAGGCGTCGGCCTGTGCGGAATTCATTCGTTCAGTGTCGCGCCACACTCAGCCCTTCGCCCGCACCGGTGACAGCGAGGTCACCGTCCTCGTCGGTACGCAACACCACCGCGCCCCCGGCCCGCAGAGCCGCGACCGTGCTCGGGGCGGGATGCCCATAGGGGTTGTCGCTTCCCACGGAAATGAGCGCGAGCCGCGGAGCCACCCTGCGTATGAGCTCCGGGTCCTGATACGCGGACCCATGATGGGCGACCTTGAGCACGTCCACGCCGTCCAGTTCCGTGGCCGCCGCCGATCTCGACAAGGCCTGCTGCGCGGGCGGCTCCAGGTCGCCGAGCAACAGCAGCCGCAGCCCCGCTGACCGTACGAGCAGGGTGACACTGGCGTCGTTCGGACCGTCCGGCGGCGGAGCCGGATCCGGCGGCGGCCACAGCACCCGCCAGTCGAGACTTCCCGTGCGCCGCCGCTCCCCCGCCACGGCCCGGGTCAGGGGAATGTGCCGTGCGAGTGCCTCTCTTCGTACGAACTCGACCTGTTCCAGAGGTTCTTCGAACGTGGTCGTCTCGATCGCGCCCACCGAACGCCCGTGGAGCACGCCCGGCAGCCCCGCGACGTGGTCGGCGTGAAAGTGCGTCAGGACGACGAGCGGGATTCTGGTGACGCCGAGCGTGCTCAGACAGCGGTCGACCGACACCGGGTCGGGCCCCGCGTCCACCACCACCGCGCTGCCGTCGCCCGCCGCGAGCACGGTCGCGTCACCCTGCCCCACGTCGCACATCGCGAACCGCCAGCCGGGCGGCGGCCACCCCGTGATCACCCTGGTGAGCGGCGGCGGCCGCACCACGACCAGCAGGAACAGCATCGCGCAGACAGCACTCAGCACGGGATGCCTCAGCAGCCGTCGACCGACGGTCACGACGACCACCGTGACGAGGGCGAGCAGAAGGGCGCCCGTCCAACTGCCCGGCCAGTCCACTCCTCCACCGGGCTGAGCCGCCCCCGTCCGGGCGATGCCCGCGATCCACCGGGCGGGCCAACTCGCTGACCAAGCCAGGACTTTGGCCACGGGCATCGCCAGGGAGGCGGTCGCCAGTGTCGCGAAACCCAGCACCGTGGCCGGCGTGACCGCGAACTCCGCGAGCAGATTGCACGGCACCGCCACCAGGCTCACCCGCGCCGACAACAGGGCGACCACCGGCGCGCACAAGGCCTGTGCGGCGGCGGCCGCGGCGAGCGCCTCGGCCGGACGCGGAGGCACACGACGTCGTTGGAGCGCCGTGCTCCAGCGCGGGGCGATCGTGAGCAGGGCCACGGTCGCGAGGACGGAGAGCAGGAATCCGTAGCTCCGGGAGAGCCAGGGGTCGTACAGCACCAGGAGCAGAACCGCGGCGGCCAGTGCCGGGATCAGGGATCTGCGGCGCCCGGTCGCGATGGCGAGCAGCGAGATCGATCCGCAGGCCGCCGCACGCAGCACGCTCGGGTCCGGTCGGCACACGATCACGAAGGCGAGGGTGAGCGCTCCGCCGAGCAGTGCGGTCGCCCGGAGCGAGACCCCGAGCCTGGGCGCGAGGCCCCGGCGCTCGGCTCTCTGGGCGAGGCCCGCCGGCCCGATGAACAAGGCGAGGATGATGACGAGGTTGCCTCCGCTGACGGCGAGGAGGTGGGTCAGATCGGTGGCCTTGAAGGCGTCGTCCAGCTCCGGCGTCACGCGTGAGGTGTCCCCCACCACCAGGCCGGGCAGCAGCGCCCGCGCGTCCGCGTCCAGGCCGTCCGTCGCCTTTCGCAGCCCGTCGCGCAGCCGGCCGGCGAACCGCTGCGGACCGGACGGCTCGCCCACCACCTCCGGTGGCCCGCTCCCCCGCACGCGCAGCACCGCCGCGATGTCGTCCCCGTCCGTCAGGGTGGGCACGATCCGCGCGGCCAGCCTCAGCCGGGTGGAAGGCAGCAGCGACAGCCAGGGCGAGCGCCCACCGGCCTCCCTGGGTGAGCCCCGTGGAGAGCGCGCGTCGACGATCACCAGCACCGGCGTCCGGGTGGCGAGCGTCGTGCCGTCCGCCTCTGTGACCCGCGTGACCTCGGCGTCGAACAGCAGAGCCGTCGGAGCGATGTGGTCCCCGTTGATCCGGGGCCGGGTGAGCCGGGGATCGGAGGTGATCTCCACCTCCGCGGTCACGTTGGCGAACCGCTCCGCGAGCGCGGGAACAGGTCCACGTCGCAGGTCCGCTCCGTGCAGCCCCGCGGAGGCCGCCGCCGCGCCGACACAGAGCAGCACGGCGGCGACGGACACCCACGGCCACGAACCCGGCCGCGCCGCCCCACGCCCCTGCCCCGTACCCGAGCCTCCCCGCCCCGTACCCGCATCTCTCCGCCCCGTACCCCCGTCTCTACGCCCCGTTCGCGTGCCTCGCGGCCCCGCTCCCGCGCCGCTCCACCCCGCCGCCAGAAGTAAGCCACCCGCGACCAGGGACACGGCCACGACACCCGTCGCCCAGCCAGGCGACACCCCGACCGTCACGGCCGCCGTGAGCCAGACCGCCGCCGCGGGCGCCACGAGCCGGAGATCGGTCGGCCCCTCGGCCCTGGGGTGCGAGGCTCCCAGCCGACTCCCGGCAGCAGCGTGCACCGACCTCCGGCTGCTGACGGCGGGGACACCAGCCGGGTGAGTCGGAGAAGCTTCAGGCTCACGGCGCTCCTCCGTCCGCTCCGGCTCACCGAGGTCCGTCGGCTCCGACTCGCGCTCCTCCCGCGTCCTAAGCGGCCCTCGCCGACCTCGCGCCACGTCGGGTCCGTTCAGACCTTGCGCCACGTCCGGCCCCTGCGGCCCACCCGGCCCGCCCGGTCGGCATCTCCTTGCGGACTCGGCAGGGCCGGCGAGTCCGTTCCCGGTCAGGGGCCCGCCCCGTGGCGCGCTCATCAGCGGTCCGGCCCGCCGCACGCCCGTCGCCGGTCCAGCCCGACCAGCCCGCCTCCCGGAGCCGCTCATGGCCGCACCAGGTTCCGGAGATCGGCGAACCGGCGGTCTCCGATTCCGCTCACCTCACGGAGCTCGTCGACCGAGCGGAAACCGCCGTGGGCCGTGCGGTAGTCGATGATGTGCCGGGCCAGCACGGGACCGACGCCGGGCAGGCCGTCGAGCTGGTCGACGGTGGCCGTGTTGAGGGGAATCGGCGCGGAGGGCGCCGCTCCAGCCGCGGATCCGCCGGTTCCGACCGGCCCCGAACCGTCGGAGCCGGCTCCGGTCGGGGGTGCGGATGCACCGACCACGATCTGTTCGCCGTCCACGAGAGGTCGCGCGCGGTTGAGACCGTCGGTGTGCGTGCCGGGCCGTACGCCGCCGGCGGCTCGCAGGGCGTCTTCGACGCGTGAACCGGCCGGCAGCCGCTGGAGTCCGGGGGTGCGCACCTTTCCGCCCACGTCCACGACGATCACGCCCCCGCCGGGGCCTGCGAAGCCTGCGGCACCGGCCGAGCTCGGGGCGTCGGCCGGGGCACCGGATTCCACGCCCGGCCGATCGCCCGGTCCGCGCCTCTCGCCGTACGGCGTGGCGGCGCCCATCACCTCGGGAGCCCGGACCGGCTGCGTCCTGCCGGCCCAGAAGTGCTGCACGGCGAAGACCGCGGCCACGACCAGCAGTACGGTCAGCGCGGCCACGCTCCTGCGCTCCAGACCACACCTCGACTGCAGCCACAACGGCAGCCGCTCCCGCACGGCGAGCCCTGCCCGCTCCCGCCATGCGCCCGCCTCCACGACCGGCCCCCTCGCGGCCTCCGCACTCGTGATCGGCGTCCCGGCGGCCGTCGAGCGGTCCGCCCGTGGGGTTCGGCCGGTGTCCGGCCCGGTGCCACGGCCGTGGCACCCCGCCCGGTGCGTCCGAGGTCCCCGGACATCGGTCGGAACCCCCGCGCCCACAGCCGTGTTCGCCCTCGGACCGTCCCCGACATCGTGGTCCGCCCCGGGCGGCGCTTTCCCCAACTCACGCCTCCCCTGGGCGTGTTGGGTGAAGAGTGCGTCGGCGCGCAGACGGAGGGCCGCGGCCGATGCCTCGTGGCGACGGGCCCGGCTTCGCCGATCGCGACGGCGATGGCTGCTGCGGCTGTCGGAGTGGGGGCCACGACCAGGGCCGCTGGTCGGTGTGGCGGTGCGTGAGCTTGATCGAAGTGCCATGCGACGAGGATCCGGCATCCCGGCACCCTCGCGATGATCTTGCTCAATTCCGGTGGAAAGCGGCCCAGTTGTGGATAACTCCGTCACCCTCACGAGCGACGCGCGCGGACGGCACACGGGCGGGCCTCACCGGGGCGAGACAACCGCCCCGAGCAGTCCCGGGCCGGTGTGGGCTCCGATCACCGCACCCACCTCGCTCACATGCAGTTCGGCGAGCCCCGGCACCCGTGCCCGCAAACGGTCCGCGAGAGCCGACGCCCGCTCGGGGGCGGCCAGATGGTGAACGGCGATGTCGACCTGCGCGCTGCCCGCCCGGTCCGCGACGATCTCCTCCAGGCGGGCGATCGCCTTGGACGCCGTCCGGACCTTCTCGAGAAGTTCGATGCGGCCGTCGTTGAGCCGCAGCAGCGGCTTCACCGCGAGCGCGGAACCCAGCAGAGCCTGTGCGGCTCCGATCCTGCCGCCACGGCGGAGGTAGTCGAGGGTGTCGACGTAGAAGTACGCGGACGTGCCCGCGGCCCGCTTCTCCGCGGCCGTGACGGCGTCGTCGACGGTGCCGCCCGCCTCGGCCGACTCGGCGGCCGCCAGCGCGCAGAACCCGAGGGCCATCGCGACCATCCCGGTGTCGACGACACGCACCGGTAGCGGGGCGTCGCGCGCCGCGAGCACCGCGGCGTCATAGGTGCCCGAGAACTCGGAGGACAGGTGCAGCGAGACGATGCCGGTGGCGCCGGACTCGGCGACCTTGCGGTAGGCCGCGGCGAACGTCTCGGGGCTGGGCCGGGACGTCGTGACGGGGCGCCGCTTCTGCAGTGCCTGGGCCAGGGAACGGGCCGAGATCTCGGTGCCCTCTTCGAGTGCCTGGTCCCCGAGGACCACGGTCAGGGGAACCGCCGTGATGCTGTGGCGCTCCATCGTCCGCGGCGGCAGGTAGGCCGTTGAATCGGTGACGATCGCGACATGGCGGGACATGAGCTGGAGGTTACCTGGCGGGGCGGGTGGGCGGCAGCCCGGCCCTATCCACCTGCGGTCGGGTCGGCCGCATCATGTCGTGCTCTCGGGGCGGGGCTTCTTCTGCCAAGGGTAGGTGGGCCGTTGGCCGGGCGGGGTGATGGCGGAACGCCCCGGCTGATCCGCCGGACGGGACTCCGGGCTCCGGCGCCGGGTCTGTGCTCCGGAGGTGCCCGCGTCCGTCGTGGGAGCGTCGGGCCAGGTCGCCGAGGGCCCGGGCTCCTTGGTCCAGTGACGCAGTGCGCCGGCCTCCACGTCGATCTGGGCGCTCAGGGTGTCCAGATCGTCGCCCGCGAAGCGGTGGGCCCGGTCGCGGGCGGCCCAGCGCAGCGAGTCCGCCGACTTCGTGATCCGCTGGGTGCGCTCGCGCAGGGCCGGCAGCCGGGTGGCGAGCGTGCCCCGGTCGGGCTCCGTCTCCAGGCGCTTCAGTTCGGCGTCCAGTTCGCGCCCGTGCGCGCTGAGCCGCTCGAAGAGGCTCAGGGACTCCTTGAGGGACTCGTCCTCCGCCACGCTCGCCTGCAGAGCGTCCTGGGTGGCCCGCATCGATGTACGCAGCGACAACCTGAGCTGGGCGAGCTCGCCCTGAGGTCCGAACTGGGCGAAGGTCTTCGCGCGCAGGGTGGTGTCCTCGACGGTGCGCCGGGCCTGCGAGATCGTGCGGTCCACGCCGCGTTTGGCGGCGCCGATCACCTTCACCGTCGCGTACGCGCCGAACACCACGAACAGCAGGAAGAGCAAGGCGATTATGGTGATCACGGTACCCATCACACTCCTCCTCCGACCGGTCGCGGCAACTGTCTCCGCGCTCTCAACGGTAAACGCTGCGGGCAGGTTCGGAGTTCCGGAAGAACCCCGAACCTGCCCGTAGGGGACTACCCCGAGCCGTCACACGGCCCGGACCTGCGCGGGTGCCGGGCCGAGGCCCGGTACCGCACGCCATGACGAGTGCTCCGTGGCGAGTGCGCCGTGCCGAGCGCGCCGCGACGACTACGCCGTGACGATGTTCACCAGCTTCGGCGCGCGCACGATCACCTTGCGGATCCCCGCGCCGTCCAGTGCCGCGACGACCTTCGCGTCGGCCAGCGCCACCTTCTCCAGTTCCTCGTCGGAGATCGCCGGGGAGACCTCCAGGCGCGCCTTGACCTTGCCCTTGATCTGCACGACGCAGGTCACGGCCTCGTCGACGACGTAGGCCGGGTCGGCGACGGGGAAGTCCTGGTGGACGACCGAGTCGCTGTGGCCCAGCTTGCGCCACAGTTCCTCGGCGATGTGCGGGGCCAGTGGCGCCACCATCAGCACCAGGGCCTCGGCGATCGGGCGCGCGATGGGGCCGCCCGCCTTGGTCAGATGGTTGTTCAGCTCGGTGACCTTGGCGATGGCGGTGTTGAAGCGCATGCCCTCCAGGTCCTGGCGTACGCCGTCGATGGCCTTGTGCAGGGCACGCAGCGTGTCCTCGTCCGGCTCGGCGGCGACGACCGTGACCTCACCGGTCGCCTCGTCGACGACATTGCGCCACAGCCGCTGCAGCAGCCGGTACTGGCCCACCACCGCGCGCGTGTCCCACGGCCTGGACACGTCCAGGGGACCCATCGCCATCTCGTACAGGCGCAGGGTGTCCGCTCCGTACTCGGCGCAGATCTCGTCGGGGGTGACCGCGTTCTTCAGGGACTTGCCCATCTTGCCCAGCAGCCGGGAGACCTTCTCGCCCTGGTAGAAGTAGGCGCCGTCGCGCTCCTCCACCTCGGCCGCCGGTACGGCGATACCGCGGCTGTCGCGGTACACGTAGGCCTGGATCATGCCCTGGTTGAACAGCTTGTGGAACGGCTCGGCCGACGAGATGTGGCCCAGGTCGAACAGGACCTTCGACCAGAAGCGGGCGTACAGCAGGTGCAGCACGGCGTGCTCGGCGCCGCCGACGTACAGGTCGACACCACCGGTCGGCTGCCCCTCCCGCGGGCCCATCCAGTACTGCTCGATGGCCGGGTCGACCAGCTTCCGGTCGTTGTGCGGGTCCAGGTAACGCAGCTCGTACCAGCAGGAACCGGCCCAGTTGGGCATGGTGTTGGTCTCGCGGCGGTACTTCTGCGGGCCACGGCCGTCACCCAGGTCCAGGGTCACGGCGACCCAGTCCTCGTTGCGGGACAGCGGGGTCTCCGGGGACGTGTTCGCGTCGTCCGGGTCGAAGGTGCGCGGCGAGTAGTCCTCGACCTCCGGCAGCTCCAGGGGCAGCATCGACTCGGGCAGCGGGTGGGCGACGCCGTCCTCGTCGTAGACGATCGGGAAGGGCTCGCCCCAGTAGCGCTGGCGGCTGAACAGCCAGTCGCGCAGCCGGAAGTTGACGGTGCCCTCGCCGATGCCCCGGCGCTCCAGCCACTCCGTGATGCGCGCCTTGGCGTCGACCACGCCCAGGCCGTCCAGGGAGACGTCGCCGCCGGCGGAGTTGACGATCTTCGCGTCGTACGAGGCGAAGGCGTCGTCCCAGGTGGAGGCGTCGGTGCCGCGGTCGTCCGAGGGCTCGACCACGCAGCGCATGGGCAGTTCGAAGGCGCGCGCGAACGCGAAGTCGCGGGTGTCGTGCGCCGGGACGGCCATGATGGCGCCGGTGCCGTAGCCCATCAGCACGTAGTCGGCGATGAAGACCGGGACCTTCTCGCCGTTGACCGGGTTGGTGGCGAACGCGCCGGTGAAGACGCCGGTCTTGTCCTTGGCCTCGGCCTGCCGCTCGACGTCGGACTTCGAGGCGGCCTGCGCGCGGTAGGCGGCGACGGCCTCGGCGGGGGTCGCGTGACCGCCGGTCCACACGTCGTGGGTGCCCTCGGGCCAGGCGGCCGGGGTGAACTTCCCGACCAGCGGGTGTTCCGGCGCCAGCACCATGTAGGTGGCGCCGAACAGGGTGTCCTGGCGGGTGGTGAAGACCGTGATCGCTTCGCCGTCGATCGGGAAGTCGACGCGGGCGCCCTCGGAACGGCCGATCCAGTTGCGCTGCTGCAGCTTGATGGCCTCGGGCCAGTCCAGCGCGTCCAGGTCGTCCAGCAGGCGGTCCGCGTAGGCGGTGATGCGCATGTTCCACTGGCGCAGCTTGGCCTTGAAGACGGGGAAGTTGCCGCGCTCGGAACGGCCGTCGGCGGTGACCTCCTCGTTGGCCAGGACGGTGCCCAGGCCGGGGCACCAGTTGACCGGCGCGTCGGAGGCGTACGCCAGGCGGTAGCCGCTCAGGACGTCGGCGCGCTCGGTGGCGCTCAGTTCGTTCCACGCGCGCGTGGTGGAGCCGGTGGCGGGGACGGCGCGCTCACCGCTCTCGAACTGGGCGACCAGTTGGGAGACGGGACGGGCCTTGCCGGCCTCGTCGTCGTACCAGGAGTTGAAGATCTGCAGGAAGATCCACTGGGTCCACTTGTAGTACTCCGGGTCGATCGTGGCGAACGACCGGCGCTTGTCGTGGCCCAGGCCCAGCGCGCGCAGCTGGACCTTCATGTTCTCCATGTTGGCCTCGGTGGACACGCGCGGGTGCGTGCCGGTCTGCACGGCGTACTGCTCGGCGGGCAGGCCGAAGGCGTCGAAGCCCAGGGTGTGCAGCACGTTATGGCCGGTCATCCGCTGGAACCGGGCATATACATCGGTGGCGATGTAGCCCAGGGGGTGGCCCACGTGCAGACCCGCGCCCGAGGGGTAGGGGAACATGTCCATGATGAACTTCTTGGGCCTGGCGGCCAGCTCGGGGTCCCCGGCCAGGTCGCCGGTGGGGTTCGGAGCCTCGTACGTGCCCTCGGCGTCCCAGAAGTCCTGCCAGCGTGCCTCGATGTCAGCGGCCAGGGCGGCCGTGTAGCGGTGCGGCGCGGCCACCTCGGCAGTGGCAGCGGTGTTCGTCTCGCTCATGATCCTCAAAGCTCCATCGATCGTCTCTGCCAGCGGCTGTGACACTCAAGAAATGAAAAAACCCCTCGCACAGGAGGGGACGCCGCGCTGATGCCGACCACGATGCGTCAGCGGTCGGGACTGATCAGCGCGGCTCGCTAAGCAGAAGGCGTACGGCACGCATGGCGTCAGGGTACAGCAGTGCCAGCGCGGGCCGCGACGAGCTTTCGGGACCGCCCGGCACCCCGTGCCACCCCTGGCGGCTCCAAAAATGTTGAACGATGTTCAAATTTTACTTCGCTTAACGGACGCTTGCGGACAACACAAAGACCTCATTGCCCTTTGGTAACAACGCAATAACTCAAACCTGGAACTCGTCGGTATTTCTCGACTTAGAGTGCCCCTTCGGGACCGCTTCCCCGAACCCTTGGGAGTACCCCCTCATGGACCCTCGTCGTAACAACAGCTCGCTTCCCCGGATGGGCCGTTCGGCCTACGGGGTGGCCACGGCTGCCGTCCTGATCCTCATACCCGTGATCGTGGTGGCTGGAGGCAACGCGGTCCAGGATTTCCTGAACTTCGGCGCCGGCGTCCTGTCACTGGTCTGCCTGACCTGCTCGGTGATCTGGGGCCTGGTTGCCCAGGACCGGCTCCTCCTCAACACACGCCAGCGGATCGTCGCGCAGGGCATCCACCGCGTGACCGCCGTCGGCTCGATCGCGTTCCTCCTGGTGCACATCACCGTCAAGCTGGCACTGGACCACACCGTCCTGATCGCCGCGCTGATCCCCTTCAGCCTGGGCGTCAAGGGCCTCGGCGGGCTCATCGGCCTCGGCTCGCTGGGCGGCCTGCTCATGATCTTCGTGGGCATCACCGGCGCACTGCGCAATCAGTTCGCCGCACCGGCCGTGGTCGCCGCCCGCTGGCGCGCGATGCACATGCTGGCCTACCCCGCACTCTGCGCGGCCCTGGTCCACGGCTTGTTCGCGGGGCGCGCGGCGAAGACCTTCTTCATGGTCTCGTACGAGTTGTGCCTGGTCGGCGTTATAGCCGCCCTCGCGCTGCGGGCCGCCCCGAACCCCTTCAAGCACAAGGTCGCGGCGCAGATCCTGGCGCTCACCGGCGGCGGCAGCGCCCGCGGGTTCCGCGAGGACCTGGAGGCCTCTCGCGCCGCCGCGATGGAGTCGCCCCAGGAGCGTTCCGCGGGTCGCTCCGACCGGCGCTCCCCGGGCGCCGGCTCCGTCCCGTCCCCTCGCAAGGAGCCCTCGTCCCCGCTGTCCGGCGGCGCGCCCGACCCCGCCGACACGGCCGGTTTCGCGGCGGCCTACCGGGCCGTGACACCGTCCGGTGACGGCCCCGCGGCCCCCGGGACACAGCAGTTCCAGATGCCCGTGAACATGCAGCCCACCCAGACGTTTCCCCGCGTCGACAACGGCGGCACCCCGAGCGGCTGGCCCGTTCCCTCACCGCCCCCCGTCGGCGAGGCACCGGCGTCGGCGTACGACCCGCTGAACGACACCGGATACACCGTTCCGGTCTATGGCAATCCGCCCGCCAACGGCTACGGCACGAGTGATGTGTACAACACCGGTGAGACGAACGCGTCCTACCGCACGTACAACACCAATGACACGTACGACAGCGGTCCCACGACTGACGTACTGCCGGGCGCCTTCGACGCTCCTGGCTCCGGTGAATCATGGAATGCCCCTTCCGGAGGCTTTAAGTGAACGAGGCCCTGCCCGACGTCCCGGAAGTCCGCGTCGTCGGACTTCCGCAGCTCACGTCGGGTTTCGACCTGGTTGAACGCCTTGATCTGCCCATGCACCTCAAGGTGCACGGTCCGCTCGAACCCCTGGGGGGAGAAGAGCTCGCCAGCCTCGCCGAGGACATCAATCTCAAGGGGCGCGGTGGGGCGGGCTTCCCGTTCGGCAAGAAACTGCGCTCGGTCGCCGAGTCGGCCATCAAGAAGGGCATCCGCCCGGTGGTGGTCGTCAACGGAAGCGAGGACGAACCGGCCTGCCGCAAGGACACGGTGCTCATCAACCGTGCCCCGCACCTCATCCTCGACGGCGCCCTGCTGGTCGCGGAGGCCATGGGCGCCCGCACGCTCGTGATCGGTGTGACCCGCGAGTCCACACAGCGCTCCATGGAAGCGGCGCTGGCCGAGCGGGGGCTGAGCAACCGCAGGGGATCGCCCCTTCGCGCGCGGGTGCAGCGCAATCCCATCCGCATGGTGACCGGAGCGGCCGCGTCACTGATCCGCTCGATCGACGGCGGCCCGGCCGTTCCGCCGGGCCGCAAGGTCAGCGCGTCCCAGACCGGTGTCGGCGGCGCGCCCACCCTGCTGTCGAACGCCGAGACGTTCGCGCAGCTGGCCATCGCCGCCCGCATCGGCCCCGACCGCTACCGCAACACGGGCCTGTACGACGAGCCCGGCACCGTCATGCTCACCGTCTCGGGCGCGGTCGCGCGCCCCATGGTGATCGAGGTCCCCACCGGCGTACCGCTGCGGTACGTGCTCCAGCTGGCCGGCGCCCCGGCGATGCCTCAGGGCGTGCTGACCGGCGGCTACCACGGCAAGTGGCTGGACGCGGCGACGGTCAACGAGGCGATCGTCTCGCGGGACTCCCTGGCCGCGGTGGGCGGTGCGCTCGGTGCCGGCGCGATCCTCCCCATCACCCAGGAGACCTGCCCCCTCGGCGAGTCGCTGCGCGTGGCGCAGTGGCTGGCCGACGAGAGCGCGGGACAGTGCGGCCCCTGCTACCTGGGTCTGCCCGCCGCGGCGCGCGGTCTGGCGGACATCCTCAACGGCGGCGGCCCGGCGGCTCTTGAGGCCGTGAAGCAGGTCGCCAAGTCCGTGAAGCGGCGCGGCGCCTGCTCCCACCCGGACGGTTCGGCGATGTTCATCGAGTCGACCCTGAAGGCGTTCACGGACGACCTGGCCGCGCATGTCCTCGGAAACGGCTGCGGAAGGCCCGTGGAAGGCGTTCTGCCGCTCTTCGAGGACGGTCAGGTGCCCATGGGTATCCTCGGCGGCCCCGGCGAGCAGGAGGCGGGTCCCAGCCGCCAGAAGATCTTCGTCGACTGGACGCTGTGCCGCGGGCACGGCCTGTGCGCCGATCTCCTCCCCGAGGTCTTCGAACTGGGCGCCGACGGCTTCCCGACCGTCGCGCAGGCCCCGGTGCCCGCGTACGCCGAGGCGAAGGCCCTGCGCGCGGTGCGCCGCTGCCCCGCGCTCGCCCTGCGACTGGAGGAGGACACCAGGTCCTCCGCTCCGGCGCGCAACCTGCCGGTCCTCTCCCAGGGGCGCGGTCGCCGCGCGCTCGGCAGCGGCCGCTGACACGAAGAAGCGGGCCACCAGGAACGGTGGCCCGCCTTCGGCACGTTCCGCGAAGCCGCCGGACGACCCTTCCGCGACGGGGGCTCAAGAACGAAGAAGCGGACCACCCTGATCGGGTGGCCCGCTCTCAACGTCTGTGGAGCTAAGGAGAATTGAACTCCTGACCTCCTGCATGCCATGCAGGCGCTCTACCAACTGAGCTATAGCCCCTTGTGGCCACGCGGCGAGGCCGCGTATTCACCGTGTCGCCCGGTTTCCCCGGCGGCGACGCCAACATTACACGGTTCCCCTGGTGCACCACCAAATCGTTTCCCGTCTGTGCCGATTCAGCACCCATGTCGCATTTTATAGGCTTTGCCACACCCCTATCCCCGCCGGGACAAGCCCGTTGGGCCGAACGGGGTTCCAGGGGTGGCCGCGACACGTGCGCGGGGCCGCGGGGGGCGCGAGGAGGAGATGGCGGCGGTCTACCCCTGGGGCGCCGTCACGCGGCCCTCGGTGGCCCTCACGGGCCCCGTGGCGGCCCTCCGGCGGCCGAATGCGCGGGCGTGGCCCCAGAGCCGCCGTGGTGTCCGCCCGCGCGGGCGCGCCGTGGCGGGTGCCGGAGCGCCGGGTCGCTGGAACTGCACCGCAGCGGCGCCGGATTGACGCCGCCGGCCCGCTACGGGGAAATCCGCCTCACCTACCCGGCCGCCCTCGGGGTCAGGCCGTGGCGAACGAGTAGAACCGCTTGAGGGTGCAGTGCTCGTCGAGGAGCCGTGCGTAGATCGGCTCGCCCTCCAGCTCGCGGTACGTCTCGATGGGGTCGCCTTTTATGATCAGCGCCCGCGCGCACTCCTCACACCAGTACTGGTAGTCGTGGTTGACCGGCTCCATGTCGCGGACGATCGGCGTACCACTGCCGCACCAATCGCATTTCCGCCTGTGCGCACCCATCAATCAGCTCCAGCTGTGGCCGCAGGCCGTGCACACGTAGGAGATTCCACCGTTGTCACCGAGAACCTGGGCAACGTGGACCGATCCGCAGGAAGGGCAGTCGAGGAGGGTGGCTTTCTTACGGTTCAGTGCCACTTCGAGGAGATCGTCGACCTCCTCGAGGATGCTGGCAGGCATCGCTACTCCCTCCCGTCGGGCCGCGCCCCCTTCCGGCCGTTTGATTCTGCCACGGCCGGAGCAATACGGTCAGCGACGCCTTCGTACCAGTCCGGACACAGGCACCCGGCGCAGCTGTCGCGGCCGGCGCATACGTGCACGCCAGGAGCGCGTCCGCAAAGGTATACGCCCCGGGGGGCCCAAGTGACTCAAGCCTGTTCAAGAAGAGTGTGCCGAAGACCACGGCACCCGTGAGCCGGCCGGGCCGGGGGAAGGCGGCTGAAGGCGACCGCGGCCGCTTTCAGGGGCGGCGCCGTCCGGCAGTCGTCCATGACGCGCCCTTCGGCAGGCCGGCCGCCAACTGCGCCCGTCCCGGCGTGTTCTTCACACCCGAGGCACTCAACTCGGCGATGAACAACGAAAAATCCCGCTCCCTGACGGGAACGGGATCCTTCATCACCAATGTCCGACAACTCAAAAGAGAGTCGATCTGTGGAGCTAAGGAGAATTGAACTCCTGACCTCCTGCATGCCATGCAGGCGCTCTACCAACTGAGCTATAGCCCCTTGCGTTCTTCCCGCCCTGCGGGCCGAACAAGAAGAACTTTAGCCTGCGACCAGCCGGAAAGTGAAATCCGGTCCCGCGGGGGCCGCGCGACCGGACGGAGGCCGCCCGGCGCCGCTCAGTCGTCGTCGCCGAGCACCGGCTCCGGCAGCGTGCCGGCGTTGTGCTCCAGGAGCCGCCAGCCGCGGGCGCCCTCGCCGAGGACGGACCAGCAGCAGTTGGAGAGGCCGCCGAGGCTCTCCCAGTGCTGGGACTCCAGGCCGAGCAGACGGCCGATGGTGGTGCGGATCGTGCCGCCGTGGCTGACCACGACGAGCGTGCCGTCGTCGGGGAGCTTCTCCACGTGCCGCAGCACCACGGGGGCGGCGCGGTCGGCGACCTCGGTCTCCAGCTCGCCCCCGCCGCGGCGCACCGGCTCGCCGCGCTTCCACGCGGCGTACTCCTCGCCGTGGCGGGCGATGATCTCCTCGTGCGTCAGGCCCTGCCAGACGCCCGCGTAGGTCTCGCGCAGGCCCTCGTCGTGCGTGACGTCCAGGCCGGTGAGCTCGGCCAGCTCGGCGGCCGTGGCGGCGGCGCGCTTGAGGTCCGAGGCGACGACGGCGTCGGGCCTCAGCGAGGCGAGCAGCCGGGCGGCGCGCCGGGCCTGCCCGATGCCCGTCTCGGTCAGCTCGACATCCGTCGAGCCCTGGAAGCGGCGGTCCACGTTCCAGGAGGTCTGGCCGTGCCGCCACAGGATGACGCGACGACCCCTGCCCGGCTTCCCGTCGCTCTTCGCGCCCGCCGTCCCGCGGCCCTCGGCGCTCACCGCAGCTCCCCCATGTCGGCGGAGTCCTCCTCGGCCTGGAACTTGGCGTGCTCGGCGCCCTTGCCGCGGGTGGCCTTGGCCTCTTCGGGCAGGTCCAGCTCGGGGCAGTCCTTCCACAGCCGCTCCAGGGCGTAGAAGACGCGCTCCTCGCTGTGCTGGACGTGCACGACGATGTCGATGTAGTCGAGAAGCACCCAGCGTGCCTCGCGGTCGCCCTCGCGGCGCACCGGCTTGATGCCGAGCTCCTTGTTCAGGCGCTCCTCGATCTCGTCGACGATCGACTTGACCTGGCGGTCGTTGGGCGCGGACGCCAGCAGGAAGGCGTCGGTGATGGAGAGCACATCGCTGACGTCGTAGGCGATGATGTCGTGCGCGAGCTTGTCTGCGGCCGCCTGCGCGGCGGTGTTGATGAGCTCGATGGAGCGGTCCGTGGCGGTCACTACGCGGCTTTCCGTCGGCGGTCAGTTATGACTCAAGGGTCTCACGGACCGCCGACGACACCCCACGCGTTTCTCCGGTCACGCCCCGGGGGACCCCCGGGGCGTGACGCCGGTCACCCCTTCGAGCCGCTGCTGATCTTGTAGTCCTGGCCCAGGACGACGGACACGTCCGCGTTGCTGGTGACCGTGCCCTTCTTCACCGTGCCGGTCGGCAGACCCAGGGTCTTGGCGACCTCGAGGGCGTCGTCCTTCTTGGCGGGATCGCTGTAGGTGATCCGCGACACGCTCTGGGCGGCACCCGCGGTACCGGAGTCCAGGAACGTGTAGCCGCCGTTGACCAGGACGATACGGGCCTGGTTCGTGGCCGCCTTGACGCCGGTTGCGTTCTCGATGCCGACGCGGACCGCGGAGCCGGCGTCGGGACTCTTCGCCGTGCCGCCCAGGACGTCCTTGATCACGCCGCTGGAGGCGCCCGCGCTCAGGGTGCCGTCCTGCTGCACGGGCAGCAGCGCGGTCTTGTAGTCGCCGCCCTTGGCGAGGTCGGCGAGCTTGGCGAGGAAGGCGCCGAGGTCCTGGTCGGTCAGGGACGGGTCGAGGATCTGGGCCAGGGTCTGCACGGTGGTGGTCGCGGCCTGCTTGTCCGAGGACAGCTTGCGCATGACTCCCTGCATGACCTGACCGAACCGCTCCAGTTGCGCGTCCTGGGCCTCGCCGGAGGCCCGGTAGGTGGCGTAGGCGACGGCCGTCTTGCCGCTGAGCGTCTGGTCCGTGCCCTTCTTGACGAGCGGCGGATCACCCTTCTTCTTGGAGTCGGGGTCCGGCACGTCGGTGTTCGTGGTGACCTCGATATTGCCGACGAGCTCGACGAGGTTGTTGAGGTAGGGGGTGTCGAGCCGCCAGGTGCCCTGGATGTTGGTACCGAGCACGGTGTCGAGCGCGTCCCGCGTCCCGGAGGAGCCGTCGCCGTCGACGGACTTGGCGAGCGTGGTCGTCGAGCCGTCGTCGTCCGTCAGGGCCAGGGAGTTGGGCAGCAGGACGGTGGTTCCCTGCTTGGTGGTGGTGTTGTCGACGAGCAGAGCGGTGGAGGTGCCGCCGCCCTTGGTGTTGTGCAGGTGGACGACGATCACGTCGCGCTTCTGCGCCGTGACGGCCGTCGTGGTCCCCGGCTTGCCGTGCGAGGCGGTGCCGGGCAGCTTGCCCGCGTACCAGAGGTAGCCCGCGCCACCGACCGCGACCAGGGCGACGACCACGACCAGGGCGACGACCCGGCTGCGGGCGCGGCGCTTGGCCTCCTCGCGGCGCTCTGTGCGGTTCTCGGTGAACTTCAGCCAGTCGATGACGTCCTCGGACTCGGCTTCCTGCTCCTCGACGAAGGCGAACTGCTCGGTGCGGTAGTCCCGGTCGGCCCGGGGAGCACCGTCCTTCGCGGGCCCGTCCGTCGCCGGTCCGTCCGTCGCCGGTCCGGCCTGTTGCGGGATGTAGGCGGTCTGGTCGGCGACCCGGGGCTGCCGGCCGGTGCTCGCGGCGCCCGCCGCGTCGGCGGTCCGCCCATAGGGGTCGTACGACGTCGAAGCGGCCGCGGTCCCGCCCGCTCGGGGCGTACCGGTGCCGAACGGGTCGAACGAGGAAACCGACGGCTGCTGACCGGTGTCATAGGGCGACACCGTTTCCTGCTGACCGGTGTCATAAGACGACACAGGCGGCTGGTGGCCCGTGTCGTAGGGCTGGACAGGTTCCTGACGGCCCGTCGCATAGGGGTCGTAGCCGTAGCCCTGCTGTCGGGCGTCGTAGCCGTCGTACCCCTGGGCAGGCTGTTGCGGGACCTGCCGGTACACAGGCTGCCCGAACTCGTCGTAGCCGACGAGTTCGTACTGGTCGCCGCCCGTGTATCCGTCGTATCGGTCGTTCACCGGGTGCCCCTCTCGGCTCACTGGCCGCGGTACAGCTCACGCTTGTCGATGTAGCGCACCACACCGTCCGGCACCAGGTACCAGACGGGGTCGCCCTTGGCGACTCTGGCACGGCAGTCTGTGGACGAGATGGCGAGCGCGGGAACCTCGACGAGCGAGACACCGCCCTCCGGGAGTCCCGGGTCGGTCAGGGTGTGACCGGGCCGGGTGACCCCGATGAAGTGCGCGAGGGAGAACAGTTCTTCCGTGTAGCGCCAGGTGAGGATCTGGCCGAGCGCGTCGGCGCCGGTGATGAAGAAGAGGTCCGCGTCGGGGTTGAGCGCGCGCAGGTCGCGCAGGGTGTCCGTGGTGTAGGTCGGGCCGCCGCGGTCGATGTCGATCCGGCTGACCGAGAACTGGGGGTTCTCGGCGGTCGCGATGACCGTCATCAGATAGCGGTCCTCGGCAGGGGTGACACTGCGGTCGGTCTTCTGCCACGGCTGCCCGGTCGGCACGAACACCACCTCGTCGAGGTGGAACTGCGCGGCGACCTCGCTGGCCGCGACCAGGTGTCCGTGGTGGATCGGGTCGAAGGTGCCGCCCATGACGCCGAGCCGGCGCTTGCCCGGATTCGAGGGGCCGTTGCCGGGGCCGGTCGTCAGGCGCTTCACCGTGCCGCCTGCCGTGCCGCTCAAGCTGCCCGTGGCGTCGCCGACGGCGCCGCTCTCCGTGTCACTCGCCGGACCGGTAGGCATGTCCTGCTCTCCCATGCGTGCAGACCCTACCGGCCCGGCCGACGGGCTCCGGCCGACAGGGGCCCGAGCGGGCCCTGCGGGGCTCAGCGGTCGCGGTTGAAGCGCGTGGTGATCCACAGCAGCAGGAGCAGGATGAACAGGGCCCCGCCACCGGTCAGGTACGGGCTGAGGCTTTCGTGGTTGCCGCCGTTCTCGCCCTCGGCGGCAACGGTGACCAACTGTGCGGCAGTGTGCTGGAAGCTCATCTCGGCAGGACCTATCCGATGGGGGTCCCCCGCGCTCGACCGAAGTCGGTGGCAGGGGAGGGCGGGATGAAGACGTCGGCCCATCGTATGCGGGCACCTCGGCGGCGAACACGCCGACTCCGCCGTTGGGGACGCCGGTTGCCGTGACCACCGAGCCGAACCGTCGACCGCGGCCCGCCCGGCCCTTCCGGGCACCGTCACCGCCTCGGAGGAAGCGGTTCCATCGGCCGAAGACCGTCCGGCACAGGGGCTCTCTCGGCCAGAGACCAAATCCGCGCGGTCGCATGCGCGACCGGTGGCCGCCCCGCCGGGGACCACCCCGGCCGACGCGGCTCAGTCGTCGCGCTTGTAGCCGCGCAGCAGGAACCAGGCGGCGAAGACCACGCCGATGATCATGACGATCAGCACGACGCGGAGCAGATTGCCCGAACCCTGCTTGCCTGCCGCGTCGGCGGCTTCCGTGAGCCATGCGGCCGCGGGGATGTGCTCCATGTCGTACGACTCCTTCTCTGTACTGCCCGTCAACGGTATCTCCGCCTAGGCTGGGCTCTGCCTTGGGGGCACATAGGGCACTCAGACGCACATGGGGGAACACATGTCCGACGACGGCCACGAGCGGAACGGGCACGACAAGGTGCCGAGCAGGCAGCGCAGGCGCTTCGAGGGGATCTCCTCGCGGACCTACGAACATCCGGCGGACCGCTCGGCCCTGGTGGCCCTGCGCAAGCTCAGCGGCTTCGACACGGTCTTCAAGGCACTGAGCGGGCTGCTGCCCGAGCGCAGCCTGCGGCTGCTCTTCCTGTCCGACTCGGTGCGCGTCTCGGACGCCCAGTTCGCGCACCTCAACGACATGCTGCGGGACGCCTGTCACATCCTGGACCTGGAGAAGGTCCCGCCGATGTACGTGAACCAGGACCCGCAGCCGAACGCGATGTGCATCGGCCTGGACGATCCGATCATCGTGGTGACGACCGGGCTCGTCGAGCTGCTGGACGAGGAGGAGATGCGGTCGGTCATCGGCCACGAGGTCGGCCACGCGCTGTCCGGGCACGCCGTCTACCGCACGATCCTGCTGTTCCTCACCAACCTCGCGGTCCGGGTCGCCTGGATCCCGCTGGGGAACCTCGCGATCATGGCGATCGTGACCGCGCTGCGCGAGTGGTTCCGCAAGTCGGAACTGTCCGCGGACCGCGCCGGACTCCTGGTCGGCCAGGACCTGCGGGCCTCGATGCGCGGCCTGATGAAGATCGCGGGCGGCAATCATCTGCACGAGATGAACGTGGACGCGTTCCTCGAGCAGGCCGAGGAGTACGAGTCGGCGGGCGACCTGCGGGACTCCGTGCTCAAGATCCTCAATGTGCTGCCGCGCACACACCCCTTCACCGCGGTCCGCGCGGCCGAGCTGAAGAAGTGGGCGGAGTCCCGCGACTACCAGCGGATCATGGACGGCCACTACCCGCGGCGCGACGCGGACAAGGACACGTCCGTGTCGGACTCCTTCCGGCAGTCGGCGGCCAGCTACGCCAGCGACATGAAGAACTCCAAGGACCCGCTGATGAAGCTGGTCAGCGACATCGCCGGCGGCGCGGGCGACCTCGGGGGCCGGGTACGGCGCGGCTTCGGGGGCTTCGCGAGCGGCGCGCCCAAGGGCGCCGGGAACACCGCGGACGCCACGGACACCGGTGCCGAACAGGCGCCGCGTGAGGGCCGCTCCGACGACGAGGACACCGACGGCCGAAACTGATCGCCCCGTCGGGTGCCGCCGCCTGACCCGTGGCGCCGCCCGGCGGTCGTCGGTCCGTCGGTCCGGCTAGAGCCTCGGCTGCGCGCTCTTGGCCAGCGAACCGCACAGGGCGGTCGCGCTGCCGGTGGCGTACGGGTCGGTGCCGGCCGGGCCGCCCGCCTTGGCCGTCTCGCCCGCGAGCAGCGGCCGGAGCCGGCTGACCGAGTCGTCGGAACAGGTGAGCGGGCCGGCCTGGACGTAGGACACCGCCAGCTCGGCCTGGCGGGTGCGCAGGTCGTCACGGTCGAAGCGGAAGGTCAGCTCGCGCCGGACGGTGAACAGGGAGGCCCTGGCCTGGGCGTCCGCGCCGGCCGGCTTCAGCGCGTAGACGAAGGTGTGGTCGGCGACGACCTCCAGGGTGTTCGCGTCGAACTCGGCGGCCTGGAGGGTGCCCTGTACCCGGATCCTCTTGTCGGCGAGCTGCGCCCGGGTCGCGTCGAAGCGGACCAGCCAGCCGGTGGCGGCGTGCCGTCCGTCGGCGGTCGGGTGGTCGAAGCTCTGGTCGAACTGGTCGAGCTGCCGCGGGTCGAGCAGGATCCGTACCGGCCGGGTGGCGCCCCCGGTCAGCACGCTCGGGTCGAGGGACGACTCGACGAGGTAGTCCTTGGCGGTGGTCAGGGCGGTGACGACCTGGCTGTCGGAGAAGTGCGCGGTGCGCCGGACGGCCGGCAGCGTGATGCCGTCGGCACCTGTGCGGAACTGGGCGGCCGGGCTGTCCGCGTACAACTGGTCGGTGCTCGGGGAGCCGGGCACGGCGGTCTGCGGGGCCAGGGGGATCACGGTCATCCGCAGCGGTTCGGCCGGCCGGGTGTCGGGGGTCTGGTACGGGTGGCGTACACCCATGTAGATCGCGGTGCCGAAGGCCATGGCTATCAGCAGGACGAGGATCAGCGCCTGCCGGGACAGTCCGCGCTGAAGGGGCGGCCGGCGGCGTACGGCCGGGCTGTGGTCCGCCATGCGTTCCTGGGCGGAGAACTCCTGGAGGCGGGCAGCGCGGACGAACGACTCGTCGAAGACGACGGATCGGTACTCGTCCTCTCCACCAGCGGGAGCACCCTCGGGTGTCCCCTCAGGTGGGTCTCCAGGCCCGCCCATACCTTCAGAGTAGGTCTCCGGGAGCTCTGGTAAACGCTGTGGTACGCGACAAGTTCTGACAGGTTCTCACCAGGACGGTCACGCTGTGCGAGGGATCGTCGGTGCCTCGGCGGGAGACCGGTCTCAGGGCGTGCGCGGTACCGCCGACGCCGCCGGCCGGGAATGGTCGGCCGAGGCGGAGGGGACCGCGCCGGTGACTTTCTCCTGGCCTTGTTCGAGGCCGGAGGAGGCGGGTGAGGGGAACCGGTCCTGGCCGCCGGAGGAAGCGCCCCGGTAGACCGCCGTGAAGGCGAGGGCGACCATGCCGATGCCCATGACGAGGGCGAGGATCCAGGCGACCGGGCGGTGCCAGCGGGCCTGCTTCCCGTAGGGCCGGCCGTACATTCCCAGTAGGCCGTGGCGGCCTTCGAGGATCTCGGCGTCGTCCGGATCGTCCAGGTCGGGATCGTGGACGAAGCCGCCGTGACCGTCGGGGCCGAAGCCGTCCTCGTAGAGCTCGTCGTCGCCACGGGTTCCGCGGGCGTGCGCCCGGCGCGCCTCGGCCTCGGAGGCCTCCGCGCGGGCCTGGGCGGCCGCGAGCAGCCTCTCCACGGCGGTCGGCTCGTGGATCACCGCCGCCCGTACGAAGTCCTCGTCGAAGACCACGGAGGCGAACTCTTCGTCCGCGCCCCCGCGGTCGTCGTCGGGCTCCCAGCCGTCAGGGAACGGCGTGCCCCCCACGTCCTCCGGCACGCATCCAGAGTAGACCTGAGGGGTCAATTTGGGCAGACGGTACGGAAATTCATCCGCCCGAGGAGACCGCGCCTCAGCGGATCGCGGGCCGTGAACCGTCCGCCGCACGCCCCGGCGCCCGACACCGTGCCACCTGGCACACCCTGCGCGCGCCCTCCACACCGAGGCGGACGGGCGGCACGGTCTCGCCCGCACGGGCCCGCCGCCGGACCTTCGAGGTGCGTCCGTGCCGTCCGTGCGCCGTGGGGGCACGGACGGTGCGTCCGTGCGCCTTGGGGGCACGGACGGTGCGTCCGTGCGCCTTGGGGGCACGGTTCGGCCGGCGCGCGGTTCCGCCCGTGCGAGGCCGCCGCGCACCCGGCCCGTGGCGAGAGATGTCCTGCCCCTCAACCCCGTCGCCCCGCAGCCCGAGCCCGCAGTCCGAGCCCCCAGCCCGAGCCCGCAGTCCGGCCGGTGGCTCAGCGGCGGATGTGACCGTCGCCCGTGACGATGTACTTCGTGCTCGTCAGCTCCGGCAGCCCCATCGGACCGCGCGCGTGGAGCTTCTGCGTGGAGATGCCGATCTCGGCGCCGAAACCGAACTGGCCGCCGTCGGTGAAGCGGGTCGAGGCGTTCACGGCGACCGTCGTGGAATCGACCAGCTGGGTGAAGCGGCGGGCGGCCTGCTGCGAGGTGGTCACGATGGCCTCGGTGTGGCCGGAACTCCACAGCCGGATGTGGGACACGGCCTTGTCCAGCGAGTCCACGACGCCCGCGGCGATGTCGTAGGACAGGTACTCGGTGTCCCAGTCCTCCGCCGTGGCCTCCACGACGGTGGCCTTGGAGTCCTTGGCGTAGGCGAGGACGCGCTCGTCGGCGTGCACGGTGACCCCGGCGTCCGCGAGGGCGTCCAGGGCGCGCGGCAGGAATTCGGCGGCGATGTCCTGGTGGACCAGGAGGGTCTCGGCGGAGTTGCAGACGCTGGGCCGCTGGGCCTTGGAGTTGATCAGGATGTCGACGGCCATGTCGAGGTCCGCCTGCGCGTCGACGTACACATGGCAGTTGCCGGTGCCGGTCTCGATGACCGGGACGATCGACTCCTGGACGACCGTGCGGATCAGGGAGGCGCCACCGCGCGGGATGAGGACGTCGACCAGGCCGCGGGCGCGCATCAGTTCACGGACCGACTCGCGGCCCTCGCCGGGTACGAGCTGGATCGCGTCGGCGGGCAGTCCGGCGCCGCCGACGGCGTCGCGCAGGACCCGCACGAGGGCCGTGTTCGACTCGTAGGCGGAGGACGAGCCGCGCAGCAGGACCGCGTTGCCGGACTTCAGGCACAGGGCGGCCGCGTCGACGGTCACGTTCGGGCGGGCCTCGTAGATGATGCCGACGACGCCGAGGGGGACGCGGACCTGGCGCAGGTCGATGCCGTTCGGGAGGGTGGAGCCGCGGACGACCTCGCCGACCGGGTCGGGCAGCGCCACGACGTCTCGGACGTCGGAGGCGATCGCGCGCACGCGCTCGGGGGTGAGCGTGAGCCGGTCGATGACGCTCTCGCTGGTCCCGGCTTCGCGGGCCTTGGCGATGTCCTTGGCGTTGGCGGCGACGATTTCGCTCGTACGGACTTCCAGCGCGTCCGCGATCGCGAGCAGCGCGTCGTCCTTCTCGGCTCGCGGCAGAGGTGCCAGGTCGGCGGCGGCGGACTTCGCACGATAGGCGGCCTGGGCCACCGGGGACATGGAGTCGTACGGCGAGAGCGTGGTCATGAGGGAAGGGTAGTGGGCCCGGCGGGCCCGTCCAGCGGTCGTCCCACACGGCGAGACGGGCTCAAAAGGGGTGAACTCCCACAGGTGCGGCGGGCAGCCGTCCGTACCCCTCGGCGATCCGCTGGTGGTACGTCTCGCGGTCGATGACCTCCAGGCCGACGATCTCCCAGGGCGGGAGTTTGGCGGTCTGCCGGTGCTCGCCCCACAGACGCAGCGCGACGGCCGCCGCGTCGTGCAGGTCGCGGGCCTCCTCCCAGTAGCGGATCTCCGCGTGGTCGTTGGCGTACCGGCTCGTCAGCAGGAACGGGTGGTCGTGGGCGAGCTGTTCGAGACCGCGCCTCACCTCGGTCAGCGGGGCCTCACCGCCTGACACGCTCAGCGTGACGTGCCACAGCCGGGGCTGGTCGGCCGGCTGCTCGCCCTCGTAGGTGTCGCCGGCCGCGACACTGGTCAGGGCCCGCTCCTCGCCCGCCGCACGGGAGGCGGGACCACCGCGGGACGCCGCCGCCCCAGGGCGCACTCGTCTCACGACGGCCTCCTTTACCCGATGGTCGTACCGAATCCCGGACTCTCCCTGCCACAAAGTTGAGCAGGTGAGAAGCCGCCGTGTGGCGGTTTTACGGAACGTCCCCCGGCGGGGGCGGGGGAATCGGCCGTTTCCGGGTGTAGCGGACAGCTGTTTCAGGGAGGCCCCTGGGGCACCGGACGCCGTGGCGGGCGGACGAGGCCTCCGTGACGGGCGTACACGTATCCGCAGGACGGGACGCGTGTCTCACGGATGGGTGACGGAGCGCCCGCTTCCCGGCTGTCGACGGCGGGTCGCGCGTCTCACGGATGTGCGGCCTACGGGTTCAGCAGGACGAGGTCGTCGCGGTGCACGACCTCACGCTCGTACGCGGGGCCCAGCTCACGTGCCAGCTCCCGGGTGGAGCGGCCGATCAGCTGGGGGATCTCCTTGGCGTCGAAGTTCACCAGTCCTCGTGCGACGGCCCGGCCCGTGCTGTCGCGCAGTTCGACCGGGTCGCCCGCGGTGAACTCGCCCTCGACGGCCGCGATGCCCGCGGGCAGCAGTGACGAGCGCCGCTGGACGACCGCGCGCACGGCGCCGTCGTCCAGGGTGATCGCGCCCTGCGGGGTGGAGGCGTGCTGGAGCCACAGCAGGCGGTCGGCCGACCGCTTGCCGGTGGCGTGGAAGAAGGTGCCGGTGTCCCGGCCCGCGAACGCGTCGGCGGCGTGCACCGCGCTGGTCAGCACCACCGGGATACCCGCGGCCGCCGCGATCCTGGCCGCCTCGACCTTGGTGACCATGCCGCCGGTGCCGACGCCGGCCTTGCCCGAGCTGCCGATCTCGACGCCGGCGAGGTCCGCGGGCTCCCTCACCTGCGCGATCCGCGAGGTGCCGGGCTTGCTGGGGTCGCCGTCGTAGACCCCGTCCACGTCGGAGAGCAGGACGAGCAGATCGGCGCGTACGAGATGGGCGACGAGGGCGGCGAGCCGATCGTTGTCGCCGAAGCGGATCTCGTCCGTGGCCACCGTGTCGTTCTCGTTGACGACCGGCAGGGCGCCCATCGCGAGGAGCTTGTCGAGAGTGCGCGAGGCGTTCCGGTGGTGGGCGCGCCGGCTGGTGTCGTCCGAGGTGAGGAGCACCTGCCCGACGCGGATGCCGTAGCGGGCGAAGGAGGCCGTGTAGCGGGCCATCAGAAGGCCCTGGCCGACACTGGCCGCGGCCTGCTGGCGGGCGAGGTCCTTGGGGCGGCGGCGCAGTCCGAGCGGCGCGAGGCCCGCCGCGATGGCACCCGAGGAGACGAGGACGATCTCCTTCTCACCACCGTCGCGCGCCTTGGCGAGGACGTCCACGAGGGCGTCGACCCGGTCCGCGTCGAGACCGCCGGAGGCGGTGGTGAGCGACGAGGAGCCCACCTTGACGACGATCCTGTGCGCCTGCGCCACTGCTTGCCTTGCCACGGTCACCTTGCTGTCCGCCCCCTCGCCTCGGCTGCCTGACCGAATCTACGCGAAGAAGACGTGGAAGCGTCCATCGGTCCGGCAGGCGGACGGCTCATCAACGGTTGAACAAGTGGGCGAGGAGCCGGAATACGCGACGAAGACCGACCCCGCGGTGAAAGCAAGGCGCGTAACGTCAAGAATATTCGACAGCACCTGAAGTGATGACGAGGGGAATCGGGAAGAATTCCTCAATCGACAACAGGACGAAAACCCTCGACTTCTCCGCCCTTTCGTCCTTGACTCATGGCCGCGTAGTCATTTCCGGTATCCACCGAATACCGCAGCATCCGACCGCCGCACCCTGAGCTCGACCAATGAGCCTCGAATACGGCATCGACCGGACCACCGTCGGCATCACCCCGGAGAACAACAGGCTCGCGGCACGGTGCCGCGCCTCCGGCGCATTCCGGCTCCGGCTCCGGCTCCACGACCTGAGCGCGCCGCCTTCGAGCCCGGCGGCCGGACCTCGCTCACCGTCGCGACCCAGCCCCCGCCGGCCTCCGGCCCGTCCGCGCCGACACCCGTCAGACCCTCCAGGGCCCCCAGCTCCTCACCGGCCAAGGGAGCCGCCTCCGCCCGTCGGCCGGCACGGGGCTGCGGCCCGAGCGGCTCCGTCCAGGAGAACGGCAACGACTGCACCACCAGCGCCCCGGGCCGTCCGCCCGCGCAGCGGCTTCTCCCCTATCACATCCGACCCGGACGCCAGCTGCCGGACTCCGGCGGCAAGCGTGGCGTCCACAACAGAGGCACACCGGTCCGATAACAGAGGCACACCGGTCCGATGGGGCGGGAACGCCGTGGAGGGGCACCGCCGGGCGCCTGGAAGCAGTACCTGAGCAGGAACGACGGGCACGAAGGCGAACAGCGGACGCCGTACGACTCGGAAGTCGTCGGCGCGGCCGGACGAGCGGGATGAACCACGCCACACTCCGGCAGCCTCGGCCATACCAGAGCGTACGCTAGGGTTCCGGCTACGTTAACCTAGCGCCGTGCCCCCTGCGTCCCGCCGCGGTCCGAAGCGACCGGAATGCGAGGCGCAGATGAGTTTGATCTGCGATCCCAGGAGCCCTGAGTATGCCTGTGCCGAATGGTAACGCTTCGCCCAAAATAAGCGTTGTCGTACCCGTTTACAAGGTACAGGGGTACCTGCGAGCCTGCCTGGACTCCATTCTCGAGCAGTCGTTCACCGATTTCGAGATCGTCGCCGTGGACGACTATTCCCCGGATTCCTGCGGTCGAATACTCGATGAATACGCACAGCTCGACAGCCGTGTCGTTCCCGTGCATTTCACGGAGAACCAGGGAATCGGAAAGGCGCGTGACGCGGGGGCGCTGAAGTCGCGCGGTGAGTACATTCTCTTCCTGGACAGCGACGACACCCTCGGCGAAGGCGCCCTCCAGGCCATCGCGGAGCGACTCGAGGTCACCGGCGACCCGGACATCCTTCTCCTGAACCACGTCCGCACGTACTGGAACAACCGGGTCCAGGCGAGCGCCGCCGGAGAAATGCTCTCCGCCGCCGGCACGGACGTCTTCACGGCGCTGGAGCGCCCCGAGTACCTGAACATGTTCGCCGTGGTGTGGAACCGGGCGTACCGCCGGGAGTTCTACGTCGGCAACGGTTTCACGTTCACCGACGGCATCTACGAGGACGCCCTCATGGTCTACAAGACCATGCTGACGGCCGACCGCATCGCCGCTCTCGACCACGTCTGCGTCGAATACCGCCAGCGCCGCCAGGGCAACTCCATGCGCACGCCGGGCCGCAAGCACTTCGGCATTTTCGAGCAGTACGCCCGTCTCTTCGACTTCCTCGACGAGCGCCCCCACCTGGAGCCCGTGCGGGCGCTCCTGTTCGAGCGCATGGCCAGCCACTTCCTGTTCACCCTGGCCCGCGAGGACCGCATCGTCCCGCAGGACCGGGCGCCGTTCTTCAAGCTGGCCGCCGAACAGTACAAGCGCTTCAAGCCGAAGAACTTCACGGTTCCCGAAGGCACCATGGGCGTGAAGTTCGACCTCCTGGCCCGCGGTTCGTACTCGGCGTACGCCGCGATGACGATCGCGTCCTCCACCCGCCAGAAGGCCATCAAGCGGGTCACGAAGGCGAAGACGAAGCTCGGCAAGACGGCGTACAACCGGCTCTACCGCCTGCACAAGCGCCGCCCCATCGACGAGAACCTCGCGGTCTACGCGGCCTACTGGAACCGCGGAGTCGCCTGCAGCCCCGCGGCCATCTACCACAAGGCCAAGGAACTCGCCCCGAACATCCACGGCGTCTGGGTCGTGCGCCGCGGCGACGAGGAGAACATCCCCGCCGGCGTTGACTACGTGGTGGCGAACTCCCCCCGCTACTGGGAGGTCATGGCACGCGCCAAGTACCTCATCAACAACGTCAACTTCCCGAACGAGTTCGTCAAGCGCCCGGGGCAGATCCACCTCCAGACGCACCACGGCACACCGCTGAAGCAGATGGGCATCGACCAGCAGCGCTTCCCCGCGGCCGCCAAGAACATGAGCTTCGGCAAGATGCTCGAGCGGGCCGACCGCTGGGACCTGAGCCTGACGTCCAACCAGCACTCCACGGAGATCTGGGAGCGCGTCTACCCCTGCGCCTTCGAGGCCATCGAGTACGGCTACCCCCGCAACGACGTGTACTTCCGCTCCACCGCCGAGGACGTCCAGCGCATCCGCACCGAACTCGGCATCCCCGAGGGCAAGACCGCCATCCTGTACTGCCCCACGGTGCGCGACTACCAGACCGGGTACGTCCCGCGGATCGACCTGGAGCGCTTCTGCCGTGAACTGGGCCCCGACCATGTGGTCCTGGTCCGCACCCACTACTTCTACGGTGCCGACCCGCAGCTCCAGACGCTTCAGGAGCGCGGCCTGATCAAGGACGTGTCGACCTACCCGGTGGTCGAGGACCTCTGCCTGGCGGCCGACGCCCTCATCACCGACTACTCGTCGATCATGTTCGACTACGCCTGCCTGGACCGTCCGATCATCACCTACGCGGACGACTGGGAGGTCTACAGCCGGGCCCGAGGCGTGTACTTCGACATCCTCTCCGGGAACCCGGGCGAGACGCCGGGCGCGAGCGCGACGAGCGAGGACGAGCTGATCGAGGTCTTCCGCTCCGGCGCCTGGAACGGCGAGCGGGCCGCCGAGCTGCGCGCGGCGTTCCGCGAGCGCTTCGTGCAGTTCGACGACGGCAACGCCGCTGAGCGCGTCGTACGCAGGCTGTACCTCGGCCAGAAGCCCGAGCCGGCCATCGTGCCGCTGAACGAGCGGACCCCCGCCCCGGCGCCGAACAGCGATATCGTGCGGGCCCACATCGTGGCCCAGCGTTCCGGTGAGCAGCACGGTCTCATCGACGCGTGACCCTCCCGACATACGCCTGACCGTGAGTGGCTCGGCCCTGTGCCGGGCCACTCGCCCGTTCAACGAGAGAGACCGAGAGCGACCAATGGCATCGCACCCCAGGATCAGCAAGGCTGTCATCCCCGCGGCAGGCCTCGGCACCCGGTTCCTGCCGGCCACCAAGGCCACTCCCAAGGAGATGCTGCCGGT
>NZ_JBIAQF010000013.1:0-160163 GCF_042888885.1 Streptomyces sp. NPDC002742
CCACCCCCCAGGTCATGCTTTCGACAGGGGGACACAGTCATGCCGGGCCCGGAGGCCAGCGGTCCCGTTGCGGAACCGCGAAGAAGATAACGGGGTGAAAGCGATCGTGGCCGGGTACGTCCTCGTCGTACCCGGCCACGGCCGTCGTGGTCCTGGCGGCTCATGGACCGAAATCGTCACCGCGCGAGGGGGCTGTCCTCACCCGCCCAGGTACGGGCTGTAGAGCGCGGACAGGAAGCGGGTGACGATGACCTCGCGGGTCGCAGCCGGGAGGGCGTCCAGGAGACGGTTGACCGGGGCCATGCGGGCCGCGTTGTCGCCGGTCAGGTCTACGCCCGCGGCGGGGAGCAGCGCCGCGAAGGAGGCGTTGTCCAGTTCGGTCAGGTCCACCTGCACGAGCAGGTCGACGATGTCCGCGGGGGGCGTCGGAGGACCCAGCGGACGGACGATGTCGACGCAGGCGCGCAGCACGGCGAGCAGCTCCTCGACGCCGTGCTCGCTGACCCCGGTGAGGGTCAGGTGCAGGTTCGCCGGGAGGCCGTCGAGGCTGAGCTGGGGCTGGAGGAAGAAGCCACGGGCGCGGGTCTCGTCGGCGAGGGCGAAGAGGTCGAGCGGGGTCTTCGCCGTCGGGTCGGTACCGATGGCGACGAGGGTGGCTTCGGGGGTGCCGAGAACGGTGAGGCCGTCGATCTCCTCGACGCCGCTGATCAGTGCCCTGGTCGCGGACAGGGCGGCGCGGCCGAGTTCGCGGTAGCCGTCGGCGCCGAGGGCCTGCAGCGTGGCCCACGCCCCGGCGAGGGGTCCGGCTCCCTTGCTGCTCTGGATCGTGGAGTTGACGACGCTGTAGCCGGGCCAGGCGGCGCAGGCGTAGTAGGCGTTGAGGCGCAGGGCCTCGTCACGGAACAGGAGCACGGAGGCGCCCTTGGGGGCGTAGCCGAACTTGTGCAGATCGCAGGAGAGCGAGGTGACGCCGGGGACGGAGAGGTCGAAGGGCGGAACCGGGGCACCGGCCTCGGCGAGCCACGGCAGAAGCCAGCCGCCGACGCAGGCGTCGACGTGGCAGGGGATGCCGCGGGCGGCGGCCTCGGCGGCTATCTCCGCGACGGGGTCGATGACGCCGTGGGCGTAGGAAGGGGCGGAGGCGACGACGAGGACGGTGTTCTCGTTGCAGAGCGCGGCCATCGCGGCCGGGTCCGCCCGGTAGGTCTCGGGGTCGACGGGTGCGCTGCGTACGGTGACCCGCAGGTAGCTGCCGGCCTTGTGGAACGCGGCGTGGGCGGTGACCGGGACGACGATCTCCGGGGCCGGGACGTCCGGCCGGGCGTCCCGGGCTGCCTTCACCGCGAGAATGATCGACTCGGTTCCGCCGCTGGTGAAGATGCCGGGGGTGGCGTCATCGCCGCCGAGGCGGGCGGCGGTCGCGCCGACGACCTGGCGTTCGAGGGCGACGATGCTGGGGAAGGCGGTCGGGTCCAGGCCGTTGACCTCCATCATCGTCAGGTAGGCCCGCTCGGCGGCTTCGCGTACCTCGGGCCGGCCACTGTCGTAGACGTAGGCGGTGGTGTGTCCGCCTCGGGTGGGCAGGTCGGCGGCGGTGAGGACGGCGAGTTCGGCGAGAAGGTCGGTGCCGGAGCGGCCGGTCTCGGGCAGCCCGGGGTGGGCGGCCGGGGCGGGGGCGGTGGCCTGCTGAGGAGTCGTCATCGGGTGGTTTCCGTTTCTTGCGCGGCGCGGCGACGGCCGTAGGCGCGCAGGGCGGGCAGCGAGAGCAGCATGAGCAGGGCGGGGACGAGGCTGAAGCCGAGAAGGATGCCGGTCCGCGCGGTGGCGGTCTGGGCGACCGGATGGTTCAGGGTCGAGGAGACGAAGCCGGTGGCGGCCAGGGCGATCGAGTACGCGCCGGGTCCGGCCGCGAGGCCGACGGTCTCACCGGCCGTCCACAGTCCGGTGAACGCGCCGGACTGGACCTGGCCGGTCCTGGCCCTGTCGGCGTGCACCGTGTCGGGCAGCAGGGCGAGCGGGAGGACCTGCAGGGCCGCGTAGCAGACGCCCAGCAGCCCGCAGAGCGCGAGCGTCAGGGCGATCGCCGCGGTGCCGCTGCCACTGCCCGCGGCCGGGAACAGGGCCACCGCGCCGACGGCGTATCCGCAGGTCGCGAACGTGAGGCAGCGCAGTCTCCCCCAGCGTCCGGCGGCCTTGGCCCAGAGCGGGACGGCGACGGCGCTGGGTGCGACCAGGCAGACGAAGAGCATCGAGGTCAGGCCGTAGCCGCCGAGGCGGTAGGTGGCGACGTACGGTGCGGCGGCGAGCATGATCGCGACGGCGGCGGCCTGCAGCACGAAGGAGGCGAGCAGCGCGAAGAACGCGCGGTTGCCGCGTGCGGTGCGGAAGGCCACGACCAGGCCGAGCGGTTCGGGGCCGGGGCGTGAGCGCACCCAGCGGGTACCGAGGGCGGGCACCAGCAGGACGGCCGCGATGACCAGGCCCACGGTCAGGCCCATCGCTCCGTATCCCGTGCGGCCGCCGCCGGCGGCGCTGACCACGAGGGGGGCCGCGCCGCCGGCGACGAGGATGCCCAGGGTCAGGAAGACGATCCGCCAGACCATGATCCGGGTGCGGACGGCCGGTACGGACGACATCTCGGCGGGCAGGGCCACGTAGGGCACCTGGAACAACGAGAAGGCGCTCGCGGCCAGAACGAAGGTGACGGTCACCCAGACGGCCGCGCCTGTGCCGGTCATCGGGGACAGGAACATCGCCGCGAACGCGGCGGGCAGCGCGAGCGCGCCCGCGACGAGCAGCCGGGTCCGTCGGCCGGTCCGGACGGCCTCACGGTCGCTGGCGGCGCCGACCAGGGGGTTGAAGACGGCGTCCCATGCCTTGGGCAGGGCGACGACTAGTCCGGCGATGCCGGCGGGGACGCCCAGCGCTTCGGTCATGAAGTAGAGAAGCAGCAGGCCGGGGACGGTGGAGAAGACGCCGGTGCCGACCGAGCCGAGGCCGTAGACGAAAAGGCGGCGTCGGGTGAGTTCGTCGTCGGTGGTCGGGGGGACCAGGGTGGTGGTCATCCGTGCTCCCGATCGCGCGGTTCCTGGTCGGACGCTTCCTGGTCGGACGCTTCCTGGTCGGACGCTTCCTGGTCGCGCGGTTCCTGGTCGCGCGGTTCCTGGTCGGACGCTTCCTGGGCAGCGAGCCCGAGATCGCGCAGGACGAGGGCGCGCAGGTGGGCGCGGAAGCGCGGGACCTCGGCGCGGATGCCCGAGCGGCAGAAGCCGTGGGTGCTCCACAGCACCGTCCAGACGGTCATCTCGATGTCGGCGGGCGCGTCGGACCCGGCCGGCGCCACGGCCGGGACGACCTCGCGCACGGCGTCGCGGACCGATTCGATCAGCGGGCGGGCGTAGGCGGCCTCCAGATCCGCGAACTCGGCGGCGTCCGAGAGCCAGCGGCGCATCCACAGGGCCGGGATGTGCGGCTGGTCGAGACAGAAGTCGAGGTACCGGTCGACCAGGCCGGTGACGGCCGCGGCCGGATCCGTGGGCGCGAGCGCCCGGAACGCGACCAGCGCGTCCGTGAGCACCCGCTGCTCGGCGAGGTGGGCGCGGAGCATGACCTCCCGGTAGAGATCCGGCTTCCCGCCGACGTGGTAGGCGACGGTGGCCATGTTCAGCCCCGCCTCGGCGGCGATCCGGCGGGTGCTCGTGCCGTCGTAGCCGTGGTCGGCGAAGAGGGAGGTGGCGGCCGCGATGATGCGTTCACGACTGGCATCGGCGGGCGGTGGGGCGGGTGCCGGTGAGGCGGGTGGCGAGTCGGGCATGGCGGGGAGAATACGTCGCCGGAGGGCGTCGATCAATCGATTGATGGAGAGAGTCTCGACGATCTCGCCCGGTCTCTCGCGTCCCGTCCGAAAACCTCCGCCGAACCACGCCTCCTGGCCGACTTCGACAGAGCCCCACCCGACCGTGACGCACATCACAGAGCGTGGTGCGGATTTTTACCCGCCGCGATGATCACTGAGGCCGCGGCAGCCGTACCACCTGCGAAATCTGCTCATCACGTCAGGAGGCACCATGCCCGTCTCACGCAACTTGGCAGGAACGGTCTTCGTGGGCGGTGCGGTGGCCCTGACTCTCACCGCGCTCGCCTACCCCACCATGCTCGGCTTCCAGACCACGTCCAGCGCCCAGACCCGCGTCATCGCGAACACCCAGTGGGGCCCACTCACCGAGGCCGACCGCGACTTCGTCGTCAAGGTCCGCGCGGCCGGGCTGTGGGAGTACCCCCTGGGTGAGATCGCGCTGAAGAAGGGCTCGACACCAGCGATGCGAGAGGCCGGCAAACATCTGATCGTGGGACACGCCCGCCTCGACGACCTGGACCGCAAGATCGCCCTGCAACTGAACATCACACTGCCGAACCAGGCGTCTCCGCAGCAGCAGCAGTTCGTGGCGACCTCGGTCGCCCAGAACGGCAAGCAGTTCGACTCGACCGCCGCCAACATCCTGCGCGTCACCCACGGCAGTATCTTCACGGTCATCGCCAAGGTCCGCGCCACCACCGAGAACTCGCTCGTGCGCGCGCTCGCGAACCTCGCGAACGACACGGTCCTCGACCACATCACCGTCATGGAGAAGACCGGCACCATCGACTTCGCCCAGGTCCTCGCCCAGCAGAGCGCCCCGCCGACGCTCCCCAAGGACCAGCTCACGCCGCCCCCGCCGCAGCCGGGTGCCCCGATCGTCGTCCTCACCCCGCGGCCCGACCTGAACGTGAACACCGCCTCCCCGACCCCCAGCCCGCAGGTCGGCTGATCAGCGCGGGCCGACCGCTTCCCGTCCGGCCGTCCGCGCGGCCGATCCCGACCACGCGGCCGGCGTCACCGTCGGCTGACGCCGGCCGTCAGGCGATTCAGCGGCTCTCCTCAAGGACCGTCGCCGGGCTCAGCTCGCGGCGGATCAGTGCCTGGGCCACCTCGGTGGAGCGCTGGTGACGGATTCCGCTGTAGTGGCGCAGAGCCCGGGCGGCCTCCTGCACGGTGAGGGATCCGGCGGCGGCCAGCATGCCGACGGCCGTGTCGGTGGCGGCCTTCGAGGACACCGTCGCCTGGACCCGGGTGACGATGTCCGCCGGACGGAGCGGTTCGACCGTCCACTGCACGACAGCGATGGCCGCGACATCGGCCAGGGCCTGCAGAAGCCCGGTGTCCTGCCCGGTCAGGGCTCCGGTGGTCCTGGTCAGGAGATTGAGGGCGCCGACGGCCTGGTTCCTGACCCGCAGGGGAAACGCGTAGGCGCCGACGTATCCGGCGGTGTGGGCGAACGGGACGAAGACCGGCCACCGGCCGGTGAAGACCGACAGGTCGGGTGCGCTGACCGCCTGAGCGGTACGCCAGGAGTCGATGCACGGGCCCTGGCCGGTCTGGACCTGGAAAAGCTCGATCATCGCGGCACGGTCGTCGGTGACGGCGATGGTGCGCAGGCCGCCCCGGGCGGTGGCGAGCATGACGCCAGCGGCGTCCACCGCGGTGAGGGTGACACAGTGGCCGACAAGGCGGTGCAGAAGAACGGTGGGATCGACATCGTCGGCGACGATGTCGGTGAGACCGACGAAGGCCTCGGTGATCTGCTGCTCGCGGCTCATACGGATGTCACCGTTCTCCCGCTCCGGGCTGCCGGAGGGACGGGCCTAGTCATGAAAACTGATTCTCCCGGCGATGACGTCGCGAGCTGCTTCGGTCACACTCTGGCCGCGGGTGAAGGCGTGGGCGCGCAGCCGGGCCAGTGCGTGCGGCGCGTCGAGATCGAGAAAGACCATGATCATGCCAGTTGCCTGGTGGACTTCGTCGTGGTCGGCCTCAGCCGCGTCGAGCCAGGCGGAATCCTCGCCCGCGATCGACGACGAGACCTGCAGGGCGAGCAGCGCGGTGGTGATGGCGTCCGCCGCCGGGAAGACGAACGACTGGTCCCGTTCGGACAGGGCACCCGGCGTCCGGCGGTAGAGGTCCAGTGTGCCGATCGCGACGGCGCTGCTGCCCAACGGCAGAGAGAAGACCGCCCGGACACCGAGTTCGACCGCCTGCTGCGCGAAGACCGGCCAGCGCCGCGCGTCCTGTCCACTGGCGAGATCGGCCGCCAGTACCGGGGCGACCGCGTTCAGCGCGCTGCGGCACGGACCGTCTCCCAGGCTGTACTGGGCCTCGGCCAAGCGCGCCGCGACCGTGTCGCTCGACCACCAGGTGGCGCGTGTGTCCGGGCCACCACTGAGCGAGATCGACGCCCCGGTGATGTCGAGGAGGTCGACGCATGCCTGGCACAGCCGGGCCGGTACATCACTCTTCCGCTCCCCCTCCACGGCGGACAGCAGCACCTCGGCCAGACGCCCCAGGGCCACGGTGTCCATCGGCGTCCAGGCGCCCTGCGTGCCTTCAGCCGGCTTTTCGGGGGGATCCGGCTCCACCACTGTCACCTCCGAGGGCCGCTTCCTCCCATTCTCCCCCACGGACACCGCGCGATCGGCGACGTGTTCGCGAGGCCCGTTCGTGACGTGCCCTCGCTCTCAGCAAGGGTCACGCCGCCCAGCCGCCATCGCCATACCGCGAGCACGGTGTTCGAGCTGACGGACGTAGAGGAGGCGACGCGTCTCCGTGAGTTCCCGCTCCCGGCCGCCGGCCGCCTCGGTCCGGGGCTGGGCGAAGACCAGGAGCCGGCCTCGCAGTCCACTACGGCCCACCACGACCAGCAGCGCGGTGTTCGCGTCGGCTCGGGAACGCGCCATGCCGATGAACCGGTCGGCGTCGCCCCGCCGTCCGAACTCCCCCCGCCGTCCGGACATCCTTCCCAGATCCAGGACGATCACTTCGGTGTCCCGGGAGAGGACCGCAGCCAGCGCCAGGCTCAGTTGGGCGACGTGGGAACGATCGGAACCAGTACAGATCGTGAGCAGCACGGTGCTGCCGAGAACACGTAGATCGAACGGCTTGTTCATGGGCTCCCCCAATACTTCGGGGTGGCAGCCCGGGACACCGGAGGATTGTCTCCTGATGCCAGGCGCACAGCGGGTGCCGTGCGAAGTCCGGCGTTCAAAGCGACGGGCACGACGCGTGCCGCGAGTCAGCCCGTGTGGATGGCGGGTCACCGACGTCTCAAGCCGAGGGACCAGGCTGGTCAGTCCCCTCCACCCTCCCACACTCGCCCCACCCGACGGCGGGTCACCGTGCGAACCGGGCCTCCGGCCGCGCCGCGTCGGCCGGAACCGGGCGGCCCTCGGCCGGCGCGGGAGCCGGTCGGCCCCGGTCAGGGTCGGGGTGCCGGGAAGGGTCCGTAGGCCGGGTCGTGAACGACGGCGCGGGCGACATCGGCGATTTTGATCTGGCGGCTTCGAGCGTGCCGGCGCAGCAGGTCGAAGGCGTCGTCGACGGTGCAGTCGAGACGTCCGGCGAGCAGGCCCTTGGCCTGTTCGATGATGACGCGGCTGTTGAGTGCGGTGCGCAACTCCCTTTCCCGGGACCGGAGATCGTCGAGCATGGCACGGTGGGCGAGGCCGATCGCGGCGGCGTCGGCGAGCAGTTGGCCCGTGTCCACGTCCGCCGGCGGCTGGGCGCCGCGCCCGTGGTAGAGGTTGAGGGCGCCGAGGACGCGGTCGGCGTACCGCAGGGGCAGCACGGTGGCAGCGGGGACACCCACGGCCACCGCCTTCGCGGCGAAACGGGGCCAGCGCGCGCGGGTGTGCGGATGCCCCATGGACACGTTGGCCAGCGGCTTGCCGATGCGGCAGGTGTCCAGGGCGGGCCCTTCGCCCAACTCGACCTGGACGGAGGTCAGCCGGTGCCCCAGGTCGCCGCTTGCCGCACTCGTGACGACGGCTCCGTCGGCGGCCGTGAGAACGCATCCGGCAGACTCCACGCCGGGCAGCCGGGCGGCGGTGTCGGCGAGTCGCCGAAGGACGGTCTCGCGGTTCTCCTCACGGACGGGAGCGTCGGCCAGGTTCAACAGCATGGGGACCGTCGGGTGCCCGCCGGAGGAAGGGGTCATATCCGTCGCCATATGATCGAGTTGTATGAGTGTGGCGCGGCTCGAATGGCCCGCAAGGCACCTGCTCTCTGCCCTTGCGCGGACGAAGTACACCTTGAACTCGCCCGATCTCCGCATCTTTAATCCACTTGGCGGATTCGTCCACAAGCTCGGCGCCGCAGTCCCGGGCGCGCTGCTCACGGGACAGCGCGGCGCCGGTACGGCCGACGAGGACACCGCGGTCCTGCCGGACGGGCTCGTCGCGTGTTGCGCGGACTTCGCAGCAGCGGACGCGGCCGGGGTGACGACGGGCCATCGCCCAGCACCTCGTCGGCCGCGCCCTCGACCCCGGCGCCGTGGTCACCGATGCCCGGGCCTTCACGCCGGGCGGGCGCCCTGCCAGCCGTCGTGGTGCAGGACCCGCTCCAGCGGCAGCCGCGGTCCGGGCCGGAACGTGCCGCGCAGCGGGTGGGCCGTCGGCAGCAGCACGCCCTGCCGGACGGTGGGCGGCAGCCCCAGCAGGTCGGCCACCTCCCGCTCACGGTCGAGGTGGACCGCCGTCCAGGCGGTGACCAGTCCGCGGCTGCGGGCGGCCAGCGCGTAGCTCCAGGCGGCGGGCAGCAACGACGACCACAGACCTGCCTGGTTGCCGGGCGGAAGCCGTCCGTCGGCCACTTCGAGACAGGGGATGACCAGGACCGGCACCCGGTGCAGCCGGTCGGCCAGCGCACGGGCGGCGGTGAGCACGGAACGGGGGGCCTCGGGCCGCTCCGCCAGCCGTTCCAGTTCGGCGGAGTTGCGGTCGTAGAACGCGCTCCGGTACACCTCGGCGACGTCCGCGCGGATCCGTGGGTCGGTGAGCAGGATCCAGCGCCAGTTCTGCCGGTTGTTGCCGTTGGGTGCCTGCAGGGCGATGCGCAGACAGTCCTTGACCATGTCCTCGTCCACCGCCCGGTCCAGGTCCAGGCCGTAGCGCACGCATCGCGTGGTGGTCAGCAACTCCTCGCAGGACAAAGGAAGTTCGTTGCTCACGGCAGCAGCACCGCCCGGACGGCCAGCGCGAGGTACGTGGCCACGACGAAGCCCGTCGCGGCAACCGACGGCCACGGACCGCGCCCGGCTGCCAGGAACCGGCGGGTGGCCAGGGCGGGCAGCGCGGCGGCCAGGCAGGGCAGCAGCCCGAGCGGGCTGCCCTGCGCCGCGAACAGCAGGACCTGGCAGCCGACCGCCCCGGCCGCGAAGCCCGCGGTGACCGCGGCGGCACGGCGCGGGCCGAGGCCGGCCGAGTACAGGCGGGCCCCGGGCGGTGCCTCCCAGGCAGCCTTGCGGGCGAACTCGAAGTGCAGGAAGACGCAGGCGCACAGGGCGAGCAGTGCGGCTCCGCGCCAGTTCGCGGTGACGGTCCCCGCGGCGACGAGCGAGCCGTAGACATAACCGCCGAGCAGCAGTTGCACCGGGTAGGTCACCGCCAGGTTGAGCAGCTGCCGGTCGCGTACCGCGGGTGACAGGTTCTCCAGTGCGGCGAGGAACAGCCCGTACGCGAAAGCCGCCAGGATCAGCAGGGCGTCGGTGGCCGACCGGGCCGCGTTCAGGCCCGTCACCACCACGGCGATCACCGCCATCGCGCCGCGCAGTTCGGTCGCGGTGATCGCGCCGGTGACGAGCGGCCGGTCAGGATGGTGGACACGGTCGTGGGCGAGGTCCTTCTGCTCGTCCAGCATCCGCAGGAACAGCAGCGCCAGTACGACGCTGACGACCCGAACCCAGGTGGCGCCGGACGGACGCCAGGCCGTACCGGTCACGGCCACCGCCGAACCCTCCAGCGCGAGGACCCACAGCAGTCCGTAGGTGACGTAGACCTGCGGCCGGAACATGCGCAGCACGAACCGGCCCAGTCTGGCGGGAACTTGTGGGGCGGCGACGGTGGTCACTGCGGGACCCTCCGGTCTGGTGGAAGTCGCGCGCGTGCCGGCTCGGCCCCGGGTGGGGGCTGCCGGGCTCATGCGGCAACGTGGGCTGTCGGCGCCGCGAGGGCACGCACCGGTCCGGCGGTGTCCGGATCCGCGAGCCTGATCCGGGCTTCTGCGGTCAGGGCGCCGGGCTGGCGCAGGGTGCAGTCGATGTCGGCGCCGGGCAGCACGGGAGCGGTCCGGCACTCCAGCGGCAGGTCCATCTCGGCGAAGCGGCGGAACCGCGCGGCCAGGGCGACCGGCAGGGCTCCGGACGCGCGGACGGTTCCGGCTGCCACGGCCGCGCGCAGGGCGAGTTGGCGGAAGGCCTCCAGCTCCAGCATGCCGGGCACGTGGTCCACCCAGTGGTCGTACAGGGTCGGGTGGGTGGTCTCGGCGAACACGTACGCGGCGTGGGTGCCGTCGTTCGCGGTGCGCGGCGGGGAGATGACCGTGTTGGCCGGGACGCGCCGGCCGACGAGGCCGGGGTCGACGCGTGGTCCGTGCAGGGCGACGGGCACGGCGGGAAGACCGAGCGCGCCGCGCTGTCCGGCACGCAGGCTGGTCCAGTCCCCGGGCGGCATCCAGGAGTAGTCGATGCGGGCCAGCAGCGCCACTCGGACGCCGATGGCCAGCGTGAAGCGCAGCCGCAGCCCCCTCACTCCGGCCCGGGAGCGGAACCGCTGCTCGACCCGGGTGGTGATGACCGCCTCGGTGGGGCCCTCGCCGCGGGCGAGGGCTGCCGGGTCCGGCACCTCGAACTCGGCCGCTCGCAGCAGGAACTTGTGCCCGAGCGGGACGCCGAGGCAGCGGTGGGCCACCACGAAGATGCCCTGTCGGCAGGCCTCAAGGAGCAGGAAGGGATCAAGGCGGTTGCCGGGGCCGAGGGTGTCGTCGTAGAACGCGTGGCGGCGGGGGAACCGCGCTGCCAGCAGTATTTCGTCCTCGCCGTGGCACTCGGCGCCGGTCAGGAACACCTCCGCGACCGCGGAGCGGTGCACCAGTTCCTTGGGAAGTGTCCGGGTGAACCGCATGGGCCGCTCCTCAGTTCGCGGTGGCGTGGACGGCGTCCAGGTGGCGGCGCCAGGTGTCCGCGTCGGCGCCGTCCAGCACGGGCGCTCGGCCGGGCTGCCGCATGGGGAGCACCTTCGAGCCGACGATGACGGTGTCCCACGGGTCGAGGTCGATCCCCTCCGCCCAGGCGGACTCCAGCAGCGCGCGGGCATTGGTGGCGGGCGCGGCGCCCCCGTGCCGGCGCACGGCGTCGCGCAGCCGTGCGAGAGCGGGGTCGAAGTCGAGGTCCCGGGGCTTGGTCGCGGAGTACAGGCGGCCGGTCAACTCCAGGGCCTCCGCGGTGCGGTCCTCGTCGGCGAGGGCGGAGCGGAACAGCCGGTCGCGCGCGGTGGCGTCGAAGTGGACGGCCAACTCGCGAAGGACGTCCGCGGGTTCGTCAGCCGTGTGCGCCAGGTTCAGCAAGTAGCTGTAGCGGCCGAGGAGATGGCGCAACTGGCCGGGCCGGCGAGCGTCCGGGTCCGTGGGCCCCTTGAGCCGGGTGAGTTCGACCGACGCGGGCACGTCCAGGTCGTACTCGGGGCGGACGAGCAGGACGAGGGCGTCGGCGTCCTCCAGGAAGAGTGCGGCCAGCCGCCTGCGGTAGGGGGTGGCGAGATTCCACTGGAAGTACCACAGGGAACGGATCATGGTGCGGGTCAGCCGGGTGACGGCCGCGCCGACGATCCTGAGGCCTTGAGCGGACAGCCAGTCCACGGCCGCGTCCAGCCTGCGGGTCACGACGGCGTCCGGCTTCAGCAGCAGCACGGCGTGCCGGTGGGCGAAGCCGGTCAAGTCGCCCGTGAGGGCGGCGAGCTGTTCGTGGCTCTCCTGGTAGTAGGTGTCGGCGCCGTAGAGCCGTTGCTTGTCGGGGTGACAGGTCAGCAGGGGGGACACGGGTATGCCGTACGAAGGCTCGGCGAGGTGGGCGGAGGTCATCGGTGGGTGCTCCCGTCGGGTCGGGCGGCGGCCGGCCTCCTGCGCGGGGGCGGGCCGAGGTAACCGGTCGCGAGACAGTGGTCGAGGAGGCGACGCAGATACGACCGTGCGCCGGACGGCGCCGGACGGTGGCCGAAGGCCTCGGCGTGGGTGGCGTCGAAGCGGACACGGCGCCGGAAGTAGGGGTCGTAGAGGGAGACGACGCGGTCGTAGTAGGGGCGTTCACGGCCGGGCAGGGCCTCTGCGGAGAACGCGGACGGGGGGACGAACCGGGGCACGTGGAACGACGGGTACTCGGCGAGGACGTCGGACATGTCCCGCAGCGTCAGCTCGTGGCCGACGGCGTGCAGGGTGCGGCCCTCGGCGTCCTGGAACCGGGTGACGGCGGCGGTCACCAGGTCGGCGACGCGGTCGACCGGGACCAGGTCGAGGACGGCGTCGTGGTGGCCGGGCACGGTGCGCACCAGGCCCCTGGTGAGGACCCGGAGGACGGGGTAGATGGTCTTGAGGTCGCGGACGCGGCCGGTGCGGGTGGCGCCGGTGACGATGCTCGGGCGGACCACGGTCACGGGCAGGCCGTCCGCCGCTGCCTTGCGGACCAGCGTCTCGGCGGCCAGTTTGCTCTTCTCGTAGTCGTTGCCGGAGCGTTGGCCGAGGTCGAGCTCGTCCTCGCGGGCGATACCGTCGCGTTCCCCGCAGACGTAGGCGGTACTGACGTGCACCAGCGGGGTACGGCCCGCCGACGCGAGGGCCAGGACGTGCCGGGTGCCCTCGACGTTGACGCGTTCGTACCGGTCCTTCGGAAGTCCGAAGTCGGTGACGGCGGCGCAGTGCACGACCCGGTCGGCGGTGATGGCGAGCCGCCGGTCGTCGTCGCTCAGCCCGAGGCCGGGGCGGGTGATGTCGCCGGTGATCCGGATGAGGGTGTCCGGACCGGCGGTGAGTCTTCTGCCGTTGTTGCGGACGAGGTCGCCGTTGCGGTGCACCAGCGCCAGCACGGTGTGGCCCGCGGCGGTGAGCCGGGCGGCCACCTCGGCGCCCACGAAGCCGCCGGCACCGGTCAACAGCACCGTCATCGGATCGGACAACTGCGGATGGGACATCTGCGGATCGGACATCTGCGGATGGGACATCGGAGGATCCTCCGCGCGGAACGTGGGGTCGGGTGCCGGCCGGGAGCCCGGTGCCGTCACAGGGCCTGGTGGGGCTGGGCCCCGTTGCCGGCCAGCAGGTCGCGGGCCTCTTCGATGGGCAGCTCCGCGCCGAGATGGGCGCCGATCCGCAGCCAGTCGTGGCCGAGTTGCAGGGTCGCCCGCCAGGTGTCCGCGGAGTCGAAGGAGTGCGGGAAGGAATCGGCGCCCACGGCGCCGCGTACCAGGGCGATGAAGAACCGCAGCTCCCCGAGGAGAGCGTCGCCGTCCTTCGCCGAGTCCACGGCGCACAGCAGCAGTTCCCCGGCGCGGACCCCGATCGGCCGGGTGGCGGACGGGAGCAGGTCCAGGCGGCGCACGAGGTCGGAGTCGGCGGGCAGCGGGTTGACGCCGTGGGCGCTGAGCAGTCCGCGCAGCGCGGCGTGCACGGCGCGACGGGCGGTGAGCTCGGCGACCCGCCACTGGCCGCGTCGCAGGGCCCCGGTCACATCCTCGACGGCGTTCTCTACGACGACGTTGGACCACACCAGAGCCATGGCCGCGGCGGCGAACCGGTCGGCCGGCATGGGCATCAGGTCGACGGCGCGGGGTCCTGCGACGGCGGCGCCGCGCACCGAGAGCAGCGGCTGCGCGGTGGAGGGCGGCGGGGTCACGGGTCCGGGCGGGGCTGCGAGCGGCAGGGAGGGGGTGACGGTGCCGCCGCCCTTCCAGACGAGGCGGATCAGTCCGTAGCGCAGGAAGGTGGCGAGCAGGGCGCCGGGGTCGTTGACGCCGGTGCCGGCGGCCTGGGCCAGCACGCGGGGCAGCGCCCTGCCGAGGACGAGGGAGCGCCAGACGGCTCCGGCGTCGGGGCCGAGGGCGAACACATCGCGCCGGCCGCGGACGACGTGGACGCGTTCACCGGTCTGCCAGGTGGTCACCGCGGCCGCGCGTCGGACGGTGAGCCGCTCGGGCTGCCGGGGAACACCGGTGAGTCCGAGGTCCTCCGCGAAGTCGAGACAGGCGGTCAGATGGGCCTGGGCAGCGTGGGTTCCGGTGCCGGTGCCGGTGCCGGTCTCGGCGTCGGTGGCGCCGAGGTGGAGAGCGGCCGCTTCCAGTGCCCAGTAGCGGTCGCGTACGTCCGCCCGGCCGGCCCGGTCCAGCTGCATGGACAGCCATTTGGGTTCGAGATAGGTCTCGCCCAGGCCGGCCGCCCAGGACTTGACGCTCTGCACGAGTGCGGCCCGGGTCCAGTCGACGGCCTCGTCGCTCTCGCCGAGGCACAGCAGCGCCATCGCGTGCCGCAGGGACTGACGCGCCCGGTGCCCCCACCAGTCGGCGGCGATCCGGCGGAACCGCTCCACGGGCAGCTTCGCCTTCACCTCCTCGACCAGGGCGTGGCCGCGCAGCGGGTGGCTGTGCAGCACCCGCTGGCAGCGGTTGAGGAGATCCTCGGAGAGCCGGCCGGGCCGGTTGGCGCCCTCCTCCACCGCCCGCAGCTGGTCGGCGAGTTGGCGCACCGACCGGGTGCGGATCTCCACCCGTCGGCCGTCCACGAACAGCACCGACGGCATGGTCGGCAGATCGTCGTCGAGGCGGCCGACGAGCAGGAAGTCGATGTCGGACGAAGGGTTGCCGAATCCTTCGGCGATGGAGCCCTCCAGGGTCACCGCCCAGTCGGTGCCGGGGGGCAGTTCGGCGAGGGACTTGTCGAGCAGGTCCTGCAGCCGGTCCTCGCTGAGAATCACTGGTGTGTCTCCCTTCGGGGGCTGTCCGGGGCGTCGGTCGTGCTGTCCGACGCGTGGTTCGTCCTGTCGCCGGGCGGGTCGGCGAGGACGGTGACCGTCCCGGCGGCGCCGTCGACCCGCAGCCGGGTGCCGGTGCGGATCTCGGCGGTGGCGCCCTTCACCTGAACCACCGTGGGAATACCCAACTCCCGTGCCACGACGGCGACATGGGTGAGCGGGCTGCCGCGTTCGATGACGAGGGCGGCGGCCGAGGACAGCGCGGTCACCCACCCTGGGTCGGTGCGGTACGTGAGCAGGATGCCGCCGCCGATGTCGCGCGGGGTGTCGGTGACCACGGCGGGCCCTTCGGCGACGCCGGGGCAGCAGGGGACACCGGTCAGCTCGCGGGCACCGCTGGGGGCGGCCGGGCCACTGCTCCAGCCTGCGCGTTCCAGGTTGCCCGACCAGTACGGGGCGCCGCGAGTGGTGAAGCGGGAAGGGGCGTGCAGCGCGGTGTCGGCGGCGAGTTGCCTGCGGCGCAGCACGATCAGGTCCCGCAGTTCGGTGTGGGCGATCATGCCCTCGTAGGCACCCCGGATCTCCTCCAGGCGCAGCAGGAAGACGTCGTCCCAGACGTCGATGGCCCCGGCGCGCGCCAAGTCTCGGCCCAGCGCGCGCAGCATGCGCTTGGCCGCTCCGAAGGCGCGGGTGCGGCAGAACCTGAGCCGTTCCCGGTCGGCGAGCGCCGCGCGGGCCTTGCCCCGCACCCGTTCGTACAACAGGCGGCGCGGGCCGCGCAGATGCTCGTCGAGGTAGGCGTCGGCCTCGCCGCCGCGGTCCGGCGCGCCGTCGTCGCCGGTCTCCGGCAGCGCGTCGCGCAGCAGTGCGAACAGCCCTGCCGGTTTCTCGGACAGGTCGGGGACCTCCAGCTTGAGTTCGTCGGGGCTGCGGTAGCCGTAGTCGGCGATGTACGCGTCGACGGCGGCCAGGAACCGGGTGTGCCCCGCGTCGCGCAGCGCCCTGTACAGGTCGGAGTCGGGGGCGTGTTCCAGCAGGTGCAGGATCCCGGTGTCGGCGCGTGCCTGGGCGGCCAACTCGCGCAGTGCCCACACCGGTTCGGCGGACTCCACCGCGCCGCCGGGAGCCGCCGCGGCCCAGGTGAACCATGCGGGCGCCGCGGGCAGCCATCTGCGGGTGAGCAGGGCGAGCAGTCCCATGGAGAGCAGGATCGTCGCGTCCAGGGTCTGCATCGGGCCCCATTTCTCGATGAGTTCCCGTTGCAGGCGCCGGAAACGACGGTAGGTCTCGTCTCCGGGCAGTGCGTCGTAGTCGACGTTGTTGAATTCCGTGTACGCGCGATAGAAATCTCGGCGAAACGTCTCCACCGATTTCCGGATGGTGAGAAATCTGGCGGCGAAGATGATCGTACGTGTCAGGCGTGAGACCCGGCCGCGCAGTCCGGTCCGGGGCGTGAACGGATGGAGCGTGTCGGCGACTTCGTCGGAAACGCTCTCGGCGACACCGAGGGATTTCTCCAGGACGCGCCGGTTGAGCGGGTACAGCGGGGCGAGACGCACCATGCGGTACCAGTGGAAGAGGTTGTAGTAGACCCGTCCGTGGACATAGCCGAGCAGGTGCGGGGTCCACTCCTGCACCTCGCGCAGTTGGTCGCCGCGGACCCCGAGGGCACGGGCGTAGCTGTCGTATACCTTCGCGTAGGTGTCGGCGGCGAAACTGTAGGTGAGCGGGGACACGACGCCGCCGAAGCTCTCGATGATGTTGGAGTTGTCCCAGATCCGCAGGTCTCCCCCGGGCTCCGGCGCGGGGCGGGCGGCCGGGGCGAGGCCGGTGACCGGCCGGCTCTGCAGGATCCACAGGGTGTCCTCGGCGATGGCCCATTCGATGTCCTGGGGAGCGCCGTAGTGAGCGGTGACGCGGACCCCGGCCTCGTGCAGCCGGACGAGGTCGGCGGCGGTCAGGGCCGGCGCGACGCGGTCCTCCTCGGCGACGGGTGACACCCGGCAGCCGGCTCCGGATCCGGCGTCGTAGCGCTCCCGCTTGTCGCCGATCACCGTGGTGAGCGGCTCGCCGGTGGCGGCGTCGAGGACGACGGTGTCGGCGTCGACCGCACCCGAGACCAGCCCCTCCCCCAGCCCGTGGACGGCGCTGACGACATACCGGTCGGCCCGTCCGGCCGTCGGATCGGTGGTGAACAGCACACCGCTGCGCTCGGCCGCGACCATGCGCTGAACGATGACGGCGACGCCGCCGGCGTCCGGCGGCAGCCGGTGCTGCGCCCGGTAGCGCAGGGAGCGCTCGCAGAACGCGGAGGCCCAGCAGCGGCGGACGTGGGCGATGACCTCGCCGAGGCCTCGGACGTTGAGGAAGCTGTCGAACTGGCCGGCGAAGGAGTGGCGTGCGCCGTCCTCCTGCGCGCCGGACGAGCGGACGGCCACCGCGCCGCCGCCGGCCAGCCCGTAGGCCAGTCCTACGGCGTCCGTGACACGGTCGTCGAGCGGTGCGGCCTCGATCAGGCGGGCGATCTCCGCGGCGATCCGGGCGGCGCTCGACTCCCGGCCATCGGCGAGCAGCCGTACCAGCTGCTTGTCCAGTCCGCCGCCGCGGCAGAATTCCGCGAATACGTCCAGGCCGATGACCGACCAGCGCGGTACTTGAAATCCTGACGCGGTCAGGGTGTGCAGGTTCTTCCCTTTTCCACCGGCCCATTCGGTGGTAAGGGATTCGTCACTGGATGATGTGAGGACATGCAGGGACCGGTGTTCGGATCCCGCGGTGGGCGACAACGCGTTTCCCCTCCAAGGGTGTTACTCGACGTCGCCCGAATGTTGCACAGCAGAGCCGGTCAAAAGAACTCCGGCAAGCCGCCGTAGGCGCTTTTCGGTCGTCGTAGGCTTTTCAATTTCCTGGTCGCACACCGCTGTTCAGGGCACCCGCCCGGGCTCCGACGACTTACGGGACGATCCGGCCGAAGTAGGTCGCCCCGCTGCAGAGGCGCCCCGGGGGCGCGGCGGCGTCAGGGGGCGGCAGCACCGCGTACGCCCGGTTCGGCACCGGCCTTCCGATACGGCGAGAAAGGGCCCGGCCGGGTAGGCCGCCGCACCACCCTTGATCGCCACAAAGCCACACGTTCGGACACAGGGAAGAGTCGACCGGAAAGGAAAGCAACAAATATTGACGCAATCGACCAACGCGCGTAACTTCCGACTCAGTCGTCAGGCAGCCTGAACTCGGCTGTTCCGAGGGCGAGTTGTAGCTCCACCCTCCACCTTGGGAGCACACATGCGCAGAAGAAGATCTGCCTCCTCGCGTCTCTTCCCCTCTCCGGCGGACGGGCCGGTGCCCCGACCGCTTCGACTGCGTCGCGCCCTGCTGTCCGTCGCCGCCGCACTCGGCCTCCTGGTGACCGCGCTGGTCGCGATGCCCGGTGTCGCCCAGGCGGCGGGATCACAGCCCTGCGACATCTACGCCGGCGCTGGTACCCCCTGCGTCGCCGCCCACAGCACGACGCGCGCGCTCTTCTCGGCGTACAACGGCCCGCTCTACCAAGTCACCCGCGCCTCGGACGGCGCGACCTCCGACATCGGGCTGCTCTCGGCCGGCGGCTACGCGAACGCCGCCCAGCAGGACGGCTTCTGCGCGAACACCACGTGCAGCATCTCCAAGGTGTACGACCAGACGTCGCGCCACAACGACCTGTTCCCCGGCCCCGCGGGCACGGCCGGAATGGGTGCCGACCGGGGTGCGGACGCGAGTGAGCTGGCGGTCACGGCGGGCGGCCACAAGGTGTACGGGATCTGGATCTCACCCGGCGTCGGCTACCGCTCGCACGGCGCCGCGTCGGGCGTCGCGGTGAACGGCCGGCCGGAGGGGGCCTACATGGTCGCCAGCGGCACCCACGTCGGCTCCGCCTGCTGCTTCGACTACGGCAACGCGGAGTCCACCCCGGCCGACACCGGCAACGGCCACATGGACGCCGTGTCCATCGCCACCACCTGCTACTTCGCGCCCTGCAGCGGCTCCGGACCCTGGATCGAAGCCGACCTGGAGAACGGCATGTTCCAGGGTGACAACGGCTCCAACACCGCGAACAAGGGCAACAACAGCACATACGTGACCGCCGTCCTGAAGAACAACGGGCAGACCACCTACGCGCTGAAGGGCGGCAACGCGCAATCCGGCGGCCTGTCGACCTGGTGGGACGGGGCGCTGCCCACCCGGGGCGGCTACCGGCCGATGCAGCAGGAGGGCGGCATCATCCTGGGCACGGGCGGCGACAACAGCAACTGGAACATGGGGACGTTCTTCGAGGGCGTCATGGTCTCCGGCTATCCGACCGACGCGGCCGAGAACTCCGTGCAGGCGAACATCGTCTCCGTCGGCTACGCGGGCCAGACCAACATCCCGAACGGTCCGCAGGCCACCATCACCGGCCCCGGGAACCAGTGCGTCGACGTGGCCGCCGACGACACCGGGGTGAACGGCACCGCCGTACAGCTGTGGAACTGCCAGTCCTATGCCGAGGACCAGTACTGGACGCACAACGCCAACGGGTCCCTGGCCACCATCGGCCGCTGCCTGGACATCATCGGCAACGGCACCGCCAACGGCACCCAGGTCGAACTGTGGGACTGCAACGGGGTCGGCGGCCAGAAGTGGGTGCAGCGCGCCGACGGTTCGCTGTTCAACCCCCAGTCGGGCCGCTGCCTGGACTCCCCCGACGGCGCCACGGCCAACGGCACGCGCCTGCGGATCTGGGACTGCAACGGCTCCGCGGCCCAGAGGTTCGCCGTCAACGCGGGCGCGCCCGTCATGGGACCGGGCGGCACCTGCGCCGACGTGGCCGGCGACGACAACGGCGCCAACGCCACCGCCGTACAGTTGTGGGGCTGCCAGTCGTACGCGGTCGACCAGCACTGGTTCCACAGCTCGGACGGCCGGCTGCGCACGCTGGGCCGCTGCCTGGACATCATCGGCAACGGCACGGCCAACGGCACCCAGGTCCAGCTGTGGGACTGCGGAACGGCCGGGGGCCAGGTCTGGCAGCAACAGGGCGACGGCTCACTGCTCAACCCGCAGTCGGGCCGCTGCCTGGACTCCCCCGACGGCGCCACGGCCAACGGCACCCGGCTGCGGATCTGGGACTGCAACGGAGCGGCCGCCCAGAAGTTCGCACTGGGCTGACCCCGCCGCACCGCCCCTCGGCCCGGCCGGACGGCTCGCGTTCCGGCCGGGCTCACCCAGGACGCCGCGGGTGGCCCACCGACACTCGCCTTCCACGGGATCCGCTGTCCGGGGCGGGACCGGTACAGCGCTCTCCCAGAGCTGTCGGGACGGTCGCGGTCTGTGGTAATCGACCTGCATGTCGAAGAAGGTTCCCCCTGCCGCCGGCCACCACGACCGACCGACCGCGCGGACACGGCTGTACCGGGTGCTGCGTGATTCCCCGGCCGGCCGGGGATGGCGGCGGAGCGGAGAGATCGAGCTGGGGCAGAGATCACTGGGCTTCGCGGCGCTCGGCTTCCTCACCCTGGTGCCCCTCCTGATCGTCGTCTCGGCCGCCGACCCGGCGCACGGGCGGGGGTTCGCGCAGTGGCTGGGGGACGGGCTCGGTGTGTCGAGGGCCGCCAGGGTCCAGGTCGCGCGGCTGTTCGCGGGGCCCGCGCAGGTACTGCGGACCACGACCGCGTTCGGCCTCGCGGCCCTCGCCGTCTTCGGTCTGAGCTTCGGGGCGGCGGTGCAGACGGGCTATGAGAAGGTCTGGGACCTGCCCCCGGCCCGCTGGTACGCGAGATGGCGCCAAGTCCTGTGGCTCGCCGTGCTCATCGGATCCCTCTACGTGTCCGCGACCACCACACTGTGGCGCCACTCCGCCGTCGGCACGCTGGCCGCGGCACTGACCGCCGTCCTCTTCTTCTGGTGGTCGCAGTGGATGCTGCTCGGCGGCCGGATCGCGCTCGGGGCCCTGTTGCCCGGCGCGGCCCTGACGACCCTGGGCCTGTTCGGACTCCGGGTCTTCTCCCGTCTGGTCTTCTCACCGCTGATCGCCTCCAGCGCTGTCACCTACGGCCCGTTCGGTACCGTCCTGGTCGTCCAGTCCTGGCTGGTCGGGGTGGGCGTCGTCGTCTTCGCCGGCGCGTTGCTGGGGCGACTGGCACATGAGGAACTGTCCGACCCGGCAAGGACGTTGAAGCAACGGGCGCAGCCTCGAGAGCGTTGACGCCGGCGGCCGCCGTCGTGGGGCGGAGCGGTTGGGGACGCGAGTCAGCCGATGAGCTCCGGAGACAGCAGGCGGTACCGCGCGAGAAGCACGTTGAGTGCGGCGATGAGCAGCACCGCGGCCGCGATGGCGAGCAGCGCGTGGCCCGTCCCCCACGGGGTGATGAGGGTGCCCAGGGCACCGCCCGCGAAGATGCCGAGGACGGTCGCGACGAGCCGGACCCGGTTCGTGCGCCGTTGCGGGGTCGCGGGAACGGCCCCGGTGAGGCCGTGGATGAGGCGCACCAGAGAGACCTGGACCAGCAGGGTCGGCATGCCGGGAACAGCCGCGCGCAGGGCGGTGTCCGCGCGCAGCCCCATGGCGAAGCCGACCATGGCGATGACCAGGTTGTCCGGGTGGTCGGCGAGTGAACCGGAACCGTGGCGCCACAGAGCTGTCGCTCCCGCGAGCGCCAGGAGCACCCCTTCCACGGCCAGGGCGGCCGCGAACCAGTGCCGGTGCCGTGCGACGAGGCCGCTGGTGGCCAGGGCTCCGGCCGCGGCCCCCAGCACGAAGGCGATGAGCGCGATGGCGGGACGGGCCACCGGCACCTGTCCCTCGCCGGCGACACCGAAGGACAGGAAGAGCAGGTTGCCCGTGGCCAGCGCGGTGAAGACGTGTCCCATGGTCAGGAAGCTGACCGCGTCGACCGCGCCCGCCAGGACGGTGAGAGTCGCCATGACGACGGTTTGCTGACGTTCGCGCCGTGCGGCGGACTCCGTTGGTCCGGCTTCATCACTCATGGGGCTCAGTCTCGGGAACCCGGACTCCACAGCCGTGGTGGCCGGGCCGACACGCGATGTGCGTGCCGCCAATGGACGGTGCGGCGAGGCCCGTCGTCGGGCCCGCTGCCCCCGCCGGGTCCGGAGTGAGTTGCGGGTGTGCGGGCGGGCCCGCCCGCGGGGGCGGTCCGTGACGGTGTCAGGCGGGCCGGGTGGCGGCCGCGTCGAGGGCTTCCCTGGCGGCGGGCACCGCGGCTGCCCGGTCCTGCGGAACCAGGCCGATGCGGGTACGCCGGTCCAGGAGGTCGGCCTCGTCGAGGGCGCCTTCGTGCAGCACGGCCCACAGCAGCGCGGCCCGCGTGACGGGGTGTCCGGGGATCACGGGCTCGTTCAGCTCGGGGTCGTGGGCGCCGAGCGCGTGCACCGCGGGGGCTTCGGCGCCGTAGCGACGGATCAGTGGGCCGGGGGCGGCCAGTGCGCCGAGCCGGTGCGGGGCCGCGGCTCCGACCAGCGGCAGGGAGGCGGTCGTCGAGGGACCGGCGCGCAGGCCCCGGGCCTCGACCGCCGCGTCGACGGCGTCCTGCGCCATGCGCCGGTAGGTCGTGAGCTTGCCGCCCACCACCGTGATCACTCCTTCGCCGGAGGTGAGTACGGCATGCCGGCGGGAGATGTCGGAGGTGCGGGCGGTCTCCCCCGATCGCGTGGGCGCGGTGTCCAGAAGCGGGCGCAGTCCCGCGAAGGCGCCGACGACGTCGGAGCGCCTCACCGGCGTGTCCAGGGCGGAGCCCAGGACGTCCAGCAGGAAGCCGATGTCCGACTCGGGCACCTGCGGCACGTCCGGTATGTCACCGTCGACTGGCTCGTCGGTCAGGCCGACGTACACCCGGCCGTCGTCCTGCGGCAGGACGAGGACGAACCTGTTGGCCTCGCCCGGGATCGGGATGTGCAGGCCCGTGGGCAGCGGGCCGAACAGGTCGGCGCGCAGGACCAGATGAGTTCCGCGGGAGGGGCGGATGCGGATGCCGTCGACCAGGTCGCCCGCCCACACGCCGGAGGCGTTGATGACCGCGCGGGCCCTGATCTCGCCCTGTTCCCCGGTGAGTTCGTCGCGGACGCGGGCGCCGGTCCCGCCGATCTCCAGCGCCCGGACCCGGGTGAGGATCTTCGCGCCGCGGGCGGCGGCACTGCGGGCGAGCGCGGTCACGAGCCGGGCGTCGTCGGTCACCTTGCCGTCCCAGGACAGCAGGCCGCCGCGCAGGCCGCCGGGGCGCACGGACGGTGCCAGGTGGCGGGCCTCCACCGCGGAGAGGCGGCGCGGCGCGGGCAGGGTGGCGCGGGACGTGCGGGCCGCCAGCCGCAGGGTGTCCCCGGCGCGGAAGCCGGCCCAGGCCAGGGAGGCCTGACCGCGCGACACCAACGGCGTCAGAGGCAGCACGAAGGGCTGGGCGCGCACCAGATGGGGGGCGGTGCGCTCCATGAGGACACCGCGTTCGACCGCGCTCTCGTGGGCGACGTCGAGCTGCCCGGAGGCAAGGTAGCGCAGCCCTCCGTGGATGAGCTTGGAACTCCAGCGCGAGGTGCCGAAGGCGAGGTCGTGGGCGTCCACGGCGACGACGCTCAGACCGCGCGCGGCCGCGTCGAGGGCGACCCCGGCGCCGGTGGCGCCGAGGCCGACGACCAGGACGTCCACCGCGTCGCCGCCCACGGCCTCGGTCAGTTCACGGCGGCGGCGGGCGGCGGAGAGCGACGATCCGGGGGCCGGGGCCGCCGGGCCGGACGGACTGCTGGTGGGGCTCATGGCGTGAGGGTCCTCTCCAGAAGGATGCGCAGCTCGTCGAGAAAGGCGGCGCCGGTCAGTTCGGGGTCGTCCTCGTCGGTCATGGTCCGCAGCGACAGGGTGAAGGACTGGACCACGAGCAGCACGGCCCGTGCCTGCCGTCTCGTGGGGGCGAGCCGCACCGACCCGTCGGCGTGGCCCTCCGCCAGGGAGTCGGCGAGGAGGCCCAGGAGTGCTTCCTGGCTGGCTCCGCGGCGGTCCAGAACGTAGGGGAGCAGCAGTTCGGGGTCGACATCGATGATCTTGCGGAAGAGCGGGTGGGCACGAAATGCCTCCACCCCGGCCACCAGCCCGTCCACGATCAGGGAGCGCGTCTCCTGGCCCGGCCGCCGCTCCGGCATGGCACCGGTCGCCGCGTCGACCCATTCACGGGTCATCAGGTCGCCGACCAGCGACCGGACATCGGGCCAGCGCCGGTAGAGCGTCATGCGCGAGACGCCGGCGCGGCGGGCCACGTCGGTCAGGGTGGTGCGCCGGACTCCGACCGCCAGGACGCAGTCGCGTACGGCGTCGAGGACGGGATCACTGTCCGGGTGTTCCGAGTGGTTGTGACGAATAGGCGCCATGTGTAACAGTGTAACGCCCTGTGCGGCCGTGCGGGAGACGGCGCGTCGCGAACCGACCGATGAGGACTACGTTCATGGACATGCTGTGGAACGGCTGGGGCGACCCGGCCAAGGCGGCGCCGCTGCCCGACTCGGTGACCGGCCTGCTGCGGGATCTGCTCGGCGTCAAGCCGCGGGACACCGACGTACGCGATCTCCGGGAGATCTCCGTCCCCGAACCCCCGCCGGCCCCCGCCCTGAGCGCCCTGGCGGACGCCGTCGGCGGTGCGGCCCACGTACTCACCGACACGGAGAGCCGGATCAGGCACACCCGCGGAAAGTCCACGCCCGATCTGCTGAAGATCCGGGCGGGCGACGCCGGGGACGCCCCCGCGGCCGTCGTCCTGCCCGCAACCCACGACGAGGTGCTCGCCGTGCTGCGCGCGTGCGCCGAACACGGTCTCGCCGTCGTCCCGTTCGGCGGCGGCACCTCCGTCGTCGGCGGCCTCGCCCCCGAGCGGAGCACCTTCGTCGCCCTCGACCTGCGCCGCATGAACGGCATGCTCGACGTCGACCCCGTCTCCCGCACCGCCACGCTCCAGCCGGGCCTGCGCGCACCCGACGCGGAGGCGCTCCTCGCCGAGTACGGGTTCACCCTCGGGCACTTCCCCCAGTCCTACGAGTGGGCCACCATCGGCGGATTCGCCGCCGCCCGTTCCAGCGGACAGGCCTCCGCCGGATACGGCCGCTTCGACGAGATGGTCCTCGGTCTCACGCTGGCGACCCCGGAAGGCACCCTGGACGCGGGCCGCGCGCCCCGCTCGGCGGCCGGCCCCGACCTGCGGCAGCTGATCCTCGGCTCCGAGGGCGCGTTCGGGGTCATCACCTCCGTCACCGTACGGATCAGGCCCCTGCCGCAGACCCGTATCTACGAAGGGTGGCGGTTCGCGTCCTTCGAGGAGGGCGCCACCGCCCTGCGCCGGCTCGCCCAGGACGGACCGCGCCCGACGGTGCTGCGGCTGTCCGACGAGACCGAGACCTTCGTCGGTCTCGCCCAGCCCGACGCCATCGGGTCGGCCGGGGCGCCGCCGGACGCCGGATGCACCGCGATCGCCGGGTACGAGGGGACCGAGGACGACACGGCGTACCGTCGCGAGCGGGCCGCCGCGGTCCTGCGCGCGGCCGGAGGCACCTGCCTGGGCGCCGAGCCCGGTGAGCGCTGGGCGCACGGCCGCTACTCGGCGCCCTATCTGCGCGACTCGCTGCTCGACGCCGGGGCCTTCGTGGAAACCCTGGAGACCGCGACCTTCTGGGCCCGCGTTCCCGAGCTGTACGCGGCCGTGCGTACCGCGCTCACCGAGACACTCTCGGCCGCGGGAACCCCGCCCCTGGTCATGTGCCACATCTCGCACGTCTACGAGAACGGCGCGTCGCTCTACTTCACCGTGGTCTCCGCGCAGGGTGAGGACGCCCTCGCCCACTGGGCTTCGGCCAAACGAGCCGCCAACGAGGCCGTCCTGAGCGCGGGCGGCACCATCAGCCACCACCACGGAGTGGGTACGGACCACCGCGACTGGTATCTCCGGGAGGCGGGGCCGCTGGGCATCGAGGCCCTGCGGGCCGTCAAGGGGCGGCTGGACCCCGACGGCCTCCTCAACCCCGGAATCCTGCTGCCGATCGACTGACTCCCGCCATCCCTGCCAGCTTCGTCCCACCCGACACCGCCCGGAGGCACACCCGATGCGACAGTTCACCGCCGTCGTCAACCCCACTGCGGGCGGCTCCACCGGGGCGGCGGCACTGCTCCCGGTCGCCCGCCTGCTGCGGGAGGCCGGAGCCGGACTGGAGACCGAGTACAGCCGCAGCCTGGCCCACGCGCAGGAGCTCGCACTCCGCGCCGGGGAGCAGGGCCGGGTCGTCCTCGCCGTCGGCGGTGACGGGATCGCCGGGGGCATCGGCGGTGCCCTCAGCGGGACGGACACCGTACTGGGCCTGATACCGGCGGGCCGTGGCAACGACTTCGCCCGGGCGCTCCAACTGCCCACCGCCGCCCCGGACCTGGCCCGCGTCCTGCTCCGTCACGAGCCGCGCCGCGTGGACACCATCGAGGTGGAATCGGCGGTGCACTCGCGCACCGTGGTCCTGGGCAGTGTGTACGCGGGCGTCGACGCGCTCGCCAATCGGCACGCCAACCACGCGCGCCTGCTGCGCGGGGCCGCTTCGTACTACGCGGGCGGTCTGCGCGCGGTCACCGGCTGGCGCCCGGCGTCGTACCGCGTCACCGTCGACGGAGACGAGCACCTCCACCGCGGCTACACCGTCGTGGCCGCCAACTCCGCCTACTACGGCTCCGGACGCGTCATCGCCCCGTCCGCCCGGACGGACGACGGCCTGCTGGACGTCGTGATGATCCGGGCGGCCCCGCGGCGCCTGTTCTTCACCCTGATGAACGAGCTGAAGACCGGCGCCCACACCGAGCGGCCCGAAGTGGTGATCCTGCGGGGCCGGGAGATCCGTATCGAGGCCGACCGGCCCCTGCCCTACGGCGCCGACGGGGAGGTCGAGGCCACCCTCCCCGTCACGGTCCGGGTGCGGCCGGGTGATCTGGCCATGCTCTTCTGACCGTCCCGGACCCGGTGCATGTGTGCGTCCGCGACGGACCCGTCGCGGACGCGCACGTCACCCCGCGGTGGATTCCCCGCTCGCGCTGCCCGCCAGCCACTGGTCCCAGCTCAGGTTGAAGGCGGCGTAGCCGTTGTCGGCCGAGGCCTTCGCCCGCGGGGAACCCGTCACGGACACCGGGTCGCCCTGCTTGACCTGGCCGTAGAACCACTCGGCGTCGGACATCGACAGGTGGACACAGCCGTGCGAGCCCCGGGCACTGCCACTGCCCGGGTTCGGGTCACCCGTCGAGTAGTGGACGTACGTGCCGGACTGGGTGAGGTGAACATCCCAAGGCAGCGTCAGGTCGTAGTAGTTGGCCGCGCCCTTGGTGCAGCTGATGCCGACGCTGCACGAGGTCATGTGGACCGTCTTCTGCTTGTCGATCACCGCCATGACGCCGTTCCATGTGGGGTACTCGGCACTCCCCGCGTTGATCGACAGGGTGCGCACGGGCGCGCCGTTCTTCGTCACCTTCATGGTGTGCCCGGTCACGGACACATCCGCGCGGACATCGTCACCGACGGTGAAGTCGTGCACGTAGGAACGCGTGCCGTAGCGGCCGTTGCCGTTGGCCACTCCCTTCATGTCAGCGGTGATCTTCACCTTCGTGCCGGCTGCCCAGTACGACTTGGGCCGCCAGTCGGCGCGCCGGTCCCCGAACCAGTGCCACGCGCCCGTCATCGGCTGGGAACTGGTCACCTTCATGTGCTTCTCGACGTCGGCGCGGGCCTTCTCACCCACCGGATTCGTGAAGATCACCGAGATGGGCATCGCCACGCCGACCGTGGCACCGGTCTGCGGCGTGATCGTCTCCAGCAGCATCGGTGGCCCCGCGGGCTTCGATGGGGACGGCTTCGCGCTGGCCGTCGGTTTCACCGACCCGCCCTTCCCGTCGTCGGAACTCGCCTTCGGTGTCCCCCCGCCACAGGCGCTGGTGCCCGCCAGCACCGCGACCATGACGAGTGCCATCGATATACCGCTACGTCGCTTCACATCTACCCCGGCTCACAAATCGTGCCTGCCTCACTGCATTGTTGGACTCCGGACGCCCGCCCACGGTTGCAGTCCATATGTAAAGCACGGTTCAAAACCCGACACGGGAGGTCCAGCGCGGCGCACGCCGACGGACGTCCGAGACCCGGGGTTCCGCACCAGCGGCATCGAGATCGAGGCGGCGGCGATGACCGCGCGGGCCCGGCGCGAGAACAGTCCGGGCCTTCGGCCTGCTGATCCGCTCACGACGACCATCCCCTGATACGTGCCTCTCCTCAGCCTGCGTGCGCTCGCGGAGCCCCCGCAACCGTGGCGTCCTCCCTCCGGCCGCTCGTTTCCGGGACCGGCTGCCCCGGCTGCCCCGGGAGAATGACTCGACTGCGGGGAGCGGACCGGGCATCGACGGCCCAACTCCCTTACCGGACCTACCACATGGCACCCCCGAGTAGGATGATCGAACATTCGGCCTGCCGCGTTTTCGTGGTGCGATGGGAGCTTCCATGACGATCGACCGACAGTCGTTTCCGGCGCTCGACACCAGCAAGGCGCATCCCGCGCGGGTCTACGACTGGCTGCTGGGCGGCAAGGACAACTACCCGGTCGACGAGGCGGTGGGAGGGAAGCTGCCGCCGGAGGCGCGGGACGCGGCCCGGCAGAATCGCGAGTTCATGCACCGGGCGTCCGCCTGGCTCGCCGAACAGGGCATCGACCAGTTCCTGGACATCGGCACCGGGATCCCCACCAAGCCCAACCTCCACCAGATCGTCCAGGACATCACGCCGACGGCCAAGGTCGTCTACACCGACAACGACCCGATCGTGCTGCGTCATGCCGAAGCGCTGCTGGTCAGTCGGCCCGAGGGGGTCACGGACTACATCCAGGCCGATGTGCGTCGGCCGGAGGAGATCGTCCGACACGCCCGGCACATCCTGGACTTCACCCGCCCGATCGCACTGTCGTTGATCGCGCTGATGCATTTCATCCCCGACGAGCAGGATGCCCACGACATCGTCCGCAACCTGGTCGCCACCCTGGCCCCGGGCAGCTACCTGGTGTTGTCGCACGCCTCCTCAGACCTCTTTCCGGAGCTCTCCGCACAGGTCACCGCCGAGTACGCCAAGGGTGGCATCGAACTCGGCTTCCGCACCCGGAGCGGAGTGCGGAGCTTCTTCGACGGCCTCGATCTCGTCGAGCCCGGCCTGGTGACGGCGACCGAGTGGTTCAGGTCGGCCGACGGGCCGAAGCCGGAGGACAGCGGTATCTACGCGGGAGTGGCGCGCGTTCTCTGAGCCGGCCCCACCCGACCGGGAGTCGAGGCGCCCAGGAGCTGACACGCGCGAGAGCCGGCCCGCCCCACATGCGGCCGGCTCGACGAGCGGGCCGGGTCGGTCAGCCGCGGCTGATCAGGTGACCGCGGGTTCGCGGCGGATCGGGTGACCCCGGCCAGGAGCGCGGCAACGCGGCGCATCGCGTCCATGCGGGTGGCGTATGGGACAGCGGCGAGCCCCCGAGGGCATGACCGGCGTTGTGCAACGTGCCTGCCCAGATCATCCAGAGAGGACGTCCCATGCGTCGAACCATGCTGTTGTCTGTCTGCGCTCTCGTCGCCGCCGCGGCAACCGGATTCTTCACCACCAGCGCCATCCGCAACCGCTGATTCCACGACGCCCGCACGCGTCCTGCGACCGCACATGTCCTGCGACCGCACGTGTCCGCGGTGGTGACGGCCCTCCGACCGCCGTGGCCACCGCGGGCACCCCGCGACACCCGGCTGATTCCTGAGCGGCGTCGCACACCGGCGCCGGACGCCCGGGAGACCGATTCGCGACGACAGGACGCCGAACACGGTTCGCCCGAACAGGCCGCGAGACCGCTCCGCCGTACGCGCTACTGGAGCGCGTGGACGGCGGCGGTGAACACCGGAGGGATCCGGGACGCCAGGGGGACGATCAGGCGGGCGGTGCCGGGACGGCGGCTCGCGGTCAGCAGAGCCCCGGTCAGAAGTCGGTGACGGCGTGTCAGCAGCGTCCACGCGTGCTCGTACTCCGCCACGCGCCCCGCCGCGAGACAGCGGACGGCGGCTCCGGCCGTCGCGAGCCCCAGCGCGATGCCCTCTCCCGTGAGGGCATCCACGTAGCCCGCCGCGTCACCGACGAGCAGGACGCGTCCGGCGACCCGGCGCCGCACCCGTTGCAGCAGCGGCCCGGCGCCCCGCACCTCCGTCGCGGCGATCCCGCGCAGTGCCGCGGTGAGGGCCGGGAACTCGTCCAGGTGCTCGTCGTAGCCGCGACGCACCCGGCTGAGGACCGCGACGCCGACCAGGTCGTCGGCGACCGGCGTCACGTAGGCCTCGCCGTGCCCTGACCAGTGAACCTCCACGAAGTCCGTCCAGGGCTCGACACGGTAGTGCCGGCGCAGCCCGTAGCGCCGGTGTGCGCCGGCGGGCAGTTCCAGCCCCAGACCGCGGCGGACGCCGGAGTGCAGACCGTCGGCGGCGATCAGCCAACGCGCCGTGAATCCCCCGGCGGTGACGCGGTCCGTGGACTGGTGCACCTCCCCCACCTTGCCGGGCACGATCCGCACGCCGAGGCGCAGAGCGCGTCGGTGCAGGGCGCCGTGCAACGCCGTCCGGCGGATTCCGAGCCCACGGTGGCCGCGGAAGAGCGCTTCGGCGCGGGCGGCGCCGTCCACGTAGCGGATGCCGCGCAACTCCCTGCCGGTGACCTCGGCGCCCAGCGCCCGCAGTGCGGCGACGCCGCTGGGCATGACGCCTTCTCCGCAGGCCTTGTCCACGGGCGCGGTCCGTGGTTCGACGACCACGGCCTCCAAGCCTGCCAGCGCGCTGTGAATGGCGGCGGCCAGACCGGCCGGACCGCCACCGGCCACCAGGACGTCGATCACGCCGGAGCGGAGGCGAGGGAGGCGGTCACGTCGGCCAGCAGGCGGTTCTCGCACCGGACGCGCACGGTCAGCACGGCCGCGTCAGCCAGGGTGAAGAGGGCTGCGGTGACCCAGGCGGTGTGCACCAGCGGCAGCGCCACGCCCTCCGCGACGACCGCCACGTAGTTGGGGTGCCGCAGTGCCCGGTAGGGGCCACGGGCCACCAGCGGCAGGCCGGGCACGACGATCACCCGGGTGTTCCATCGGGATCCCAGCGTGGCGATGCACCACCAGCGCAATGCCTGGGCGCCCGCCAGCACGGCCGCCATCGGCCAGGCGAGGACCGGGAGGAAGGGCCGGTCGGCCAGCCACACCTCGACCGGGCAGCCGAGCAGCAGGGCAGTGTGCAGGGCGACCATCGCCGGATAGTGGCCCTGGCCCGCCTCGATCGCGCCGCGAGCATGGCTCCACCGCTCGTTGCGGCGGGCCACGACGAGTTCGCCGACCCGTTCGGCGGCGACGGCGGCCATCAGCATTCCGTACCAGATCATGTGTCCGTGTCCCACCGTTCCATGTCGTGCGCCGGGCGGCCTACCAGCGCAGCAGCACCAGTTCGCAGGCGAAGCCGGGTCCCATCGCCAGAAGCACACCCGGCGTCCCGGTGGGCGGGCGGCGCGTGGCCAGTGTGTCGCGCAGCACGTGGAGCACGGACGACGAGGAGAGGTTGCCCACCTCGGCAAGATGACGCCAGGTCACGTCGAGGGCCCCGTCGGGCAGGTCGAGGGCTTCGCCGACGGCTTCCAGGACCCTCGGTCCTCCGGGGTGGCACACCCAGGCGCTCACGTCCTTCGGTTTCAGACCGTGGTCGCCCAGGAACCCCTCGACGTCAGCGGCGAGGTGTCGGCGCACCACGTCGGGGATCGCCGGGTCCAGGACGACCTGGAAGCCCGAACTCCTGATCTTCCAGCCCATGATGCCGCCGCTGTCGGGGTACAGCCGGCTGCGCGTGTCCACGATCGTGGGGCCGACGGCTTCGCCCGTACGACGCCCGCCACAGGCCACCACCGCGGCGGCGCCGTCGCCGAACAGACCGGTGGCGACCAGGTTGGCCAGGGAGGCGTCGCCGCGCTGGAACGTGAGCGAACACAGCTCGACCGACAGCAGCACCGCCACCTGGTCGGGCCGGCCCAGCAGATAGTCGTGCATCCGGGACAGGCCCGCGGCGCCCCCGGCACAGCCCAGGCCGAACATCGGCAGTCTCCTGACGTCCGGCCGCAGTCCGAGGCGCCCCGCGAGCCGGGCGTCGATGGAGGGCGCCGCGATGCCCGTGACGGAGGTGAAGACCAGCAGGTCCACGTCGGCCGCGGACAGACCGGCCAGGCGCAGGGCTTCCCAGACGGCCTTGGCCCCCATGTCCGTGGCGGCTGCGATGAAGACGTCGTTCGCGGCACCGAAGCCGTCCAGTGCCTCGTACTGTTCGAGTGGCAGCGTCGTGTGGCGGGTGCGGACCTTCGCACCGCGGTGCAGCCGGTCCAGCACACTGCGGTCGGCGCCCTCGGGCAGACACGTGCGGGCCACCATGTCCGTGATCTCGGACTGGGCATGGCGGTGCGTCGCGAGGGCACCGTGAACGGCGGCGATCCGCGTCATAGGGCTCCCGTCCGAAACCGACTGGGTTGGGCTGCTCTGCAGGCCTTCCCCGGACCGGCGCTTCGCCACCAGGGATCGCCCGTCCGGCGGTTCCTCCCGTGGCGCGCCCGAGCAGGGCGGTCGGATGCTCTTACGATCGCCGGGTGGGTACTCCCGAGCACTCGACGACCGGTGACACCGCGGGGAACGGGACCGGGCCGGTGGGCGGTCTGGGCCGGGCGTGCCACCCGGGGCCCGTCGTGGCCGTCACCGCGCTGGCGGCGGCGCTGGCCGTGATCGCCGGCCGCGGGACCGGGGGCTGTGTCCTGGTCGGGGCCGCCGTCATGACCGGGCAGTTGTCGGTCGGCTGGTGCAACGACGCGTTCGACGCGGGGCGGGACACGGCGTCAGGCCGCCGTGGCAAGCCGGTCGCGGACGGCGTGATCGCGGTGACACAGGTCTGGGCCGCCGCGTACACCGCGCTGGCCCTGTGTGTGCCGCTCTCCCTCTTCTGCGGCCTCTGGGCCGGCGCCGTTCACCTGGCCGCGGTCGGGGCGGGTTGGGCGTACAACGTCCGGCTCAAGGCCACCCGTTGGTCCTGGGTGCCTTACGCCCTGGCGTTCGCCGCGCTCCCGGCGTTCGTGGCGCTCGGGCTGCCCGGCCGTCCGTGGCCGGCCTGGTGGGTCGTCGGCGCCGGGGCGCTCCTGGGGATCGGGGCGCATCTGGGCGATGTCCTGCCGGACATCCGCGGGGATCTGGCGACAGGTGTACGGGGGTGGCCGCAGCGGCTGGGCCCCGATCGTGCGCGGCTGCTGCTTCCGGTGCCCCTGGTGATCGCGTCCGCGCTGCTGGCGCTGGGGCCCGCGGGTCCGCCCGGCGGCCGCGAGGTGGTGGCCCTGTCGGTGGTCTTCCTGGTGGCGGTGACGGGGACGGTACTGGGACGCCGCCGGGAACGGCTGGCGTTCGCGACGGCGATCGTCGTGGCAGCGGTGGATGTGATCCTCCTGCTCGACGGCATCGGGATCGGGGCGGGGCCGCGCTGAGCCCGCCCGACCGCGCGAGGACGCCTTCCCCTCCCCCGCCGGCCGCTCCCAGCAGCGACGCCTGCAACCGCGCACGCCAGAACAGCCGAACACGCAGTCAAAGGGCCGCAGTTGCCGATCCCCTGCGAAGCCTTCGGTGATCGCCGCGGCCGAGCGGACCATCGACCGGTGCGGCCCGCGTGCGCCGGACGCAGAAGACCCGCACCGTCCGGTGCGGGTCTTCCTCAGCGAGGCCGTCGAGCAGGCCAGGCGATCACGGGGCCCGACAGCGCCCGGCCTTCAGCCGGCCACCTCGCCGTCCGGCCCCGGAACGGGCTTGCCACCAAGGGCCGTTCAGCGGCCGCGGTGACCGCCGCCGTGCTCGTCACCGTGACCGCGGTTGTCGCCGTGACCACGGTTGTCGCCGTGACCACGGTTGTCGCCGTGACCGCGGTTGTCGCCGTGACCGCGGTTGTCATCGCGGCCGTGGTCACGATCGTGGTGCCGGCCCCAGGAAGCACTGTCGACGAAACGGCCGCGGTCGTTCTTCAGCGTGGCGACGTCGGAGTGGTTGTCCCACACCTCGTTGCGGCGGTCCTGGTAGAGGTCACGGCTGGTGTCGCGGCCGTAGCCCGTGTGGATCCGGACGGTGGAACGGCCGGCCAGGGTGTAGTGCCGGAAGGTGTAGCGGTTGCCGTCCTTGTCCGACAGCGTCCAGCCGTTCAGATTCACGTCACGGCGGGCGGTGTTGGTGATTTCCACCCACTCAGCGTTCAGCGAACGGCTGGAGCGGTCATTGAAGCCCGGCGCGTCGGCCTGAACCCGGCTGATGGCGACGTGGGTGCGCTCGAAGCGCGGCTCCGCGGCGGAGGCGGAAACGGCGGTCGAGCCGACCATCGCGCCGGCCGCGAGAGCCGCGGCCACCATACGGCGGGCCGTGACAGACGTGGAAACGGACATGAATGCTCCTCAAGGTTCGAGAGCCGGCACACCCCGTGCGAGCACCCCACTACGGGGAACCGCACGGTGCGACCCTGTGCGAGTCCCGGCCCGGTGGCCGAGGACTCATAAGTTGCTCCACGTCGCCGCCCGGGACGGGCAACACCCGACCCCTGTTACCAATTACGAACATGTCGGTTACAGACGTCTGTATCGGTCCTTTAACTGCTGAAAGCCGAAGAGTGATGCCCTGTCATCGCCAACTCCCGTACTCCTACAGCATCCAGTCCATATTCGGGCATCCGTCACATCGTCGCGCCGCACCCTTCCGTCACCCGAAAGTGAGTAACGTCCCTCCGCTCCGATCCGACGGTCCGCCGAGGCCTGCGGGGACCGTCACCCCGCCGATCGCGCCACCGTGAGAGGTCCCGGTCCGATGGGCGGCGCCCCGGCGGCATGTTCCTGGCAGTCCGTCAGCCGGTGGCGGTGCGGCCGGACATCGGGTTGCGACGCGGCCCCACGCGGCCAGGGTGCCGCAGTCACCGCCTCGATCCAGGAGGCCGCACGGGCCGGACGGGTGATCGGCGCCCGCTTGGCCCATGACGCGTACGGCCTTCGGCCCACGACGCCGTACGCGTCGCACGGCACCGCCGCTTACGCGGCTGGTGAGCCGACGAACCGTTGGGGGTATTGGGCGATGTCAGGAATCACACACATCATCAACACGGCCGCAGGCCACGGAATCGATGTGGGGCCGTTCGGCATCGCAGGGAGCGACATCCGTCGGCGGCCACTGACAGCCGGGAGACACGGACAGCCGGGAAACACCGACAGCCTGGAGACGATGACGGCCGGAGTCCACAAGAACGCGCACGCCTCACCAAGGCCCTGCGCGGGGGCTGTCGGGCGTGAAGGAGGGACGACGGCCACACTTGGGCCGTCAGAACCTCGGCGCCGGTGGCGCCGGAAAGGAGGTTCGCATCCGCCCCGCGGACGAGTGGCACATCACCGCCGCGTCGGTACGCGGCCAGGCCACCCCGGGGGGGGAAAAGCGGCGGAGCCTTCTGATCTGCCGCGGTGCACGGTGCCCCAACGTGGGTGTTCCTTGGGGCACCGTGCCTGCGTGACACAAAGGTCAGGCGGGGGTGATGTTCTCCGCCTGGGGGCCCTTCTGACCCTGAGTGATGTCGAAGGTCACGGCCTGGCCTTCCTGGAGCTCACGGAAGCCACTGGCGTTGATGTTGGAGTAGTGCGCGAAGACGTCGGGGCCGCCGCCGTCCTGCGCGATGAAACCGAAGCCCTTTTCGGCGTTGAACCACTTGACAGTTCCGCTGGCCATGCCAGTGCCTCTCACTCGATGACGGATCCGCACCGCGCGGACCCGGAGGTAGTCGTCCTGGTCCTCGGGCACTGCACAGCAAAACGCCCGCACCACGGCGCGGGCAGGTACTGCGAACCACGACATCTGCCAGCGACGTTACACGGCGAGAGCGCCACTCACCAGAGAGCAAGGGCCGTCAGGTGGACCGGTACCGCCGCCACATGCGTGTCGTGACGACTCCGCCGCCCCGCGCGCACCCGGCCGCCGACCGGCGTCGACGAGCGGGCCGCGTATGGCTCACCGTCACAAACCGCCCGCCAAGATGGCATCAAACGGGACCAAGAAGGCGATCATGCCGCGCTCAGGCCTCGCCGAACGACCGGGAGCGGAGCCGTCCCGCCGGTTCCGACGGTTGATGGCGAGTCCCGCCGGCGAAGTCGGCCGCAGTTGTGTGCTTCCGGTTCGTCTTCGGTGTTCGCGGGGTGGTGAGGTGTGGTTGCCGCCCTTGGCGATGGTCCTGCGCCCAGCGGACCGCGAAGGGGGCCGCCATCCCCGTGAGCGCGAACAGCGCCCCGAGGACGTACCAGCCGGGGCGGCCCCAGGTGACGCAGAGCGCGATGAGGAGACCTGGCCCCATGGCCTCGGCCAGTCCGGCGCCCAGGCCGAACACACCGAGGTACTGGCCTGTCGCGTGCGGTGGGGCGAGCGTGAAGGACACCTCGAAGCCCGCGGCGGAGTGCCACAGCTCGCCGACCGTGTGGATCACGACCGCGGTGATGAGCAGGACCGCGGCTGCCCACGCCGGGACCCCCGCGGACAGTGACACCACCGAGCACGAGACGAGAAAGGCCATGCCTGCCCGGCGATAGGCGTGGCCACCGGCCGCGGGCGAAGCGACGCCACGACTGACCCGCACCTGGAACACGACGACCATGACGGTGCCCGTGATCATGATGGCCGAGATGAGCCAGTGGGGGGCGGCGGTGGCACCGACCAGCCAGAGCGGGATGGCCACGGTGAGCACCTTGAACTGGATGGCCATGACGCCGTCCAGCGCGGTGAGCAGCAGGTAAGGGCGGTCTCGGAGCGCCGTCCAGCGAGGGCCGCCGGTGACGGGCACGGGCGCGACGGGCGGGAGAAGGACCAGCAGCGCCGCGGAGACCAGGAAGGCGATCGCGTTGCCGATGAGCATGAGTTGATAGGCCGTCAGCGTGCCGACCTGGACCACCCAACCCGCCCCCAGGGCGCCGAGGGAGATGCCGAGGTTGGTCACCGCGCGGAGACGGGCCCGGAACTCCTGGGGCCGCTCCCCTCCGTAGTGCCTGATGAGCGGGGAGCGGGCGGCCGTTCCGGCCGCCTTCGCCCCGGTGGCGGCGCAGACGGCGAGCACGAACGGCCAGAAACTGTCGGCGAACACGAACGAGGCTGTGGTCAGGGCCTGGATCACGAGGGTGGCCGCGTAGACACCGCGTGCTCCGGCCCGGTCGGCGAGGTGCCCGACCGCCACTCCGAGGGCCAGCGCGACAAGGCCCGCGACGGCGAGCCCGATGCCCACCTCTTCCGCCGGAAGACGAACGGCCTGGGTGAAGTACAGGACCCCTGCGGTCAGATAGAGGCCGCTGCCGACGGTGTAGACGAAGTTCGAGGCCGCGAGGACCCGCTGCGGTCCGGCATCCGGCATTGGCTGAGGCACGACAGGACTCCATGTCACACGGCGGTCGGTAAGGACCCGCACAGCTTGTTGCATATTACTTGCAAGAACAAGTCACTTGCCAGAGATGGTTGTTCAGGGGAACGTTGCCCTGGTGGCGTCGGCCTGCGCGATACGCGCGGGGCGTCTGTTATCCAGCGGGACAGGCGGGTCGCAGACGTCCGCCTCGGGGCTCTGTCGCCGCTCACCTACTGACCGTACGCTGACAAGTCATAGAACTTCAGGCGTGATTGACGGGGGGAACCGTCATGTCCTGGGATCAACAAGGCGCTCGCGACGACTTCGTCGTTCCACCGATGCCGACCGCGCCGCCGCCCGCTCCCGCCGATCCGGGGCGAGCCCTCGCGGTGGCCCTGCTGAACCTCAGCGGGCTCGGGCTCGGTTACGCCGTCGTGCGCCGCTGGGGGCTGATGGCCGCGTGCTTGGTCGCGACGGCGATCCTGCTTCTGGTGGCCCTGCCCGCGGACCCGGACGGGGTCCCCGGCACGACGGTCGTGCTCTACCTGGTCTTCCTGGCGCTCGCTGCGGCACACGGGGCGTCCGTGGGCCTGCGGACCCGGTTGGCGTTGCTGCCGAGCGCCTTGATCGCGGCGGCGCTCGCCGTCGTGCTGCTGGCCGTACCCGCCGGTGGAGTCGTCCTGTACGACGGGGCGCGCGACGAAGCCACGGAGCAGATGCTCCTGGACCGGCTCGACCGGGCGGACAAGCTGGTCGAGCAGTCCGGGAAGCAGACGTTCGAAACGGCCGAGGCCGGCTACCGCCGCGCCCTGGCCGCGTACAGCGCGCTCGGCGAGGACCACCCGGCCTCACGCGCGGCCCAGCGTGTCCCCGACCGGCTCAAGACCTTCTACGCCACTGTCGGGGCCCCGTACGCGCAGAAGAACTACTGCTCCGCCGTATCCCCGTTGAAGTACCTCCGTACGGTCCCGCGCACGATGGACAGAGGGAAACTCGGAGACCTGGCCACCTGGCCCGACGACCGGCTGGCCACGTCGCTCTACGAGTGCGCGGCCGCCTCTCTCGGCGGCGACGACGCGGACTGGACCGCGCGGTTCGGCGAACTCCTGTCGACCTTCCCCAAGTCCGCAGAGGCCGCGAAGGTGGAACCCGCCGTGAGGACCGCGGTCGACAAGGCGGTCAAGTCCGTGAGCGGCGACGACCCCTGTGCCGCCGTCCAGCAACTGAACGGCCTCGACACCCAGGTCCGCGGACTGCCCGGGGAGCAGGCAGGCCTGTCCGACGCCCTCGGCAAGGACGCCGACCGGGCCTCGCAGAGCGCGCGTTCGGGCGCGTACGCCTGCGGTGTGCACCAGTACAAGGACGGGAACTTCAGTGACGCCGTCACCACCATGAACGACTTCGCCAAGAACAACCCGCACCACAAGAACCGGGCGCGCGCCCAGAAGATAGCCATCGCCGCGGAGGTCGCGCAGACGGTGCCGGCGGCCGGGAAGCGTCTGCCGACCACGGCATCGGGCGGCAGCATCGCCGTCACGGTCAAGAACGACAGCCCCGACGACATCACGGTCCTGTACACGGGACCGGTGACCGGAAGCTTCGACCTCAAGGCCTGTGGGAGCTGCAGCACGTACAGCCTCGGCAGCACGCTGGGGATCGGCTTCAAGCCGTGCAGTGACAGCGCCAAGCACTACCCCCAGCGGACCGTCCGGCTGCCCGTCGGCACCACCTACTTCGTGCACAAGTCCCGGAGCGGCACCGGAAAGTCCCCCGCCTCGGACACCGCCAAACTGTCGCCCGGCTACGTCTACACCGAGTGCGCGTACACGACGAGCCTCGGCTACTGAGGCGACGGCCGGGCGGCAGGCCTGGGCGGCGGCCGCCGGCCTGCCTTGTCCGTGCGGCGCGGCGGCCCGTCGTCCGGCCTCGGGCCTCACAAGCACAGGAGCACCGCTGTGTGGAGCGCGTAACCCCTCGCGATCGGACGGTGTGACAACCACGTAATGGGCACTTCGTAGCGTCGGTGGAGGAAGGCACCGATCACACGGAGGGCCGCTCGTGACCACCACCACCCAGCAGGTACGGACGGTCTGCTCGTACTGCGGTGTCGGCTGCGGGATGGTCCTCGACATCGGGACGGGCCCCGACGGGCGGCGTACGGTCCTGAAGGCGTCCGGCGACAAGGCCCACCCCGCGAACTTCGGCCGCCTGTGCACCAAGGGCGCGACCACGGCGGACATGCTCGCCGCCCCCGGGCGGCTGACCTCCGCCCTCGTGCGCGCGGAACGGGGGGAGGAGCCCGAGCCCACCCCGGTGGACGCCGCGATCGCCGAGACCGCGCGCCGCCTTCGGGCGGTGATCGACGAGCACGGCCCGGACGCCTTCGCGTTCTACGTCTCCGGGCAGATGAGCCTGGAGGCCCAGTACCTGGCGAACAAGCTGGCCAAGGGCTTCGTACGGACGAACCAGATCGAGTCGAACTCCCGGCTGTGCATGGCCGGCGCGGCCACCGGTTACAAGCTGTCGCTGGGCGCGGACGGCCCGCCCGGCTCGTACCAGGACTTCGAGCGCGCCGACGTCTTCTTCGTGATCGGCTCCAACATGGCCGACTGCCACCCCGTCCTCTTCCTCAGGATGATGGACCGGGTCAAGTCGGGCGGCGCCAAACTGATCGTCGTCGACCCGCGCCGCAGCGCGACCGCCGACAAGGCGGACCTCTTCCTGCCCGTCCGGCCCGGAACGGACCTGGCGCTGCTCAACGGCCTGCTGCACCTGCTGTACGAGAACGGGCACACCGACCCCGGGTTCATCGCCGCGCACACCGAGGGGTGGGAGGAGATGCCGGAGTTCCTGGCCGGCTACCCGCCCGCCACGGTCGCCGACATCACCGGCGTCCCGGAGGACGACATCCGGGCGGCGGCCCGGCTCATCGGCGAGGCCGGGGAATGGATGAGCTGCTGGACCATGGGGCTCAACCAGTCCACGCACGGCACCTGGAACACCAACGCGCTGGTCAATCTGCATCTCGCGACGGGCGCGATCTGCCGGCCCGGCAGCGGTCCGTTCTCGCTGACGGGTCAGCCCAACGCGATGGGCGGCCGGGAGATGGGGTACATGGGTCCGGGTCTGCCCGGCCAGCGGTCGGTGCTGGTCGACGCGGAGCGCGCCTTCATCGAGGAGTTGTGGGAGCTGCCCCCCGGCACCGTCCGCGAGGACGGGGTCGGCCGGGGCACGATCGAGATGTTCCGGAAGATGGCCGACGGGGACATCAAGGCGTGCTGGATCATCTGCACCAACCCGGTCGCGTCCGTGGCCAACCGCAGGATCGTCATCGAGGGCCTGGAGCGGGCCGAGTTCGTCGTCACCCAGGATGTGTTCGCCGAGACCGAGACCAACGCTTACGCCGATGTCGTCCTGCCGGGAGCGCTGTGGACCGAGACGGAGGGCGTCCTCGTCAACAGCGAGCGCAATGTCACGCTGGCCCGGCCCGCGGTGGACCCGCCAGGGGAGGCGACGGCGGACTGGCGGATCATCGCCGCTGTCGCCCGCGCGATGGGATACGAGCGGGGTTTCTCGTACGACAGCGCGGAAGAGGTCTTCGAGGAGATCAGGCGCGCCCACAACCCGAGGACCGGCTACGACCTGCGAGGTGTCACCTATGACCGGCTGCGGTCCACCCCGGTGCAGTGGCCCTCCGCGCGTGAGGACGGTCCCGACCGCAACCCGATCCGCTATGTGGATCAGGACGGCGGCGGTCCGGTCTTCCCCACGGCGAGCGGCCGGGCCGTGTTCCACGCCCGCCCGCACATCGCACCCGCCGAGATGCCGGACGACGACTATCCGTACGTCCTGAACACCGGCCGGCTGCAGCACCAGTGGCACACCCTCACCAAGACGGGCCGGGTCGCCAAGCTGAACAAGCTCAACCCAGGGCCCTTCGTGGAGCTGCACCCGGACGACGCCGCCGCCCTGGGTGTCGTCGACGGCGATTCGGTGGAGGTCGCATCGCGGCGTGGCCGGGCGGTGCTGCCCGCCGCGGTGAGCGACCGGGTCCGGCCCGGCTGCTGTTTCGCGCCCTTCCACTGGAACGACGTGTACGGCGAATACCTGAGCATCAACGCCGTGACCAGCGACGCCGTCGATCCGCTGTCCTTCCAGCCGGAGTTCAAGGCCTGCGCGGTGTCCCTGACGAAGGTGGCGACGCCGGTGGCGGTGGCGGCACCGCCCACGGCCGGGACGAGGACCGGTGCCCGTCCCGGCGAGGTGACGGCCGCCGCGTCCGGTGGGCCGAGCACGGCGGGCGCCCTTCCCCCGGGTCCCGCGGGCGTCTTCGGACTCGAGCCCGCCCCACCGCCTGTCCTGGCCGAGCACGAACGCCAGTACCTGATCGGTTTCCTCGCCGGCCTCGCGTCGGGCGCTCCGGGCGTGCCGGTGCTGCCGCCGGGCGCACCCTTCAGCCCCGAGCACGCGCTGTGGGTGAACGGTGTGCTGGCCGGCCTGTACTCCCGGGCCGCTCCGGGAACGCCGCCGCCGGCCGGGGCGCCTGCCACCCCGGTCCGGGAGGTCGTCGTGCTGTGGGCCTCGCAGACCGGCAACGCGGAGGAGTTCGCCACGGCCGCCGCCGACCGGCTCACCACCACCGGGCACAGGGCGACCCTGGTCGGCATGGACGACGCCCACCCGGGGAGACTGCCCACCGGTGCCGACATCCTCCTGATCACCAGCACCTTCGGCGACGGTGAAGCCCCCGACAACGGCTCCGGGTTCTGGGACTCCCTGACGGCACCCGACACACCCCGCCTGGAGGGCGTCCGCTACGCGGTCCTCGCGTTCGGCGACTCCTCGTACGACGACTTCTGCGGCCACGGCCGCCGCCTCGACCAGCGCCTCGACGAACTGGGTGCCGTACGGCTGGCCCCGCGTACGGACTGCGAGCCCGACTACGAGCCCTCGGCCACGGCCTGGCTCGACCAGGTCCTCACCTCACTGACGGACGGCTCGGAAACGGCCTCGCTGCCCGGTCCCGCCCCCTCGACGGCCGCCCCGGGGCAACCGTCCGTTCCCCTGACGCCGCCGTCCGCTCCCCCGGCGAGGAAGGCGGCCCCCGTCACCACCCGCCTGGCCGGCAACCGACTGCTCAGCCTGCCCGGAGCGGGCAAGGAGGTCCGGCGCTTCACCTTCGACACCCGCGACAGCGGGACCCCGCTCGTCTACCGGGCGGGCGACGCTCTCGGCGTACGCCCCGCCAACTCGGCGGACCTCGTCACCGAATGGCTGGCCACCACCGGGCTCGCCCCGGACAGCGCGGTGAACCTGAACGGAAGCGGGGGCATCGGGGCGATCCCCTTCCACGAGGCCCTGCACCGGCACCTGGACATCACCCGGATCACCCCCGGCCTGCTGCGCTTCGTCGCCGAACGCACCCGTGACCGGGTACTGAAGAAGCTGCTGCGCCCCGACAACAAGGACGAGCTGGCCAAGTGGTCCTGGGGCCGCCAGGCAGTCGACGTCATCGCCGAACACCCCGTCCGCGCCGGTGCCCAGGAGTGGGCCGAGGTGCTCAAGCCCCTCCAGCCCCGGCTGTACTCCATTTCGTCCAGCCCGCTGACCGACCCCCACCTCGTCTCTCTCACGGTCTCCGTCGTCCGCTACGAGAACCCGGACGGACGACCGCGCCAGGGCGTCTGCTCGCCCTTTCTCGCCGACGCGGACCCCGGCACGCCCGTACCGGTCTTCGTCCAGCCCTCCCCGAAGTTCCGGCCGCCGGCCGACCCCGCCACCCCCATGGTCATGGTGGGCCCCGGCACCGGGATCGCCCCCTTCATCGGCTTCCTGGACGAGCGCCGCGTCCTGGGCCACCGCGCGCCCAACTGGCTCTTCTTCGGCGAGCAGCACCGGGCCACCGACTTCTACTACGAGGACGAGCTGACCGCCCTCCTCGCCGACGGCACGCTCACCCGCCTCGACACCGCCTTCTCCCGCGACCAGCGTGCCAAGGTCTACGTCCAGGACCGGATGCGCGAGCACGGCCCCCAGCTGTGGTCCTGGCTCCAGGAGGGAGCGCACTTCTACGTGTGCGGCGACGCCTCGCGCATGGCCAAGGACGTCGACCAGGCCCTGCGGGACATCGCCGTCTCCCACGGCGGCCACAGCGCGGACGGGGCCGCCGCGTACGTCAAGCAGCTCGCCGCCGAGAGGCGGTACGTCCGCGACGTGTACTGATCGGCCGCGGGCCGGCGGTTCGCCGAGGCAGGGGGCCGGATTCCTTCCCTGCCAGGCCGCCCTCCCCACGGTCAGGGCGAGGTGCCGCCGGGCCCGATCGGCACGAGACCGAGGTCGACCGGTGTCCCCGGTGGGCCGTCCCGTCGTACGGCGGCCAGCAGGTCCGGAAGCTGCGGCGGCCAGAGCGCCTCGGCCGGGTTCGAGAGATCGTCCGGCGACCACCATCTCCCCCGGAGGATCCCGTCGGCCGTGTGCGCCGCGCCCAGCTCGCCAAGCAGTTCCCGGCGAGGCCCGTAGGCGAGGAAGATGTGTTCGTGCTGCCGCACGGGCACACCGGCCCGGGTGAAGTCGTGCTCCCACAGACACAGCACCGTGCCGCCGAGCTCGACGTCCGTCCACCCGGTCTCCTCGCGCAGTTCGCGCTCGGCCGCCTGGAGCGGCGTCTCACCCGGATCCATTCCGCCGCCGGGCAGCGCCCAGTGGACGCCGACTTCGTCGTTGTCGTACCGGAACATGAAGACAGCCCCCGCCGGATCCAGTATCGCGACTCGGGCTGCCTGCCTGGGTATCCGCATCGGTTCACCCTGCCAGAGCGCCCCGGGGGTGTCGATCAGGTGCCTGAGATCTGGGTCACCGGAGCCAAGAGGCCAAGGTCACAGGCCTGGCCTCTGCTGCCGCTCCAGAACTCTGACCTAGCATCCGAGCATGACAGTCCTGCCCAATGACGGGCTCGCGCTGGCCGCCGAGTTCCCTTCCGCGACCCATGACCAGTGGCAGCTCCTGGTAGAAGGCGTGCTGCGCAAATCGGGCAAGGAGGTCTCGAGCGCGACAGCCGAAGCCGCGCTGTCCTCCTCGCTCGAGGACGGGCTCGCCACCCGCCCGTTGTACACCGCGCGTGACACGACCACCGATGCCGGTTTCCCCGGATTCGCCCCCTTCGTCCGAGGGAGCCGGCCCGAGGGCAACACCTCCGGCGGCTGGGACGTACGGCAGCGGCACACGGCGGCCGACAACGCCCTGGTGCTCGGTGACCTGGAGAACGGCGTCACCTCGCTGTGGCTCGCCGTCGGCGAGGGCGGCATTCCGGTCCCCTCGCTCGAAGGAGTCCTCGCAGGCGTCTTCCTCGATCTGGCGCCCGTAGTCCTCGACGCGGGACCCGATGTCGCCCCGGCGGCCCAGGAACTGTTCCGGCTGTACGAGGAACGCGGCGTCGTGCCGAGTGAGGTGCGCGGCAACCTCGGCGCCGACCCCCTGGGCCATGAGGCCCGTTCGGGATCCGCGATGGACTTCGCTCCGGCCGCCTCGCTCGCCCTCCGGTGCGTGGACGAGTACCCCGGGCTGCGGGCCCTGACCGTGGACGCTCTGCCGTACCACGAGGCCGGCGGCTCGGCCGCGCAGGAACTGGGCGCCTCGCTGGCGACCGGTGTCGCCTATCTGCGGGAGCTGACCGAAGCGGGGCTGTCCGTCGAACAGGCCTGCGCCCAGCTGGAGTTCCGGTACGCCGCGACCGCCGACCAGTTCCTGACGATCGCCAAGCTGCGGGCGGCGCGCAGGCTGTGGGCCCGGGTCGCCGAGGTGTGCGGGGCGCCGGGCGCGGGTGCGCAGGTGCAGCACGCCGTGACCTCGCCGGTGATGATGTCGCGCCGCGACCCGTGGGTGAACATGCTGCGCACGACCATCGCGACGCTCGCGGCCGGGGTCGGCGGCGCCGACTCCGTCACCGTCCTGCCCTTCGACCACGAGCTCGGCCTGCCGGACGCCTTCGCGCGGCGCATCGCCCGCAACACCTCGACGATCCTCATCGAGGAGTCGCACCTGTCCCGGGTGATCGACCCGGCGGGCGGTTCCTGGTACGTGGAGCAGCTCACCGACGAACTCGCCCACGCGGGCTGGGAGTTCTTCCAGGGGATCGAGCAGAGCGGTGGCCAGGCCGCCGCACTTCGCTCGGGGCGTCTTGGCCAGGATCTGGCGAAGACCTGGGCGGCGCGCTCGGCGAAGCTCGCCAAGCGGCGCGAACCGATCACCGGCGTCAGCGAGTTCCCGAACCTGGCCGAGCGCCCGGTGGAGCGTGAACCCGCGCCCGAGGCGCCGTCCGGCGGCCTGCCGCGCGTACGGCGCGACGAGGCGTACGAGGCGCTGCGGGCCCGCTCCGACGCGCACCTCGCCGCCACCGGGTCCCGTCCGCGGATCTACCTGGCCACGATCGGCCCCGCCGCCGCGCACACCGCGCGGTCGACGTTCGTCGCGAACCTGTTCCAGGCCGGCGGCATCGAGCCGGTCACGGCCGGCACGTTCGAGGAAAGCGGCGCCACCGAGGCGTGCCTGTGCTCCAGTGACGCCTTGTACGAGGAGCAGGCCGCGAGCACGGCCGAGGCCCTCACGGCCGCGGGTGCCCGGCATGTGTTCCTGGCCGGCCGTCCCGGGCAGTACCCCGGTGTGGACGCCTATGTCTTCGCGGGCTGCGACGCCGTCGCCGTCCTTTCCGCCACCCTCGACCGCATGGGAGTGTCCTGATGGGAATCCCCGACTTCTCCGGAATCGAGCTGGGGACGCCCACCTCCGAAGGCAGCGCCGACGAGTGGAGTGCCGCCGCCGAGAAGGCCACGGGCGCGAGCGAGGCCGTCTGGGAGACCCCGGAGGGCATCGCGGTCAAGCCGCTGTACACCGGCCGTGACACGGAAGGCCTGGACTTCCTCGACACGTACCCCGGCGTGGCACCGTATCTGCGCGGCCCGTACCCGACGATGTACGTCAACCAGCCCTGGACGATCCGCCAGTACGCGGGCTTCTCCACCGCAGAGGAGTCCAACGCCTTCTACCGCCGCAACCTCGCGGCCGGGCAGAAGGGCCTGTCGATCGCCTTCGACCTGCCCACGCACCGGGGTTACGACAGCGACCACCCGCGCGTGACGGGCGATGTCGGTATGGCGGGCGTGGCCATCGACTCCATCTACGACATGCGCCAGCTCTTCGACGGCATCCCGCTGGACAAGATGACCGTGTCGATGACGATGAACGGCGCCGTGCTGCCCGTCCTCGCGCTGTACATCGTGGCAGCCGAGGAACAGGGCGTGCCGCCCGAGAAGCTGGCCGGGACCATCCAGAACGACATCCTCAAAGAGTTCATGGTCCGCAACACCTACATCTATCCGCCGAAGCCGTCGATGCGGATCATCTCCGACATCTTCGCGTACACCTCGCAGCGGATGCCGCGCTACAACTCCATCTCGATCTCCGGGTACCACATCCAGGAGGCGGGCGCGACGGCCGACCTGGAGCTGGCGTACACGCTCGCGGACGGCGTCGAGTACATCCGGGCGGGCCGCGAGGCGGGCCTGGACGTGGACGCGTTCGCGCCGCGGCTCTCGTTCTTCTGGGCGATCGGCATGAACTTCTTCATGGAGGTCGCCAAGCTGCGGGCGGCGCGCCTGCTGTGGGCGAAGCTGGTGAGGCAGTTCGACCCGCAGAACGCCAAGTCCCTTTCCCTGCGCACCCATTCGCAGACCTCCGGCTGGTCGCTGACCGCGCAGGACGTGTTCAACAACGTGACGCGTACGTGTGTGGAGGCCATGGCCGCCACCCAGGGCCACACCCAGTCGCTGCACACCAACGCCCTGGACGAGGCGCTCGCGCTGCCCACCGACTTCTCCGCGCGGATCGCCCGCAACACGCAGTTGCTGCTCCAGCAGGAGTCGGGTACGACCCGGGTCATCGACCCGTGGGGCGGCAGTGCGTACATCGAGAAGCTGACGTACGACCTCGCCCGCCGGGCCTGGCAGCACATCGAGGAGGTCGAGGCGGCGGGCGGCATGGCGCAGGCCATCGACGCCGGCATCCCCAAGCTCCGGATCGAGGAGGCCGCGGCGCGCACCCAGGCCCGCATCGACTCCGGCCGCCAGCCGGTCATCGGCGTCAACAAGTACCGGGTCGAGACCGACGAGAAGATCGACGTCCTCAAGGTCGACAACTCCTCCGTACGCACGCAGCAGATCGAGAAGCTGCGCCGGCTGCGGGCCGAGCGTGACGAGCGGGCGTGCCAGGACGCGCTGGACGACCTGACGCGTGCCGCGGGCGGTGAGGGCAACCTGCTGGAGCTGGCGGTGCGCGCGGCCCGCGCCATGGCCACCGTCGGGGAGATCTCCGACGCCCTGGAGAAGGTGTACGGGCGCCACTCGGGCCAGATCCGTACGATCTCCGGGGTGTACCGCAACGAGGCAGGGGAGTCCCCGTCCGTGGACCGCACCCGTACGCTGGTGGACGCGTTCGAGGAGGCCGAGGGCCGTCGCCCGCGCATCCTGGTCGCCAAGATGGGCCAGGACGGTCACGACCGCGGCCAGAAGGTGATCGCGACCGCCTTCGCCGACCTCGGCTTCGACGTCGACGTCGGCCCGCTGTTCCAGACGCCGGGTGAGGTGGCCCGTCAGGCGGTGGAGGCGGACGTGCACATCGTGGGCGTCTCGTCGCTGGCCGCGGGACACCTCACCCTCGTCCCGGCACTGCGCGAGGAGCTGGCGGCCGAGGGCCGCGAGGACATCATGATCGTGGTCGGCGGGGTGATCCCGCCGCAGGACGTGCCGACCCTGCTGGAGATGGGCGCGGCCGCCGTCTTCCCGCCGGGGACGGTGATCCCGGACGCGGCCTACGACCTCGTCCAGCGGCTCTCTGCCGACCTCGGGCACGACCTGTGATCGAACTCGACACCTATGTCAAGGGTGTACTCGACGGGAAGCGGGCGCTCGTCGCCCGCGCCATCACCCTCGTCGAGTCCACCCGGCCCCAGCACCGGGCGCTGGCACAGGAATTGCTGACCGAGCTGCTCCCGCACAGCGGGAAGGCACGGCGGATCGGCATCAGCGGGGTGCCCGGCGTGGGCAAGTCGACGTTCATCGACGCGTTCGGCACGATGCTGACCTCGCTGGGGTACCGGGTCGCGGTGCTCGCCGTCGACCCGTCCTCCAGCCGTACGGGTGGCTCGATCCTCGGCGACAAGACCCGTATGGAGCGCCTGGCCGTGGACCCGGCCGCCTTCATCCGCCCCTCCCCCACCGCCGGAACGCTCGGCGGGGTGGCCAAGGCGACCCGCGAGTCGATCGTGGTGATGGAAGCGGCCGGCTACGACGTGGTGCTGGTGGAGACGGTCGGGGTCGGCCAGTCCGAGACCGCGGTGGCCAACATGGTCGACTCCTTCCTGCTGTTGACGCTGGCGCGCACCGGGGACCAGTTGCAGGGCATCAAGAAGGGCGTCCTGGAGCTGGCCGACGTGATCGCCGTCAACAAGGCGGACGGCCCGCACGCGCGCGACGCCCAGTCCGCCGCGCGTGAACTGGCTGGCGCCCTGCGGCTGATGCACGGCAGGGACGCGGCCTGGACGCCTCCGGTGCTGAGTTGCAGCGCCCGCGAATCGGCCGGTCTGGACACCGTCTGGGACCGCCTGGAACAGCACCGCACCCTGCTCGACTCGACCGGCCGTCTCGCCGACAAGCGCCGCGACCAGCAGGTCGACTGGACCTGGACGATGGTCCGCGACGAACTCCTCGGCCGCCTGCACAACGACCAGGCCGTACGGGCCGTCACCCCCGACCTCGAACGGCAGGTGCGGGAGGGCGGGTTGACCGCCACGCTAGCGGCGGAGCGCATTCTGAAGGTGTTCGGCGGCTAAGGTCACTGAGCCGGCCGCTGGGACGGTGGCAGGGCGAAGGCAGTTGAACCGCACGGGCGGTGACCGGGCTGAGCCCGGTCACCGCCCGTGTTCGCGTTCGCGGCCGGACCCGGCGCAGGCCGGATCCTGTGCTCACCTCTGTGCTGCCTCGTAAGCCTCGCGGATGGACGCGGGGATACGTCCACGATCATTTACCAGATAGCCGTTGGTGCGTGCCCAGAGGCGTATCGGTTCGTCCTCCGGACGGGGATCGAGCTTACGGGTTGCAGCAGACTTGCCGGGGCCTCTCCAGTCTCCCGAGGACACCCCTTCCAGCCGGTCCGCCGCCTCTTGGAAGAAAGCGGACAACGAGGCGTATACGCCCTGCTCGGGATCGTGTGCATCAGCCCACGTTCCGATGGTTCCGTTGAGCGTGTCCAGAAACGTCCCGTAGAGACCGTCACGCTCCGCGGCGATCGGCACCCACTCACGACGCCAGAACGGATGGTCGAGGTCCGCGGACGGCTGCATCTCCTCCAGGCCCATCCGGCTGAGGTAGACCCGCTGGATATCCGTCAGACCAAGAAGGAGATGGCCGACGGGGATTGCCGCTACCTCGCACCCCAGCGCCACCAGACACGATCGGCCATCGGGCTGCCTGCCGGCATCGGTGTCGTTCGCCAGCAGCCACTGCCACATGTCCCCCGGCAGCTTCAGGCCCATGTTCAGTTCGGCTTCGCCGATGGCCGCATGGCTTCCCGGGCCGCCGAGCGCAGCGAGGGCTTCAGGGTCGTTCCGTTCAAGCCAGGCGGTCACCCGGCCCCACGCCTCTCGTACGTCTCCCGCCTCGTGCATCGGGGTTTCGCTCACGTGTGATCTCCACCCAGGCAGGATGCGCACCTCCGTGGAACAAGCCCACCCATATCGCAGGCTCGCAGGGGGCGTTGGCCGGTCTCCCGGACTGTGAAGTTGTCCTCTTGGCGAGGCAACGACCGCTGATGATCCATTGGGCAACCGTATGCGGGACCACTGACAGTGCCTGGCGCGGAACGACGCCCTCAACTCCGGTACCCGGGTGTGGATGGCGGACTTCTAGGACGCCACGGCGCCGACCTGGGAGAACGTGGTCGGCGGTCAGCTCGCCCTGCTCGACGCCATCGAGCGCAGTATCGACTTCACCACCGAGGACAGCAACGGGCACCTGCCGGCCGACCGCGAGCGGCTCGCCACCATGGTCGTCCGGAAAGCCCCCGGAAGCGTCCGGGGGCTTTCTCGTGTCCCGACGGATTCAGTTCGCGGCCGGAACCGATCGCCGCCCGGACGGGACCACCGCGGGCCTGGGGTTGAGCATGCGCTCGGCCAACTCGCCGAAGACGAGGCCGAATCCGCCCCACAGGGTGGCCTGGATGGCCAGGGCCGAGAGCCGGAACCGCCACAGCAGGGTGGCCGGGAAGTCCCCCGGAACCTCGTTGATCACGGGCAGGAACTCGTAGGCCAGGCCGATCAGGACGGCGAAGGCGGCCACCGCGGCGACGGTGGCGTACCAGGTGCCCAGGCTGGGCGCGAGGCGCTTGCCGAGGATGGTGGCGCCGACGGCCAGGAGCACGCTGAGGACCATCATCAGGAAGTACAGGGTGGTCCGCTTGCCGATCGTGTCGGGGTCACCGACCGACGGCGGATTGGCCGGGTACTTCATGAACGGCACGACGTACACGGCGAGGAGCGCGGTCCCGGACAGCAGGAGCGCGGTCGCGCGGGCGCTGAAGCGGCCCACGCGGCCGAGTGCGAAGCAGTAGGCGAGCGCGGCGATGCCGCCGAAGGAGATGCCGTAGACCAGGACACCGGTGGCGAGGCCGGCGGTGGACTGGAGGCTGCGGGAGACGAGTTCGACCTCGTGCCCGTGCGCGGGCGCGTGGGCCTCCTCGAAGCCGATCGCGCTGTCGACTGTCGGTTCACCGAGCAAGTAGGCGACGACCAGGGCGAGTACACCCGCCGCGAGGCCGGCGAGCATGCCTCGCACGAGCAGGTTTCTTACCGTTGCGGAGTTCATGAGTGTGTGCCGTCCCTCGCGTCAGTGGCAGGGGAAACCGAGCAGGTGGCGGGCGTCGTGCACCCACTCGTGGACGTCCTCGCCGGAGACGACGGAGGTGGCGCCCTGTTCGGCGCCGACGAAGTACAGCAGGACCAGCATCAGGATGCCGAAGAAGACCGCCCAGGGAGCTATCGCGGTCAGCGGCAGCTTGGCGGGAAGTGCGGGGGTGGTGGCTGTCGGCTGGGCGACGGTCTGCGCCATGGCAGGACCTCCTCGGGAGTTCGCGTCCCATCTCGGTGGTGCACAGGATGACGCCTACGGGTCTGACTCACGCGGCGCCCGGCGTGGCTGGGCGTCTCGCTCACAGTGGCGCGACCGTGCCGGATTTCCACCGGCTTCCGTCTTGACGTCATCAATATCGGACCGACCGTACCGCGTGGTGAGTACCTGGCCAAGACCGCGCCACCTGGGGTGATCTTCCTCTCGTCCCAGGTGGCGGGGTCCGTTGTGAACGGCGGGTCACCGGTTCCGATCCGGACGACACGCGAAGAAGTGCCCGGTGCCTCCGCCGGGTTCGGCCGCGGGGGACGTAGGAGGTTCGACGTCCGTGACGCACAACTCGACTTCCCGCCGGCGGAGTTCGGCACGCACTCGGCCGGAGGGGCGGCTTCCGGACGGCTGCCGGGTCCGGTGGACGCAAGGCCGCCCCCGCGCCGACTTCAGTCGCTCAGCGTCGCCGTTCCCGGGTCGGCGAGCCGCGCCGTTCCCGGGTCGGCGAGCCCGAGTTCACGCTCACCCAGGGAGGCGAAGAAGCGCTCGACATCGACGTCGGTGACCTCGGCGAGGGTCGCCGGAGACCAGTGCGGGTCGCGGTCCTTGTCGATGATCTGGGCCCTGACACCCTCCACCAGGTCGGGGGCGGACAGGGTGGCGCAGGACACGCGGTACTCCTGGTCCAGAACGCGCTCCAGTGAACCGAGCCGTCGCACGCGGCGCAGGGCGGCCAGCGTGACCTTCAGAGCGGTGGGCGAGTTGCCGAGGAGGATCTCCGCGGTCTCCTTCGCCTCCGGGTCGCCTACCGCGAGCAGTCGTCGGACGATCTCCTCGACCGTGTCGGCCGTGTAGCAGGCGTCGATCCACTCCCTCCGCTCCGCCAGCTCACCCCGGGGCGCCGGCCGCGCATGGCGGGCCAGAGCCTCGCGCACGGGAAGGTCCGCGAGGTCGGACACGAACTGCCTGAGCGACGCGGACTGCAGGTAGTGGTCGGCGAGGCCGCACAGCAGGGCGTCGCCCGCGCCGATCGAGGCACCCGTCAGGGCGAGATGGGTGCCCAGCTCGCCGGGTGCCAGGGCGAGCAGATGGGTGCCGCCCACGTCTGGGACGAAGCCGATGCCGGTCTCGGGCATGGCGATGCGGGAACGTTCGGTGACGACCCGGACGCTGCCGTGCGCGGAGACGCCGACGCCGCCTCCCATGACGATGCCGTCCATGACCGCCACGTACGGCTTGGGGTAGCGGGCGATGCGGGCGTTGAGGTGGTACTCGTCGCGCCAGAACGCGGCGGACGCGGTTCCGTCCCCGTCGCGCGCGTCGTCGTGGACGACACGGATGTCGCCGCCCGCGCACAGTCCGCGCTCGCCGGCGCCGGTGATGACGACGGTCTCGACGGCCGGGTCGTGTTCCCAGGCGGTGAGGGCCTGGTCGATCCGGCGCACCATCGCGTGGTTCAGGGCGTTCAGCGCCCTCGGCCGGTTCAGAGTGAGGTGGGCGGCCCGTCCGTCGGTGTGCAGCAGGACGGATTCCTCGGCGCCGGGTGCCTCGCCGCCGGTCATCCGAGGGCCTCCGTCAGGCCGCGGGCCACGATGACGCGCATGATCTCGTCCGTTCCTTCCGGGGTCGTTCGGATTCGCCGGTCACGACGATCTTCCCGACACCGTACTCACCGAGGACCGTGGCCCCCGTGCGGGTGCGGAGTGCGGTACGCCACCGGGTACCCCGGGTCGGTGGTGAGCCGCTTCGCCGTGACGCGCGGCCGAACGGCCTGGCCCGTCAGGCTTCCTCTCCTGGCCCCTCCTCCCCTGGCCGCAGCACGTACAGCCGCGGCAGGTTGACCACGATCGCCTCCTGGGTGCTGCGGGCGATCACGACGACGGCCTCGTCGGCGGGGTCCGGGTTCTCCTCGCGGTGCGGCACGAACGGGGGTACGAAGATGTAGTCACCGGGTGAGGTGCGCAGGCGCACTTCCTCGGGCTGCGCCCCCGAGTCGTCCAGGAAGACGAACTCGGGGTGTCCGCTCACCACGTAGATGGCCGTCTCGGACGCTCCGTGATGGTGGTCCGAGGAGGCGGTTGAGGGGGCGACGTGGGTCTGGCCCATCCACAGCTTCTCGGAGCCGACGGTGGTGCCGCTGACGGCGGCGAACCTGCGCATGCCTCCGGTCTGCGCCGTGTCGCCGTCGAGGGCGTCGGCGCGGACGTGGTGCAGGCGGCTGCGCAGGGGTCGTACGGACTGCCCTGCGGCGTCCGGGAGATGGGGGTGGAAACCTTCGCCGGGGGTCGTCAACGGCTCGCTCATGGACGGGGACGCTAGAGCGGTCCGGAAAAGGATGTCAAGAGGTGTCCATTGCGCTTCACCTGCGGCAATGTTCCCGCAATGTAAGTGAGGAACCGGTGGAAGCCCTGTCGGCGCACGCCGTGTCGGGCATCATGGGCGCATGCATATCTCCGCGAAGGCGGACTACGCCACGCGGGCCCTGTTGGAGCTCGCCCGCGAACCCGCCCGCCCCCTCACGTGCGAAGCAATGGCCTCCTCGCAGCACGTCCCGTTCCGGTTCCTGAAGTCCGTGGTGGGCGAGTTGCGCAGGGCCGGCCTGGTCCGCAGCCAGCGGGGCTGCGAGGGCGGGTACTGGCTCGGCCGGCCCGCCGAAGAGATCACTCTGCTGGACGTCGTACGTGCCGTGGACGGTGAGTTGATCACCCTGCGGGGCGAGCCGCTGGCCGGGCTCGAGTACCCGGGCCCCGCCTCCGGACTGCCGGGGGTGTGGCGCCGTATCGAGGCGGACGCCGCGGCGGTACTGGGCGCGGCGACCCTGGCCACGCTGCTGCCCGCCGAGGAGGCCGCGCGGTTGCACCGGAAGGGAGCCGCGTGAGCGGTCCGCCGGACCGGCCCAGGATGGAGGTGGTGGAGTACACCGACCCGCTGTGCCCCTGGGCCTGGGGATCGGAGCCGGTGTTCCGACGCCTTCGCGCCGCGCTGGCGGACCGGGTCTCCTGGCGCCGCGTGTACTGCGTCCTCTTCGACCACGACGACGACCCGCCGCCCGACCCGGCGGCGGAGACCGCCTGGTACGCCCGCTACGTCGAGGACATCTGCGCCCACACGCGGGCGCCCCGGGCACGACGGCTGAGCCGGGTCGCGGCGAGTTCATGGCCGTCCTCGCTCGTCGCGAAGGCGGCCGAGCGGCAGGGCGACGAGGTGGCGGGGCGGGTGCTGCGGCGGCTGCGGGAGAGCGTCTTCGTGCTCGGCGAACCGGCGGACACCCTCGCGCTGGCGGAGTCCGCGGTACGGGGCGTGGCCGGCCTGGACCGTGTGCGGCTGGCCGCCGACGCGGCGTCGGCGGCCGTGCTGGAGGCGGTGCGCGCGGACCGTGCCGAGGCGCGCCGGCCGGTCCGCGAGGTGCTGTCGGTGCGCGGCGGGCCGCCGCATCCCGGCACAGCCAAGGAGACCGCCGACGGCGGGTACTGCTATGCGCTGCCGACCCTGCTGGTCCGCACTCCCGCGCGGTCTCGCGTCGTGCCCGGTTGGCGGCCGTACGAGGAGTACGCGTCGGCGATCGAGGAGTTGGGCACCGGGCTGCTGAGCGAGTCCGTGAGGACGGCTCCCGCGGAGGCCCTCGCGCGGTACCGGAGTCTGACCGATCCGGAACGCGACTTGCTGGCACATGGGCCCTGGCCTCCCGCGGACGCCGTGCGCGTCGAGACCGGCAACGGCCCTGTGTGGCTGCATCCGGAGGAGGCTGCGGTGCACCCTGCCCGCGGCGGAGGCTCTCCCGCCTTTCCCTGAAGGATTTCTGACCAGTGGTCAGGATTTTGAGGTTCCGGGGTTCCGGGGTTCCGGCGCGTGGCCGTGACGCTCGCGCCCTGCCTTGAGGCTCACGATCGGCGCAGGACGGACGCGGCGGCGCGGACGGTCCCTGCCTTTCCCTGTCGGTGCTCTGATCGGTGGTCAGGTCCGTCCCGCCCAATGAGACACCAATTGGTGTCCATTGACAGCCACTGAGAACCGGCCCCAGGATGTGCACCATGCTCACGACGCACCCCGGCGTGGAGTGCCGCTACGTGGACCTGCGGCGCACCTGCAGCGCTCTCTGTCGCTGACCGCCCGCCCACAGCGGCCCCCAGGCGCCTGACGCCCGTCCCGCCGGCACCGGCCACGCGCCGCTCCGCCGCCGGTCCCCCGTCATCGCGCGCCGCCCTCTCAGCGTTTCGTCGCCTCCACCCCCTCAGCCTCCCGGCTCTCCCCGCGATCCGCCGACGCCTCCTGCCCTGAGCGCGGCATGCCCACGTGCACACAAAAGCCCACGCAGGCATGCGTGTTCCCTGGCTGCGCGGCGTCCGTCGGCGGGGCGTGCCGCCCTTGCCCCCTCCGCTGCCCCGATGCGGGCGGGAGCCTTCGCAGAAAGAAAAACCGATGCCCGGACGCCTCACGCTCCGTCATTCCGCAGCCACCCTCCGTTCCGACCGCCGGTCGGGCCGACTGCGCGCCGCCGCCCTCGGGACCGCGCTCGCCACCGTGCTGGTCCCCGCGCTCAGCGCCTGCGGCGGCCAGACGGCGTCGTCCACCGGCGGCGCCGCGCTGAAGTGGACCTCCTCCTACTTCCCCGCCCACTGGGACCCGGTGGTCGGGGGCAGCGGCGCCCAGTTCCGTGAACTCGCCCTGGTGTACGCCTCTTTGACACGCACGGACAAGAACGGAAAGGCCGTTCCGGACCTGGCCAAGAGCTGGGAGTACAACGCCAAGGGTGATGTCATCACCTTTCACCTGCGCCCCCACCTGAAGTTCAGCGACGGAGCGCCGGTCGACGCCACCGCCGTCAAGGCAGCCGTCGAACGGGCGCAGAAGCAGAAGAACTCGGCTCTGTTCGGCGACCTGACCTCCATCAAGTCGGTGGACGCCCAGGGCCTGGACGCGGTGGTCCACCTCAGCCAGGTCGACTACCAGATCCCCCAACTCCTCGGTGAGCGCGTCCTGCAGATCGCCAGCCCCAAGGCGGCCGCCTCCCCCGAGAAACTGGACCAGAACCCGGTCGGCGCCGGCCCGTTCGTCGTCACCCAGCTCGTCCCCGGCACCAAGGCCGTCCTGAAGAAGAACCCGGACTACTGGGACGCCGAGAACATCCACATCGACAACGTCGAGCTGAGCTCCGCCCCCGACGCGTCCACCGTCGTCTCCGGCCTGCAGACCGGCGTCTACAACTTCGCGGACATAGCACCCAGTCAGGCCGACGCCGCCAAGAAGGCCGGCCTCGACGTCTTCGTGCAGCCCGGCTTCAACGCCTCCAACCTCAGCCTCAACACCAACAAGGCGCCGTTCGACAACGACAAGGTCGTCGACGCGGTCCGCTACGCGATCAACCGTCAGGAGTTCGTCGACAAGCTGACCTTCGGCTACGGCTCGGTGACCAACCAGCCCTTCCCGAAGGGGTACGTCGCCTTCGACCCGCAGTCGGCCGACGACTACGCCTACGACCCGGCGAAGGCGAAGAAGCTTCTGGACGAGGCCGGTTACAAGGCGGGCGGGCTCAAGCTCAGTCTTGTGATCCCGGCCGAGGATCCCCAAGCCGAGATCGTCCAGGCGCAGTTGGCGAAGGTCGGCATCAGCGTCACGATCAAGATCGACAAGAACTGGGCCACACCGTTCTTCGCCAAGAACCTGACGTTCTCGCTGTACGGCACCACAGGGCGCGACTCCGCGGCGCAGACCCTCACCGCGCACTTCGGCCCGAACGGCCCGCTCAACCTCAGCTCTCCGTACGAGCCGGCCGGTTTCGAGACCGCCATCGCCAAGGTCCGCCAGACCCCGCTGGACTCGCCCGACTACCCGAAGGTCCTCCAGGCGGCGACCCGGGCCGGCCTGAAGAGCAAGGCGCTGGTGTTCACGTACTCCTCGCCCAACCTCATCGCCAAGAGCAAGTCCATCTCCGCGCTGCCGGAGAACCCGGCCCACATCGACTGGACCGGCGTGACCATCGACGGCTCCAACTGACACTCCGTCCAACACAGAGAGGGGGCAACCCATGACGACGACGGAGGCACCGGCCCCACCCGACGTCCGTCTCCCGGCCACGACGGCCCGGACACGGCACACCCTGGGCCGCGTCCTGGCGACCCTCGCCCGGTCGGTCGCGATCTTCGTGCCCGTCTTCCTGGTCGCGACGTTCGTGACGTTCGCGCTGCGGTCCCTGAGCGGGCTCAGCCCGGCGCGCATCCAGCTGGGCGAGGAAGCGACTCCCGAAGCGGTCGCCCGCGTCGAGGCCCACTGGGGCCTGAACCGGCCCTTCCTCGTCCAGTACGGGGACTGGTTCGGCGGCGTCCTGCACGGACAGCTCGGCGCGAGCTGGACCAACGGCGCCGACATCTCCACCCTCATCGGCCTGGGCCTGGGCGTGAGCCTGTCGGTGGCGACCTTCGCGCTGCTCATCGGCGTGGTCGCGGGCTTCGCCCTCGGCACGGTCGCGGCCCTGCGCCGCACCACGTGGGTCGACCGCGCGATCACCGGCTTCGTGACGGTGATCTCGGTGATGCCGGCGTTCGTCGTCGGCATCGTGCTGGTCGCGGTCTTCGCGGTGGGGCTGCACCTGTTCCCGTCCGCCGGTTACGTTCCGGCGGATCAGGGGTTCGGGCCGTGGCTCGCCCACATCACCCTGCCCGCCGTCGCCCTGAGCTTCGACGTCGTCGCCGATGTCGCCCGGCAACTGCGCGGCAGCCTCATCGGGGCCTACCGCGAGAACTACGTGACCGGCGCCGTGGTCCGCGGGCTGAGTCCGCGCAGGATCTTCTTCGGCCATGTGCTGCGCAACGGCCTCGGGCCGGCGCTCGCCACCCTCGGCCTGAAGTTCCCCGCCCTGGTCGGTGCCTCCGTCGTCACGGAATGGATCTTCGGCCTCCAGGGCTTCGGACGGTTCGCCAACGACTCCGCGCAGGCCGGCGACGTACCGGCGGTGCAGGGCGTCCTCGTGGTGTCGATCGTCCTGGTCGTCGCCTTCAACCTGCTCGTCAACCTGGTGCTGGCGCGCGTCACGCCGGCCGCGCAGCGGGGGGTGTGACCGTGGTGCGCCGCCTCCTCTCCCTCGCCACCGGGCGGATCGCCCTGACCGTCCTCGCCCTGATCGCCGTGCTCGCGCTGTTCGGACCGCTGCTCGCTCCGCACAATCCCCTGGCCACCGGCGACCACCCGCTCGCCGCCGCCTCCGGCGCCCACTGGCTGGGGACCGACTATCTCGGCCGTGATGTGCTGAGCCGGCTCCTCGACGGCTCCCGTGTCAGCGTCCTCGGCTCGCTGGAGGTCGCGATCACGGCCCTGGCCGTCGGCACCGTCCCCGGCATCCTGTCCGTCCACCTCGGGCGGGTCTTCGAATGGGTCACGCTGCGGCTCGCCGACACGCTGGTAGCCCTGCCGTTCCTGCTGTTCGCCGTCGCCGTCATCGCCCTGCTCGGCAACGGCCTCTCCCAGGCGATGCTGGTCACCGGCGCGTTGGTGTCCCCGTTGTTCTACCGCGTGGCCCGCGCCGCCACCCTGGCCGTGGCCCGCTCTCCGTACGTGGAGGCCGCCATCGTCTCGGGCGCCTCCATCGGCTGGGTCGTTCGCCGTCATGTCTGGGCCAAGGTGCTCCCGCCGATCGCGGTCGCGCTCGCCCAGACCGTCGGCGTCGGCTTCGTGATCGTGTCGAGCCTGACCTTCCTGGGGATCGGCGTCCAGCCTCCCGCACCCACCTGGGGCGGCCTGCTCGCCTCGGATCTGGGGTACCTCAGCCACCAGCCGTGGGCACCGCTCGCCCCCGCCCTGCTGATCATGGTCACCGTCTGGGCCTGCAACCTCCTCGCCGACGCGATCCGCGATGTCTCCGGCGAGGCGGGCCGCGCGCTGGTCAACACCCGCAAGGCCCGTGCCAACCGCCGCCGCGAGTCCGACCCCGCTCCCGCAGGAGGTGTGCGATGACCACCCTGTCCGAGAAGCTCCTCGCCGAGGTCGGGGCCGAGGAGACCGAGACGATCGAACAGATCACCGGGCCCGGCTCCGGGCACCCGGCCGAACCGCCGTCCCCGGTGCTGGCCGTACGCGATGTGCGCATCGGCGACCGGGCCGGCGACCGGGAGATCGTCCACGGCGTGAGTTTCACGCTCACGCCCGGCAGCGCCGTCGGCATCGTCGGCGAGTCCGGCAGCGGGAAGACCCTCACCTGCCGTGCCGCACTGGGGATCCTGCCCGCCCACTTCGAGATCACCGGCGGCTCGGTCGAGATCGACGGCAACGACATAGCCGACCTGTCCCCCGCGCGGTGGACGGACCTGCGGGGCGCCACCATCAGCGCGGTCTTCCAGGACCCGGCGTCCTATCTCAACCCCTCGATCCGCGTGGGGGCACAGATCGCCGAGGTTCTCCGGGTCAAGACGGGACTGAAGCGGCGCGCGGCGCACCGCCGGGCGATCGAACTGCTGGAAGCCGTCCAGCTGCGGGACCCGGAACTGGTCCACGGCCAGTACCCCCACGAGCTGTCCGGCGGCATGCTCCAACGGGTCCTCATCGCCGTGGCGATCGCCGCCGACCCGCGGATCCTCATCGCCGACGAGGCCACCACCGCGCTCGACGTGACCGTCCAGGCCGAGATCCTCGACCTGCTGGCAGACCTGCGCGAGCGGACCGGGCTGGCCCTCGTCGTCGTCTCCCACGACCTGGCCGTCGTCGCCCAGCTGTGCGACGAGGTCCTCGTCATGCGCCGGGGCGAGGTCGTCGAACAGGGCCCGACCAGGGACGTACTCCACCATCCGCGGCACGAGTACACCCGGCTCCTGATCGCCGAACACGAGCAGTACGGCCTGGAGAAGTTCCTCGCGCCCGATCCCGAGGGGGACGCATGAGCACCGACGCCCCGGCCACCGAACCTTCCCCGCGAACCACCGCCCCCGGGGAGCCGACGAAAGCCGTCCTGGAGGTCAAGGACCTCGAAGTGCACTACGGAACGCCGCGGCGACGCCGGCCCGCTCTTCGCGGTGTCTCGCTCAGCGTCGCGCCGGGCGAAACCGTCGGCATCATCGGCGAGACGGGTTCGGGCAAGTCCACCCTCGCGCGGGCCGCGCTCGGACTGGTGCGCGCCTCGGCGGGATCCGTCGTCGTCGACGGTGAGGACGTCAGCGCCCACGGCGCGCGCCAGTGGCGCGCTCTGCGGCGTCGCGGTGTGATCCAGTACGTCTTCCAGGACCCGCTGCGCAGCCTCGACCCGGACCTCACCGTCGAGACCTCCCTGGCCGAACCGCTGCTCGTCCGGGGCGATTCCCGCGAGGAGGCGGCACGCCGGGTCCGCGCGTTCCTCGCCCGCGTCCGCCTCTCCGAGGACCTGCTCGACCGACTGCCCGGTGAGCTCTCCGGCGGTCAGCGCCAACGCGTGGCGGTGGCACGGGCGTTGGTCACCGAACCCCGGCTGATCATCCTCGACGAGCCGGTCAGCGCCCTGGACTCCGCCAACCGCGTCCAGATCCTGCGGATCCTGGAGGAACTCCGCGACGACGGTGTGGCCCTCGTCTTCATCTCCCACGACCTCGGTTCCGTCGCCGGGATCGCCGACCGCATCGCCGTGCTGTACCAGGGCGAGCTGGTCGAGGCCGGCGCCTCCCGCGATGTCATCGGCAGTCCCCGGCACAACTACACCCGCCTGCTGGTCCGTTCCGCGCCGACACTGCGCTCCGCCGCGGCCGACCGGGCCGAGCGCGCGGCCCTGCGGGCCCTCTTGAACGCCTGAACACCGGAACACCGGACGACAGAACACCGAGACGACAGAACCCCACGAGAGACAGGAAGAAAGCCATGCCCCGCACCATCCATCTCGCCCTGCACCCCTACGGCGTCGGCGGTCCCGGCCAGCACGGACTGTGGAAGGACCCGCGCGTGGCGAAGAACGCGAGCATCGACATCGACTACTACATCCGGCTGGCGAAGGCGGCCGAACACGCCCTCTTCGACGCGCTGTTCATCGTCGACAGCCAGTTCATCAACGCCACCTACCCGGCGCACTACCTCAACCGCCTGGAACCGCTGACCCTGTTGTCCGCGGTCGCCACCCACACCAAGCACATCGGCCTGGTGGGCACGGCGAGTTCGACGTACAACTCGCCGTTCAACCTGGCCCGCCGGTTCGCCTCCCTGGACCACATCAGCGGCGGCCGGGCCGGCTGGAACGTCGTCACCAGTTTCGACACCGGCACCTCCCGGAACTTCGGCCTCGACGAGCACCTCGACTACACCGCCCGGTACGGCCGCGCCCTGGAGTTCGTCCGGGTCGCCCGGGGCCTGTGGGACTCCTACGAGGACGACGCCTTCCCTGCCGACGTGGACCGGGGCGTCTTCCTCGACCCGGCCAAGCTGCACGCGCTCGACCACGAGGGCGAGCACTTCAAGGTGGCGGGACCGCTGAACCTCTCCCGCTCCCCGCAGGGCCAGCCGGTGATCTTCCAGGCCGGGGTGTCCGAGGAGGGCCGCGACCTCGCCGCGCAGGTCGCCGAGGGCATCTACGCGCCGGGCGGCTCACTCCAGCAGGCGCAGGAGTACTACGCCGACATCAAGAAGCGCACCGCCGCCTACGGCCGCGACCCCGAGCACATCAAGATCTTCATTCACGGGAGCCCGGTCGTCGCCGCCACCGACGAGGCGGCCAGGCGCCGCGAGCGGGAGATCTTCGAGGAGGACAACGACTTCGACCGCAATCTCGCCCTGCTCGGCCGCTCCTTCGGTGCCTACGACTTCAGCGTGCACGACCTGGACGCGCCGTTCCCCGACGTCGCGCACCTCGCCGAGAAGGGCGGGCGCACGGGCGCGGCGGCTCTCATCGAGCGCGCTCGCACGGAGAATCTGACGCTGCGTCAGATAGCTGAGTCCGTCAATCAGTTCCGCATCTCGCCCTTCGTAGGGGCGCCGGAGACCGTCGCCGACACCATCGAGAAGTGGTTCGACGCCGGCACCTTCGACGGCATCAACCTGGCCTTCCGCACCGAGGACGAGCTGAATCTCTTCGTCGACGGCGTCGTCCCGATCCTCCAGAAGCGCGGACTCTTCCGTACCGAGTACGCGGCCGACACGCTGCGCGGCAACCTCGGCCTGCCCGTCCCGGCCAACCGCCACACCCGCGAGCCCCAGCTCGTGAACGACTGAGGTCCTCGCCCCGACCGGACGGTCGAGCACACCCTCGCCCCGCGGCCCCGCACACCGGCCGGCTCACCCCGGAACCGGCCGGCGCGGCGGCCCGACACCGAAAGGCCGACACCCATGACGAGCGAGCGACCACGCTTCCGGCTCGGCTTCCTCACCCACGTCCAGGGACGTGACCAGGACATCGCCCGCACCTACCGCAACGCGCAGGAGCTGTTCGTCGTCGCGGACGAACTCGGCTTCGACGTCGGCTGGGTCGCCCAGCACCACGTCGCCCTCGGAGGCGGCGGACTCTCCTCTCCGTGGACCTTCCTCGCCCACGCCGCGGCGCGGACCAGGCGGATCCGGCTCGGCACCGCCGTCACCGTCCTGCCGCTGGAGGACCCGGTCCGCCTCGCCGAGGACGTCGCCACCGTCGACACGCTCAGCGGAGGCCGCGTGGAGATCGGTGTGGGCAGCGGAACGAGCGGTCCGGAGTACGCCGCGTTCGGCAAGGACGCCGCCCGCAAGCGGGAACTGACCAGCGAGAACCTCGACGTCCTGCGCCGGGCCCTGGCCCACGGTGACGTGGGCACGGCCGACTTCCGCATACAGCCCCGCCCCGGCGACTTCGGCCGACGGGTCTGGCAGGGCGTGTTCAGCGCCCAGGGGGCCGAGTACGCCGCGAGCCGCGGCTCGAACCTGCTGCTCAACCGGGCCGCCTACGGCTATGACGCCCCCACCGACGAGGTGCAGCGCCCCTGGGCCGACGCCTTCCTCGCCGCGTGGGACCAGCCGCACCGCCCGCGCATCGGCCTGTCCCGCTTCGTCTTCCCCGCCAAGGACCGGCGCACGGCGCTCCGGGTGATCGGCGACGACGTCCACAGGGCGGCGCTGCGCATGGCGGAGGGCGGCGCGTTCCCCAGAGGTCTCGACGCGGACGAGGCGCTGCGCCGCTTCCACACGTTCTACGGCCATCCCGACGAGATCGTCGAAGCACTGCGGCGGGAGCGGGTGCTGCCCGTCGCGACCGACCTCATCACCCAGTTCAACCCCGCAGTGCCCGATCACGACGCCGCCGTGCGTGCCCTCGAACTCATCGCCACCGAGGTCGCGCCTGCTCTGGGCTGGAAGCCCGCGCGCACGGCCGAACCCGCATCCGCAGGAGTATGAGATGACCCAGTACAGCGATCACCACGCCCCCGAAGGCCTCCTTGTCCGCGGCACGGTTCTCGTGGTTCCCGGCCGCGGCGAGACCCGGGCGACCTACACGCGCTTCGGCCGGCGGATCGCCGCCGACGCCTACCGCGTCCGGGTGATCGACGCCCCGGTCCTCGACGCGGGGGACCCGGACGCGTCCCTGTCCGGCCTCGCCGACCGGCTCGCCGCGGCCGTCGAGGGCACCGCGGCCGAGGACGGTGCCGTCCGGCCTCTCGTGCTCGTCGGGGCCGACTCGGGCGCGGCGGCGCTCGCCGCGCTGGTGGGCAGGACCGGGACGGTGCCGCCCTGGCGGCCGGACGCGCTCGTGCTCGCCGGTCTGCCGGGCCCGTCCGCCGAGTCGGGCACGGGGGTCGACGGCTGGGACGACGAGCTCGACGTCCGCACCTCGTGCCCCACCCACCGGGGTGTCCTCACGGAGGACGCACACGTTCGGCGCGGCTCTCTGGGCGACGCGGTTCCGCAGGCCGTACTCACCGCGGCCTACGACAGCCGGACCGTGCTCCCCACGCTTTTCCTGGCCGGGGACGCCGATCCGCTCGCCGACCACGAGGCGCTCGCCCGCGCGGCGAAGTCGCTGCCCCGCGCCCGGCTGTCGGTCGTCCACGGCGCCCACCACGACGTCCTCAACGATCTCCAGCACCGCTCCGTGGCGGCGGAGGTCGTCGCGTTCCTCGAAGCGCTGCGAGGCGGCCTGCGGCCGCTGGTCGCGGTGCGGTCGAGCGCCTGGTGACGTCCGTCGTACCGGCCTTTGGACGCGGGGGCCCGGCCGTCCGGCGTCCTGCCCGAGCGGTTCGGCCCTTCCCGCCCCTCGCCCGCTCCCGTTGACCGGCCCGCACCCGTTCCCCTGCCGGCCGCACGCGTTCGCCGCCGGCCGTCGCCCGCCCTCTTGAAGCATTCGAACCCGACCCGGAAGGTCCGCCATGGCCGTGATTCTGTCCGTCTCCGGAAGCCCCTCCCCCACGTCCCGCACCACACGACTGCTGCGTCACCTGGACGAGCGGCTCCGGCTCCAGGGCCACGAGGTCACGCCGCTGGAGGTCCGTACCCTGCCCGCCCAGGCGCTGCTCGGCGCCGATTTCCGGCATCCGGCGATCGTCGAGGCCGCGGCCCAGTTCGAGCGGGCGGACGGCGTGGTGATCGGGACGCCCGTGTACAAGGCCGCGTACTCGGGGCTGCTGAAGTCGCTCCTCGACCTGCTCCCGCAGTACGCGCTCACCGGCAAGACGGTGTTGCCGCTGACGACGGGAGGCAGTACGGCTCATGTGCTGGCCATCGACTACGCGTTGCGCCCGGTGCTGAGTTCCATGGGCGCGTCGCACATCGTGCCCGGCTGGTTCACGCTCGACAAGGACATCGTCGTCGGCGACGACGGGACCCCCGCCGTCGCGCTCGCCGCGGCCCAGGCGCTTGAGCAGGTCACCGACCACTTCTCCGCCACGCTGGGAGGACGTACCACCGTGCTCGCGTCCACGGGCTGAGGGTGGGTCGCGTCGCACCGGCCGGGGCGATCCGGTGTCACCTCCGGGCGGCGGAACCTCTCGCCCGGTCGCTACCGGCCGCGGTGTCGCCGGGTCCGGCCGGTGCGCGGCAGGCTCACCAACTCCCTCCGCAGGAAGCGGTCTTCGTCCGTCGACCGGGTCGGTCGACGCGTCGGGGAGACCGCTCAAGCGGATCACGACCCTTCGGTTCGGGCGGGGGACGACCGGGTCATCCTCGGTCCGGGCCCCGGGAGCAGCCGGACAGGCGATCGTGCCGTGACCACGGGTCACAGGCTGCGGGGCCGACACGGCCGGTCCCCTCCCCGCCCCGGCCGGCCCGGCGTTCATGCTGGTGCGCCGTGACCATCTGTGGTTACCTGGCTCCATGACCGTGCTCGTGACCCGCCGCCACGTCGACTACGTGCGTGTCACCACCACGGGGTGTCGCACCGAGAGCTGACCCCTCGCTCCGGTAACCGATCACCCTTCTCCTCCCCTCTTCACCGCACCCCGTGCTGCCCGCTGCCCTTTCCGGAAGCGGTGCTCAGCTCGCGGTTCCGCGGTGCCTCCTCCGACGCCACAGCCGGCGCACCCCGAGCAGCCCCTGCGCCTGCGCACACCGCACAAGGGAGAACCATGAGCCAGCCCATCGACTCCGTGACCGCGGGGCACACCCCCGACGACGAGCCCATCGGCCCCGACACCTCGGCCTGGTCGTTCGAGACCAAGCAGATCCACGCCGGTGCCGTGCCCGACCCGACGACCGGGGCGCGGGCGGTGCCGATCTACCAGACCACCTCGTTCGTCTTCCGCGACACCCAGCACGCCTCCGACCTGTTCTCGCTGGCCGAGCCGGGCAACATCTACACCCGCATCCACAACCCCACCCAGGACGTGTTCGAGCAGCGCATCGCGGCGCTGGAGGGCGGCGTCGCCGCGGTGGCGCTCGCCTCCGGTCAGGCCGCGGAGACGCTCGCCATCCTGACGCTGGCATCCGCCGGGGACCACATCGTGTCCAGCACGTCCCTGTACGGCGGCACGTACAACCTCTTCCGCCACACGCTCCCCCGGTTCGGCATCGAAGTGTCCTTCGTCGACGACCCGGACGACGCGGAGGCCTGGCGTGCCGCGATCAGGCCGAACACCAAGGCCCTGTTCGCGGAGACGCTCGGCAATCCGCGCGGCAACGTGCTCGACGTACGGGCCGTGGCCGACGTCGCGCACTCGTCGGGCGTGCCGCTGATCGTCGACAACACCGTGCCGACTCCGTATCTGCTGCGGCCCATCGAGCACGGGGCCGACATCGTCGTCCACTCGGCGACCAAGTTCCTCGGCGGGCACGGCACGACCATCGCCGGTGTCGTCGTCGACGGCGGCAGCTTCGACTTCGGCGCGCACGCCGAACGCTTCCCGGGCTTCACCGAGCCGGACCCGAGCTACCACGGCCTCCGGTACTGGCCGGCGCTCGGCCCGGGGGCCTTCGCGGTCAAACTGCGGGTGCAACTGCTGCGGGACCTCGGGCCGGCCCTGTCACCGCACTCCGCATTCCTGCTGCTCCAGGGGGTGGAGACGCTCAGCCTGCGCATCGAGCGGCACTCCGCCAACGCCCAGGCCCTGGCCGAGTGGCTGGAGCAGCGCGACGAGGTCGCCGCGGTCCACTACCCGGGCCTCACGTCCAACCGGTGGTACGCGGCGGGGCAACGCTATCTTCCGCGCGGCGCGGGAGCGGTCCTCTCGTTCGAGCTGCGGGACGGCGTCGAGGCCGGAAAGCGGTTCGTGGACGCGGTCGAGCTGTTCAGTCATCTCGCCAACATCGGGGACGTACGCAGCCTGATCATCCACCCGGCCTCGACGACCCACAGTCAGCTGGACGAGAGGCAGTTGGCGGCGACCGGGACCTCGCCCGGTCTGGTGCGGCTGTCGGTGGGCATCGAAAACCTCGCCGATCTCAAGGCGGACCTGGAGGCCGGGTTCCGCGCGGCGAAGGGCGCGTCCTGAACACCGTCCTCACACCGTCCGCGGTTCCCTTCCCGCCGGCCTCCGGAGGCTGGCGGGAGGGGGACCCGCCCGGACACCGGCGGTGGCACCTCCGGGACAAGGTGCTGCCCCTGGAGGCGGGCGGCGAACTGCCCGGTGTGCGGCTGGCGTTCGAGACCTGGGGGCGGCTCGCGCCGGACGGCTCCAACGCCGTGCTGGTGCTGCACGCGCTCACCGGCGACAGCCACGTCGCCGGACCGGCCGGGTCCGGTCACCCGACGCCCGGCTGGTGGGACGGTCTGATCGGGGCCGGACTCGCCCTCGACCCTCGCCACTGGTTCGTGGTCGCACCGAACGTGCTCGGCGGCTGTCAGGGCAGCACCGGTCCGTCCTCAGCCCGCCCCGGCGGTCCGGCCTGGGGCAGTGCCTTCCCCTTCCTGACCCAGCGCGACCAGGTGGCGGCGGAGGCCGGCCTGGCCGACGCGCTGGGCATCGGCCGATGGGCCTTGGTGATCGGCGGTTCCATGGGCGGCATGCGCGCCCTGGAGTGGGCGGTCTCGTATCCGGAGCGCACGGACGCGCTCCTGCTGCTGGCCACCACGGCGGCGGCCAGCGCGGAGCAGATCGCCTGGGCCGGCATACAGACCCAGGCCATCCGAAGTGACCCGAACTGGCGCGGCGGCGACTACCACGACGCCGCCTCCGGTCACGGACCGCACGCGGGGCTGGGCCTGGCCCGCCGCCTCGCCCACGTCACGTATCGCAGCGAACCCGAGCTGGCGGTCCGCTTCGGCCGTGCGCCGCAGGGCACGGAGGACCCGTGGGACGGCGGCCGGTATCAGGTCCGGTCCTACCTCGACCACCACGCCGCCAAGCTGGTACGGCGTTTCGACGCGGGCAGCTATGTGACGCTGTCGGAGGCCATGAACAGTCATGACGCCGGGCGCGGCCGGGGCGGCACGCGCGCGGCCCTGGGCCGGGTGACCGCGCGGACGCTGGTGGCCGGAGTCGACTCCGACCGTCTCTATCCGCTGTCCCAGCAGGCCGAGTTGGCCGCCGGTATCCCCACGGCGGACCGCCTCCGGGTGATCGAGTCCCCCTACGGACACGACGGCTTCCTCATCGAGGTGGAGCAAGTCGCCGCACTGGTGGGTGAATTGACCGGCTAGGACTGCTGGGCGGCCGCCCCGGCGGCCCAGCAGTCCTAAGGGCTGTCCCGGTGGCTGCGGGGCGGCCGACCCGCTCCGGCTCACCGCTTGCGCCACTCCTCGGCGAGCAGCTCGTAGGACCGAACCCGGTCGGTGTGGTCGTGGGTGATCGTGGTGATCAGCAACTCGTCGGCACCCGTGGCCTCCTGGAGCTGCTCCAGTTGGTCGGCCACCCGGCCCGGGGAGCCGACGAACTGGGTGTCGAGGCGGTCCTGGACCAGAGCGCGGTCCGTGTCGGACCAGACGTGGGCGCGCGCCTCGTCCGGGGTGGGGAACTGGATGGCTCCCTCGGCAGTACGGATGCTGCGGACCCAGAGGCCGTATCCGGTGGCGAGTTCGCGGGCGGTGTCGTCGTCCTCGGCGACCACGACGTCCGCGGACACGCTGACGTACGGCTTGTCGAGGACGTCGGACGGGTGGAACGCGGCCCGGTAACCCTCCGCCGCCTCCAGTACGGTGGCCGGACTGACGTGGTAGTTCGCCGCGAACCGGAGCCCGTTGCGGCCCGCGACCTCGGCGCTCTGTCCGCCGCTGCTGCCCAGGATCCACAGCTCCACGTCCGCGCCCTCGCCCGGCACGGCATGCGCCTCGACCCCCTCCGCCGACCGGTAGGTGCCGGCGAGCAGCGCCAGAATGTCGTCGATCTGCTCGCCGTAGTCCTGCGCATGGGCGTTCGGCTGCTGGAGGAGGATGCGCTGAAGGGCGACCCGTGGTGAGCCGAGCAGATGCTCGAACGAGAAACGGGGCGGAATACGCAGCCCGTTGGGCGTGCGGCCGTCGAGGACGGGCGTCGCGGTCGGCAGCGGCTTGACGGGCCCGCCAGGAGGCCGTCCGCCGGAACGGCCGAGGCCGAGGTCGAGACGGCCGGGGTGCAGGGCGTCGATCAGGCCGAACTCCTCGACCGTGGACAGGGCGGTGCGGTGGCCCAGTTGTACGGCACCGGAGCCGATCCGGATCGTCGAGGTCGCGGATGCCGTCAGGGCGAGGACGACCGCCGGCGAGGTGCCGGCGACGCCCGGATTGAGGTGGTGTTCGGCGAACCAGTAACGGGCGTAGCCGAGATCCTCGGCCCTGCGGGCCAGGTCGATGGTGTTGTGCAGCGCCTCGGTGGCGGTGGAACCGGACGAGATCGGGACCAGGTCGAGAACGCCGAGAGGGATGTCGGACATGACGGGTCAGGGCTCCTCAGTGCTCGGCGGGTACGGTTTCGGGCACGGGCGGTGAGAGGACCGGCCCCCACGGGAACGGCGGGTCGGGGATCTCGCGGCGCAGCACGGGGGCGACGTCCGACTGGAAGAGTTCCAGCGTGCCACGGTGTTGACGATCGGTCAGCCCACCGGCGTCGGCGTGCAGATGCAGCACGCTGTGGCCGAACCGCTCGTGATAACGGTGCACCTTCTCGATGATCTGCTGGGGGCTGCCGATCAGCGCGGAGCTGCGTTCCACGTAGTCCTCCAGCGTCGGGAACACCGGCTCCAGGCCCAGGCGCTTCTGGAAGGCCAGGTTGCCTTCGAACACGGGCCGGTAGACGGCGAGGGCCTCCTGAGAGGTGCGTGCCGCGTAGAAGCCCGCCGTCCCGGCGCCGACCGCGATAGCGGCCGGATCGTGGCCGTAGTGCTCCCAGCGTTCGCGGTAGTAGCGGATCAACTCGGCGTACGGCTCTATGGGGTTGGTGACGTTGGCGGAGAAGAGCGGGTCGCCGTGGCGGGCGGCCAGATCGACCGACTCCTTGCTGGTGGCGCTGCCGTGCCAGACCCGGACGGGCTGCTGGAGGGGCCGGGGCCACACCTCCGCGTCCTTCAGTTCCGGGCGGAAGCGGGTCGCCGCGGTGACCTTGTCCTGCCGCCAGATCCGGCGGAACACCTCGTAGCTCTCGGCGTTGCGGTCCCACTGGTCCTCGGCGGTGACCTGGAACAGCTCCCGTTGCGCGGCGCCGTTCCTCTTGCCGACGATCAACTCCAGGCGTCCGCCGGACAGATGGTCGAGCGTCGCGTAGTCCTCGTACGCGCGCACCGGGTCGAGGAGGCTGAGCGTGGTGACCGCGGTGAAGAGCCGGATCCTTGAGGTGAGCGCTGCGATGTGGCTCAGGACCACGGGCGGCGAGGACGAGATGAACGGACGCTCGTGCCGCTCCCCCACCCCGAAGCCGTCGAAGCCGAGCTCCTCGGCGAGCAGCGCGTTGTCGATCACTTCACGGAAGCGGTCGTTCGTCGGCTTCTGGATCCCGGTGACCGGATGGGGGGCGTGCACGATCAGGGTGATCGCCAGGAACTTCATGACGCGGCCCGCTCTGCCTGCGGCTCGGCGTCGGGGTGGGCCAGGCCGAGGTGGTCGCGCAGGGTGCTGCCCTCGTAGTCGGTGCGGTAGACACCGCGTTCCTGGAGGAGGGGGACGACGGTGTCCGCGAAGGAGTCCAGGCCGCCCGGCGTGATGTGCGGGACGAGGATGAAGCCGTCGGAGGCGTCGGCCTGGACGAAGTCGTCGATGGTCTCGGCGACCTTGGCGGGGCTGCCGACGAAAGCCTGCCTGCTCCCGGTCTCGATGACGAGGTCGCGGATGGACCAGTTGTTGGCGGCCGCCCGCTCCCGCCACTCCTGGGCGGTGGCCAGCGGGTCGCGGTACATCCGGACCTGGGCCCGGCCGCGGGCGATGGTGTGTTCGCCGAGGTCCGGGTCGATGTCGGGCAGGGGGCCGTCCGGGTCGTACGAGGACAGGTCACGGTTCCAGACGAACTCCAGGTGCTTGATGGCGGTGGCGCCGCTGACCTGGGCGCGCCGCACCTCGCGGGCGTGCTCCTCCGCCTCGGCGTCGGTGTCGCCGAGCACGAAGGTCGCGGCGGGCAGGATCAGCAGCTGGTCGGGGCGGCGGCCGTAGCGGGCGAGGCGTCCCTTGACGTCCGTGTAGAAGGCCTGGCCCTCCTTGAGGGTCGAATACCGGCTGAAGATGGCGTCGGCGCCGGCCGCGGCGAACTCCCGGCCCTCCTCGGAGTCACCGGCCTGGAAGATCACCGGGCGGCCCTGCGGGGAGCGCGGGACGTTGAACTGGCCCTCGATGTCGAAGTGTTGTCCCTGGTGGACGAAGGCTCCGGCCTTGGCGTCGTTCAGGAAGGTGCCGCTCTCCTGGTCGGCGACGATCTCGTCGCCGTGCCAGGAGTCGAAGAGCTCGTTCACCGTGGTCAGGAACTCCTTGGCCCGGGAGTATCGCTCCTCCTGGGGCAGGAAGCCGCCGCGGCGGAAGTTCTCGCCGGTGAAGGCGTCCCAGGAGGTGACGACGTTCCAGGCGGCCCGGCCGTCGGAGAGGTGGTCGAGGCTGGCGAACTGGCGGGCCACCTCGTAAGGCTCGTTGAAGGTGGAGTTGATGGTGCCGGTCAGTCCGAGGTGCTCGGTGACGGCGGCGAGCGCGGCGAGGACGGCGAAGGTGTCGGGCCGTCCCACGACGTCCAAGTCATATATTTCCCCGCCCTGTTCGCGCAGACGCAGGCCTTCGGCGAGGAACAGGAAGTCGAACTTGGCGCGCTCGGCGGTCCGCGCGAAGTGCGCGAACGAGCTGAACTCGATGTGACTGCCGGCGTCGGGGTCGCTCCACACGGTGGTGTTGTTGACACCGGGGAAGTGCGCCGCGAGGTGAATCTGCTTGAGCGGCTTGCTCATGGTCGGGGTCCTTCCGGCTCAGGCGGTCGTGGCGTAGCGGTTCGCGGGGCGGGCGAGCCCGAGCAGTCCGCGCAGGGTGTCGGCCTCGTAGGCGTTCCGGAAGACGTTCCGGCGCTGGAGTTCGGGCACGAGGCCGCGGGTGATCGCGGGAAGGTCGTGGCCCGCGACGGCGGGCCGCAGCCGGAAGCCGGAGAGCCCCGCGGCGGACAGCTCCTGGAGGAGATCGGCGAGCTGGGAGGGTGTCCCGGCGAAGATGCGCGCGTCGCTGGTGTACGGCTCGCCCGCCAGCGCGTCCAGCCGCTCCCGGCGGGCCTCGGCGGCCCCCGGATCGTCGTCCAGGAAGACCACCAGGTCGCCGAAGACGTGCACGGTGTCGCCGGCCCGGCCGGCCGCGTCCTGTTCGGCGCGGATCTCCTGGACGACGGCGCGGGCCTGGCCGGCGTCGTGCGGCGTGACGTAGCCGACATCGGCGGACCGGGCGACCAGCCGGTACGGGATCGTCGCGTGGGCCAGGGCGGTGACGACCGGCTGGCCCTGCGGCGGCCGGGGGGTGATGGAGGGGCCCTTGACGCTGAAGTGGCTGCCCTCGAAGTCGATGTAGTGCAGCTTGCCGCGGTCGATGAAGCGGCCGGTCGCGACGTCCCGGATCTCGGCGTCGTCCTCCCAGCTGTCCCAGAGCCGGCGCACGACCTCGACGTAGTCGGCGGCCTCGTCGAAGTGGGCGGCCACCACTTCCTGCACGGCGGGGGTGTCGTAGTCCTCGAAACGGATCGGCGGGACCGTCCGGCGTCCGAAGTGCGCGGCCTCGTTCTGGCGTGCGCTGATCTGCACACGGAGGCCCGCGCGGCCGGAACTCACGTAGTCGAGAGTGGCTATCGCCTTGGATATGTGGAACGGCTCGGTGTGTGTGGCCACCACGGTCGGAACCACGCCTATGTGGCGGGTCAGCGGCGCGATCCGCGACGCGATGAGGACGGCGTCCAGGCGGCCGCGGACCTGGTCGGTGCGCCCGTCCGGTCCGGTGAGCGACGAGGACTGGAGGCCGAGTCCGTCCTCGATGGTCACGAAGTCGAGGAGACCACGCTCGGCCTCGGCGACCAGGCCGGTCCAGTAGGCGGCGGTCAGCAGTTCGCGGGGGCGGGCCACGGGCTCGCGCCAGGCGGCCGGGTGCCAGCCCGCGCCGTCCAGCGCGACGGCGAGGTGCAGGGGTGTGGGTGACGAGGACACGGAGGTGCCTTCCTGATCGACCGTACGAGGAAGCCCGCCCCGGCGAGCGGGGCGCGGCTGCGTGGGAACGGGTCAGGGGCGACAGAGCGCGCCGGCGACCCGCAGCAGATCGATGTGCGGCCGGCCGTACAGGTGCAGGCGGCGGGGCGTGAGAGGCCTCGGCACACGGCGGCGGGACACACGGCTCATGCCCCGCACCTCCGCCCCTTCGATCCGGCGCTCCGGAGTTCCTGGCCGGCCCAGCCCTCGCGGGTACCCGGCAGGGCACCGTACGGTCTCCGACAAGCACAACCGCACGGCTATGCCCTTTCTTCCGGCTGCCCGGCTTCTTCCTGCCTCATGTTCGCGGCCTGCTCGGCGCCGGGCGTGCGGACGAGCACGAACCGTGTGCGGCGGCGCAGGGTGAACCCGATCGACTCGTAGAGCCGGATCGCGTTCGTGTTGTCGGCGACTGCGTGCAGGAAAGGGATGTCGCCGCGTTCCCTGATGCCCGCCGCGACCGCGCGGACCAGCCGTGTGGCCAGGCCCCGGCCGCGATGACCGGGATGGGTGCACACCGCGCTGATCTCGGTCCAGCCCGGCGGGCGCAGGCGTTCGCCGGCCAGGGCGATCAGGCGACCGCCCTCCCGGATGCCCAGGTACGTGCCGAGTTCGACGGTACGGGGCAGGAAGGGGCCCGGCCGGGTCAGGGCGATCAGGTCGAGGATCTCGGGCACGTCGGCGGGGCCGAGCCTTACCGCTTCGGGCGCGGGCTCGGAGTGCAGCGCGGTGGCGACCAACTGGACCCCGTAGCCGCCCTGTTCGATCGTCCAGCCCTCGGGCACGGCCTGGACCGCGGTGACCGGGGTGACCGCGCCCGGACCCACGAGTGCGGCCAGGTCGTCCCACGAGCGGGGGTCGGCGGGGTCGGCGAGTGCGGCGAACGGGGACACGTCCGTGGGATAGCGGGCGGCCCGGCCGACGCGCTCGGCGAGGTGGGCGTGCGGACCGGTCAGCGCGGCCCACGCCGCGTTGTCGAGGATGTGCGGTGCGGCCGTGCTCGGGAAGAGGGCGGGGTGGAGGCTGGTGGACATGGCGGTGCGGGTTCTCCGTATCTGGAACGCGGCCGGACGCGCCCCGGGACTCCGCCGCGGCGCCGCGGAGTCCCGTGAGGCGGGCGCTGGTTCAGGAGTTGTCGAGCGGCAGGCCGGGCGGGTTGACCTGGGAGGTGTCGACGGCCTCGTTGGAGAGGTTGTAGGCGGCGAGCCACTTGGCGTACTGGCCGTTCTTGATCAGGTGGTTGATCGCGTCGGCGATGGGCTTGGCGAGCCCGCTGTCCTTCTTGGTGGTCGCCGCGATCAGGCCCTGGAGCGTGGCCCCGGCCCCGGAGAACGTGCCCGCGCTGCGGGTCGGGTTGGGCGACTTGGCGGTCTGCGTGACGTGGTAGGCGACGCCCGGGTTGGCGGCGAAGTAGACGTCGATCTTGCCGCCCGTCAGCGCCAGGTTCACTGCGCTCTTGCTGGCGTAGTGCTTGACGGTGAGGGTCTTGCCCTCCTTCTTCAGCTTCGTCTGCCACTCCAGGAGGATCTTCTCCTGGTTGGTGCCGTTGTCGACGGCGACGGTCTTCCCCGCGAGGTTCTCGTAGTCGCCGTCGAAGTTCCAGGTGCTCTTCTTGAGCACCTCGAAGCCGACGTTGTCCTTGCGGTAGGAGGCGAAGTCGTACTTCTTCTTGCGCTCCTCGGTGTCGGTGATGTTGGCGAAGGCCACGTCGACCTTGCCGCTGTCGACACCGACGAACATGTTCTCCCAGGTGGAGTTCCGGAGCTCGGGCTTGAGGCCGAGGACGGCGGCGATCAGGCGGCCGAAGTCGGGCTCGGCGCCGGTGAGGGTCTTCTGGTCCTCGCCGACGTACGCCAGCGGCGGGAAGCCTTCGGGCAGGGCGCCCACGCCTATCTCCAGTTTGCCGCTCCTGCTGACCGACGCGGGAAGTTCGGCGCTGATCGACTTCACCTCCGAGACCTTGAGTGCGGTCGGCTCGGCGGCCCCGTTGGACAGCTGTCCGACGGTGACCGTGCCGGCGACCTCGGTCGTGGTGGCGGCGTCGCTGTCACCCCCGCACGCGGCGAGCCCGGCGGCGAGGGAGGCGACGGCCGCGGTGGCGGCGACGCCGCGAAGAGTTCTGCTGTTCAGGGGGAGCGTGCGCATGGCTGTCCTTGTCGGGTGTGTGCGGTGCGGGTGTGGGGGCGCGGTCCCGGCGGGCCGCGAAATCGGATGGTGGTGCGTAACGGCTCACGGCGGACGGCGAGTTCCGGGGTTCGTGCTGGGAGGTGCTTCGCCGAACGCGTGCCTGCGGAGGCGGACCGAGGCGGGTGCCGACAGGTGCCTCGCCGTCCGCACTCGGCGCGCGGGTCAGAGGACCTTGCTCAGGAAGTCCCTGGTCCGCTCCTGCTGCGGATCGTCCAACACCTCCGCGGGCGTGCCCTGTTCGACGATGCGGCCACCGTCCATGAAGACGACCCGGTCGGCGATCTCGCGGGCGAAGCCGATCTCGTGGGTGACGATGACGAGGGTGGTGCCGCTTCTGGCCAGATCCTTGATGACGGCGAGCACCTCGCCGACCAGTTCGGGGTCGAGCGCCGAGGTCGGCTCGTCGAAGAGGATGACCCCGGGCCGCAGGGCCAGGGCGCGGGCGATGGCCACCCGCTGTTGCTGTCCGCCCGACAACTGCCGTGGATAGGCACCGGACTTGTCCGCCAGCCCCACGCGGGCGAGCAGATCGCGGGCCAGCTGCTGGGCCTCGGGCCTGGACAGTTTTCCGGTCGCCACCGGAGCCGCGGCCACGTTGTCCAGCACGGTCAGGTGCGGGAAGAGATTGAAGTTCTGGAAGACGAACCCGATGCGGCTGCGCTGGCCCAGGATGACGCGCTCGCTCAGTTCCTTCAGACGCTCGCCGTGCCTGCGGACGCCGATGAGCTCGCCGTTCAGGCTGACGTGGCCGATCTCGGGCTTCTCCAGATGGTTGATCACCCGCAGGAGAGTGGACTTGCCGGATCCGGAGGGTCCGAGAATGACCGTGACCTCTCCGGGCCGGACGGTCAACTCCACGCCGTCCAGGACCTGATGGACGCCGTACCACTTGTGCACGTCGTGCACCTCGACCGCCGCCGGCTGGGTCCCGAGTACTCCGACGACCTCGGCCGCCGGGACCGTCCCGGTCCCCGTGGCCTGCCCCTGCCCCTGCCCCTGCTCCCGCTCCCGCTCCTGCTGCTGCTCCTGCTCCTGCTCCTGCGGACCCGTCCTGGTCTTCACCGTCGCCTGACGCGCTTCGCCGGTCATATCGCCGTCTCCCTCCGGACCCGGGCCCGCACATCGCGCAGACCGTTCCGTACTTTCTGCAACGGGGTCGGCGGCAGGGTGCGCACAGCGCCCCGCGAGTAGTACCGCTCGACGTAGAACTGGATGACGGACACGACGCTGGTGAGGATCAGGTACCAGGCTGTGGCGACGAGGAGCAGCGGCACGATGTCGCCGGGATAGGTACTGCCCATGCTCTGCACGGAGCCGAACAGGTCCAGCAGGGAGACGTAGAAGACCAGCGAGGTGCCCTTGATGAGGCCGATCAACTGGTTCACGTAGTTGGGGGTGATGGAGCGCAGCGCCTGCGGGAAGACGATCTTCGCGAACTGGTACCGCCTCGGCAGGCCAAGGGCGGAGGCCGCCTCGTGCTGGCCCTGGTCGACCGAGAGGATGCCGCCCCGCACCACTTCGGAGGCGTACGCCGCTTCGTTCAGGCTGAGTCCGATGACGGCGACGGCCATGTCGGTGGCGAGGCGGGACTCGTCGAAGGTGAAGAAGGCCGGGCCGAAGGGCACGCCGACGCTCAACGTCTGGTACAGGGCGCTGAAGTTGTAGAGGAACAGCAGGACGACGATGAGCGGTACCGAGCGGAACAGCCAGGTGTAGACCCAGCTCACCGCGCGCAGCACCGGGCTCGGAGAGAGCCGGGCCAGCGCCAGCAGGATGCCGCCCAGCAAACCCAATATCGCGCTGTAGAAGGCGACTTCGAGAGTGATGAGCAGTCCGTCGAGGATCGTCGGGCGCAGGAACCAGTACTGGAAACGGTCCCACTGGTAGAAGGGGTTGGTCACCAGGCCGTGGGTGATCTGGGCGACCAGTACGAGCACGACGGCCGTGATGATCCAGCGGCCGGGGCGCCGGAGCGGAAGGACCCGCTGAGCCGCCAGGGGCTTCGGCGGGGCGGGGACGTCAGGACGGGGGATCGCCTCGGCGGGCGGCGCTGATCCAAAGGACACAGCTGTGCCGGGAGATTGACTCATGGAGAGCTCCAGCGGATGCGGACACCCCGGACCACGGCGAGCGGCGGCACGACGCGGAGCCGGAGCGGCTCAGCGCGGATCGACGCACGGGTGCACGTGGAACAGGGGCTGGACGAAGAAGGGGCACACCGCGACAGCGGTGTTCGTCAGAGACGCAGAGGAAAAGCCGTCAGCCGTGGCAGAGCGGGCGACATGTGCCCGTACACAGTGCGCTGCTGACACGCAGCAGGTCCACGGAGCGGTCGGCGCACAGCACATCGCGGCCCGGACGCCGCCATGCGGCCGTCCCGTCAGCTGCGTGCATCGCCGTCACCATTTCTCTTCTCCGGCCCTGAGGCATCCCGTTGTGCGCCGCACGTTAGGCCCGCCCCGAAAAGAATGTCAATGCGGATGACCACCAGGTGAGACCGCGCGCCCGGCCTTCTTGACGGCGCGACAGGTCGCACCGAGACTGGCCTGGACGGTCACGATTGTCAGCGCCCACGGTGCGGTTCGCCCGCTCCTGTGGTCATCGGCCCCGGCTCGCTGACAGGCAACCCTTCCACCGCGACGGGGTGCCCCGGGTGACGACCGGGTCCCGCCGGTGCGGTGGGGCAAGCGTGGTCTCGCGTCTCGCGAGCCTGGAGTCGGGACCGGTGGGAATTGCCCAGGAACGGTTTGACGAGGCGCCTGCACATCGATCTGTTGCGTGTCTCCAGCGCCTACTGATCCGCGACCGGTCCGTTCGATCCGGACCGGTGCCGACAGGCGCGTCAATCCGCATTCGGCCGCTGGTGCCCAAAAGGCGGCGGTGGCTTCCTCGTTCCCCAAGGGAGAGTCAATGCCCGAGACAGCTTCGCGCACTTCCGGTACAGCCAACTCACGTCCCTGTGACCAGGTTTCGTTCCCTTCGGGCCTTCGCCTGAAGGTGACGACACCGTCCGTCCTCTCCCACCGCGTCCACAGCCGTATCGGCGTGGGCCTGGCCGGCGGCTTCTACCCGGCGCCGCACCGCTACGAGCTGTATCTGTCGGAGAGTTGTCCGCTATCGCAGCGCATCGCGATCACCCTCGACCTGCTCGGTCTGAAGGATTCGGTCGCCACCACAGTCCTGGCGCACCCCGCCAGGACACCCGACGCCTTCGCCTCACTGCGCCGCGCCTACGAGGCCACCGAGCACCACTACGACGGACCGCTGACGGCACCCGCGCTGTGCGACCGCTGGAGCGGACGCATCGTCAGCAACCACACGCCGGACATTCTCCGCGATCTCGCGGGGCTGCTCTCCGGCCACACCACGGGGCACCCTTCCACACTGTGCCCGCCGGCTCTCACCGCGGACATCGAAGCCCTGCGCGACCTGCTGGACCGCGACGTCACCCCGACCGCCGAACCCCCGGAGCTCTCGGCGGCCCTGGAGCTGCTGGACTGCCAACTCATGGAGCGGTCCTATGTGTTGGGCGAGAACCTGACGGCGGCGGACGTGGACGTGTGGGTGGCGCTCACCCGACTCGGCCCGTCGGACATCCTCGGCGGGCATCACCGGCTCCGGGACTACGTACGCCGTCTGAGCGGCCACCCCGCCTTCCGGGGCGACGAAGAGGCGGCGCCCGTCACGGCCGGCGCCTGACCTTCCCGACGAAATCGGGGAGGGTTCCACCCGGCCGGGCCCCCGGCCGCCCAGATGACTGCGGTCCTGGCACGCATGGTCGAACGGAGAACCGGACGCCGGGCCCGGCGTCCGGTTCTCCGGCGTCCGGACCGTTCAGTCGCGCGGAATCAGGATGATGCTCACGCCCTTCAGAGTCGAGGTCCACTGTCGGCCCTGGTCAAGGACCTCGCGCCCCGAGCCCAGGATCCGGTCCTGGAGGATCAGCGCCGACTCACGGAGCTCCTCCCACGGCTCCGGCACATCGAAGGCACGCCGGGACCGCTCGACGGAGCCGACCAGAGCACGGCAGGCCGCCTCCACGTCCGCGACGTTCTGGCCGGCCGATCCGACTCCGTCGATCGACCACGTCATCCACAGGCGCCCCATGACCACACTCTGTCCCATCCCCGGAACCAACGCATGCCCACTGCACAGAACACGGAGCACGCGCGCAGAACACAGAGCACGTGCCGGGACGGTCCACGGGTCCGCCCCGTCCACGTGCGGTCCGCCTACGTTCGGCGCAGGCTATGAGCGTAGAGGCGCGTCACCCACACCACACGTTCGGCGGCCAGAAGGAATGACGACGGCTGAAACAGGCCCGCCGGGACGGCCGTCGGTGGCACAGCGCCGGGTTCTCGCCCCCTGCCCGGGGCACGGCGGACACCAGGGCACGCAGCGGCGGCTGATTCCCGGCCTCCGCCGAGGGACCAGCGCCCCTCAGCACGTCGCTCCACCCCCGTCCGGCCGATCCGCCGGTCCGTCACCCATGTGACCCTGCTCCAGGAACTGCCGGGGACGCCACACCCGGTGTCGTGCTCGTCCGGTGGACGCCGGTCCGGCGCGGACCGGAATCGGGCGGCAACCTTTTGGCTTCCCGCGGCCACTGTTGGACACACCATCGGCTCGATCCCCGGAACGGATGCGCATGAAGGCAACGAGGCAGGCCGCGCGGCGCCGCGGGCGCCGGCTCAGGCTGTCGACCGTCACCCCCATCGCGCTGATCGCGGTGGGTGCTCTCGTCAGTCTTGTCGTGGCGTTCCGCCCCGATCACCACGCCGGTGCCGGGCACGCCGCGGCCTCGGCCTTCGCCGGTTCACAACGGACCGAGTCGCCCGGCCAGGGGGCTCCGGCCGGATCGGCGTCCCCGACCGCGACACGGTCGCCGAGCTCGAGTACCTCCCCGACCTCGGCGGCCGGTACCACCACCGCACCGGTGCGGCCGTCGGCCTCGAACACCTCCCGGACCGTGTCCACGACGGCCTCGCTCGCGGGACGGATCCGTCCCGGGGTCGGCTACCGGGGAGTGGCCACCACCTACGACGCCGGATCGGGCGACGGTGCCTGTTCCTACGGCCCGAGCGACGACCTCCTGACCGCCGCGATGAACCACACCGACTACGAGACGTCCAAGGCGTGCGGAGCGTACGTCGTTGTCCGCGCGGCCGGCGGCGCGGCCGTCACCGTACGGATCACCAACGAATGCCCGGTGGGCTGCGCCCCAGGGCAGCTCGACCTCAGCGCACAGGCGTTCGCCCGGCTCGCGAATCCCACGGCCGGGCGGATCCCGGTCACGTGGAAACTGCTGAGCCCGAGCACCTCCGAAACGATCGCGGTCCGGTACAAGACCGGGTCCAGCCGCTGGTGGTGCGCGGTCCAGGTGCTCGGCCACCGGAATCCGGTGGCCCGGCTCGAACTCCGCGGCGGCGACGGTTGGCGGCGGTTGCCCCGTACCGACTACAACTACTTCCTCGCCGAAGACGGCGGCGGATGCGGCGGCGCGATCAGGATCACCGACATCTACGGTGAACGCCTGACCGTCGGCGAAATCGCGCTGCGACCCGACACCGTGCAACCGACGCGGGTCCAGTTCGCCCGGCACTGACCGTTCCGGAACGCCGGCCGGCAGGCGCACGCGGGGGCCGCCGCGGATGTGGGGGTGACACCTCCGGGGGGAAGGAGCTACTCCGCGCCCCTGCCACAGCTCACACCCGCGCCCGCACCGGGCGGCCGGGGCGGGGCCGGGACGGTTATGGAGCCACCTCCCGCGACGACCGCGGACACCGTCTCGGGAACGGCCGGCTTGCGCAGCAGGAGCAGGGCCGCGTCGTCGTGCAGGCGACCGCCCACGTGGGCCTGGAGCTCGGCGTCGAGCGCGGCCAGGGTGGACGCGGGCTCGTCGGACACATGCCGGGCCAGCCCTTCGGCGAGGGCGTAGAACTCGCGGCCGTGGTCGCGGGCCTCGGTGACGCCGTCGGTGTAGAGCAGAAGCTGATCACCGTCGGCCAGCGGCAGCACCTGGAGACTCGGGGTCTCCCCCGTCAGGGCACGCAGTCCGAGAGGCGGAGCGGGGTTGACGGGGTCGACCGACGCGACGGTCCCGGACGCGCGCACATGCAGCGGAGGCGCGTGTCCGCAGTTGACGACCTCCAGCCGGCCCGGCTCCGGGTACCCGGCGACCACGGCGGTCACGAAGTCGTCGTACCCGAGGTTCCGAGCCAGACTCCGCTCGATCCGGCCGACGACGGCGAGGAGATCGGGCTCGTCGTAGGCGGCCTCGCGGAAGACACCGAGGACGAGTGCGGCCGTGCCCACGGCGGGCAGCCCCTTGCCGCGGACATCGCCGATGATCATCCTGACCCCGTACGGCGTGGGCACCAGCGCGTAGAGATCGCCGCCGATCCGTGCCTCCGCCGCGGCCGCGCTGTAACGGACGGCCACCTGGAACGGTCCGACACTCGGCGGTATGGGTGCGAGCACGGCGTGCTGCGCGGCTTCCGCGACCGATCGGACGGCCGCGAGGACGCGCTCCCGGCGCCAGCGCAGGGCGCTGGCCAGGGCGCTCGCCAGGGTGACGGCCGCCAGGGCGGACAGGACGGCCGCGAGCTCGCCGCCCGGGACACCGTCCTTGGTACCGAGCATCACGCTGAGCGCCGCGGCCAGGAGACCGACGCAGAGAACTCCGCACGGTCGGCTGGTGGTCGCCGCCAGGGCGGGTCCGGCGGCCAGCAGCGGCAGCCAGATCACCCCCGCTCCGCCGGCCAGGTCGATGAGCACGATGGCGCCGACGACCAGGAAGGGCAGCACCGGCGTGCCGAAGGCGAGGTGGGCGGCGCGCTTGCGGACCGCCGCCCAGGAACCCGCGTCTCGGTTCGTGAACGTCCGTTTCGGCCAGTGCTCGCTACTGTGCTCTCGGGCCTGACTCATGTTCGTCCGCAGTCCTCACCTGGGTTCATCCCTGAAATGTCCGATTGATCCAGGAAAGACGTTCGAGGCCCGCGCCACAAGCACATAGATTTCAGATAGTGAGCGACAGGCTCCTGGTCACCCGGTTTGCGGTCGGGATCAGCCGCGTCAGGACCGCCTGGAGCCGGGGCAGACGCTCGGCGGGGAGCGAGACGCCGAGCGAGCCGAGCGTATCCCCGCTGTACACGGGTACGGCGACGCAGACCGTGCCGAGGGCGTACTCCTCCAGGTCGGTGACAGCCGGGGCCACCGGCGACGAGGCCAGGCTCCGCAACAGCTCCCGTCGAGTGGTGATCGTCCGTGGTGTGAGGTCGGCGAGGGTGTGCCGGGCGAGGTAGTCGTTGCGGGATTCCTCGTCCAGCTCCCGCAGCACGGACTTGCCGAGCGCGGTGGCGTGTCCCGCGTCCTCGAATCCGACCCAGAGGTCGACGCGGGGTGCCCGGGGCCCGTCGACGATCTCGGCGACCCTGATCTCGCCCTCCTCGTAGAAGGTGAGGTAGGCGGCGGACGCGAGCTCGTCACGCAGTGCGGCGAGAGTGGGACGCACGCGGCTGAGCAGCGCCTGCCCGCGGCCCTGGCTCTGCAGCGTCTGCATCTTGTCACCCAGGATGAATCCACCGTCGTCAAGTTTGCGTATGTATCCGTCGTGGACGAGGGTCCGCAGCAGGTGGTACGCGGTGGCCAGGGGCAGCTCGGTCTCGCGTGCCAGCTGTTTGGCGGGCGCGCCGTTCTCGTGCGCGCTCACCGCCTCCAGCAGGCGGAAGGCCCGCTGAACGGAGGTGATGAGCGTCGGCCCGTCGCGAGCTCCCATGCCACCAGCGTGCGCCGAGGTCACGAGACAGGCAAGGCGTCACAGGACCCGCGAGCCCAACGACGCCCCCGGCTGCGGCACGCTGTTCCCGTGCGACACCTCGGAGTGACGGACTCACAGCGACTCCGCACCCGCACCCTCGGCCCCGGCCCCGGCCCCACCACAGTCGCGGCACCGCCGCCCTGCGGACTGCCGCGGCCCGGCGCACTGCCGCGGCCCGGCGCACTGCCGCGGCCCGGCGCACTGCCGCGGCCCGGCGCACTGCCGCGGCCCGGCGCACTGCCGCGGCCCGGCAGCCCGCGGGCCGCGGCAGGAACGCTCTGCCCGGGACCGGCAGCGGGACGCTCTGCCCGGACCACCGGCGGCTCGGTTCAGGAGCCGCCGGGCTCGCGCCGGGTGAACCCGGTGCCGCCGAGGCGGCCCAGGAGGCCGGCGAGCTGTGCCGCCTCCTCCTTGGTCCACGGCGGCTCGGCGAAGATGTCCTCGGCGACCTGTTCCGCGGTGACGAGCATGTCCGCCAGCCGCTCCCGGCCGGTCTCCGTCAGCGTCGCGTAGGCCACCCGCGCGTCACGGGCGTCCGCGTCCCGCCGCACCAGGCCGATGCGCTCCAGGGGAACGAGACCCCTGGTCACACCGGAGGCGGTCAGCCCCAAGGCCTCGGCCAGATCCACCCGGCGCATACGGTCACCCGGGGCCTCGGACAGGCGCAGCAGCGTCGTGAAGTCGGCCAGGCTCACCCCGTGCAGTCCGCCCAGACTCGCGTCGAACCGCTTCACCAGGGCGGCCTGCGCCCTCATCAGGCGCAGTGCCGCGTCCAGTCCCCTGCTCATTGACACCTCCTTGACTACTCAAGTATATCCGGAACGCGATTCCCCCTGAAGCACGAGGGATCAGGGGGTGGTGTTCTGGGCGATGGCCCGCCGTTGTCGTTTGCCGAGGGGCGCTTGGGACAGGTCCTCCCCCTGGGACTTGAGCCTCTTGAAACCGTAGCCGCGCTCGGCCAGCCAGGCCGTCGCGGCGGTTTCGGCCCGTTCGACCGCCTCGAGGATGTCCTCCTCCGCTTCCCCTGAATCCAGGAAGCGGAAGGTGAAGGCCGGCCGGGCGGCAACGTCGTAGCTGAGGTGTCCCTCGGGAGTGAAGGCCGCCTGCAGGACGTCGTGTTCCGAAGCGCGCGCCAGGAGTCCGGCTCGCTGGTCGGGGCTGAGCCCGTCGAAGACACCGCGAACGGTGATACGGAAAGTGCGTGTGGTCATCGGGTGAGCCTAACCAACGGGATCGGGCCTGTTCCACCGCGTTTCCCGCGTGCTCACCGTGGGCGCCCACCGTCGACCTCCCCCGTAGGCACTCACCGTGACGGAACCGGCGCGCGTCGCGGCGAACACGTGAGGGCGGACCGGGAGCGGGGTGGCCGCGCCCGGTCCTCACACCTCGACCGGAGTGCTCAGTGGTCGTGATGGTGTTGCCGGCAGTCCCAGTGGCCCTTGACCCACACGTGGTCCCAGTGGCCGGGGACGTAGACCCACTTCTGCATCCAGCCGTGGCTGTGATGGCCGTGGTGCCAGGTGTCCTGGTGGACCCACTTCTTGACCCAGTGTCCGGGCACCCACTTGTTCTCCCAGTGGCCCTTCTTCCACTCGCAGCGGTCGTGGTGACCATGGTGGTCAGCGGTCGCCGACGGCGTGGGCGACGGTGCCGTGGTCGCGGCGGCGGAACCGGACAGGCCCAACGCGGCCCCTCCGGCCAGCAGGCTTGTCGCGGCGGCACCGGCGAGCAGGCGCCGGGTGCTGATGCGTGTGGTCATCGGACTCACCTCCCTCGAAATGTGACGGACGTGCACAACGGGGGCGGTGTCACGGAAGTTCGCGCCGAAACTGTCGGTACGTTCCAAGGCCCCCGACGTGCGGGACATAAGGTATTCGGAGCGACGAAAGGTATGTATGAGGATAGACCTCCTTATGTTTTTCATACGAGTTTTCGGGAGGACCCGGACCGGGCCGATTCCCCTCGGTGCGGCGGCCCAGGGCCTCCGACGCGGGGACTTCGCGGGCCGACGGCCTCCGGCCTGGGAACTTCGCGGCACCCCCGGCTCATACGCGGGGTACGGCGGCTACGGATACACGGTGTCGACGCCCATCGCCTCCTCGACTCCGGACGGCGCCGGACGCCGCGGCCTTCTCGGCGCGGCGTCCAGGGCGCACACCGTCGGCGAACGGCCCCGTCGTGCCGCGGAGGAGGGCGCCGCGACGCAGGGTCGAGCCCGACGGGCCAGGCGAGAAGGAAGCAACGGACGGATTCTGTGAGCGATGTCCAAGACAGGCCAGGACGGACACGGTTCGCGACGGCACTCCTCGGCGGAGGCGTGGCTGGACGCCCGGCTCGAACGCGTGGCGGAGGGCGACCACGACGCGTTCGCGGATGTCTACGACGCCCTGGCGCGAGCGGTCAAGGGCCTCATCTGCCGTGTGCTGATGGACGAGGCGCAGGCCGAGGAGGTGACGCAGGACGTGATGGTGGAGATCTGGCGGACCGCGGACCGCTATCGCCCCGAACTCGGAACCGCCCGGGGATGGGTCCTCACGCTCGCACACCGACGGGCCGTCGACCGGGTCCGGTACGTCCAGGCCAGTACGGCGCGCGAACGGCGCAGCGCGCTGCTCGCGGAGGACCGGCCCTTCGACGAGGTGGCCGAGGCCGTGGAACGGCACGAGGACCACCATCGCGTCCGGCGCTGCCTTGCCGCCCTGGAGCGGCATCAACGCGTACCGCTGGTGCTCGCCTACTACCAGGGCATGACCTATCTGGAGGTGGCCGCCTGTCTGGCCACTCCGGCGGGCACCGTGAAGTCCAGGATGCGCGCCGGGCTGCGCCTGCTCCGCGGGTGTCTGGAGGCCAGGCGATGACCGGCGCCGAAGACCCGCACGAGCTCGTGGGCGCATACGTGCTGCACGCCCTGCCTGCCGCCGAGGAAGCCTCCTTCGAGAACCATCTGGCCGGCTGCGCCGCGTGCCGGGACGAGGTGACGGAGCTGTCCGAGGTCACGCTGCGACTGGCCTCGGCGGAGGAAGCGGACCCCTCGCCCGAACTGCGCCGGCGTGTCATCGACCGGATCGCCCACACGCGTCAGGAGCACCTCGCGCGCGAACGTCCGCGCAGGATTCCGGTCCGTCAGCGGGCGCTGCGCGTGGCCCTGGCCGCATGTCTGGCACTCGCGGCGGCGCTCGGCGGCCTCGCCACATGGCAGCACACCCAGGCGGACGAGGCGCGCGCCGAAGTCGCGGCCAGGAAGGCGGAGGCCTCCACCCTCACCGACATCCTCACCGCCCGTGACGCCACGATCAGCACGCGGAAGCTGGGGGGCGGGGCCGACATCAGCGTGGTCGCCTCCCGCGCGCAGGGCCGGGCGGCCTTCATCGCCTCGGACCTGCCCCGCCTCGGCGACGACCAGGTGTACGAACTCTGGTATGCCGAGAAAGCGGGCGGCCTTCGCCCGGCAGGCCTGTTCCCCGGCTCGGGTGGCGGGCACGCGCAGCTGCTCAAGGGATCCCTGGACGACGTCAGCGCCGTCGGGATCACGGCCGAACCCGCGGGCGGATCACAGCAGCCGACGAGCGAGCCTCTCGGCATCGTCACGGTGCCGGCCTGACGCGTCCCGTGTCCGCGCCGACGACGCCGAGGGGGAGGACCGACGCACCGCTCACCCGACCGGGCACCGCTCATCACGACCGGGCACCACCCCTCGCAAGGAGTATCAAAACAGGATATTTATCTTTTTGATGCGGTTCACTCTTGATCATCCTATGCTGATGTGAGGGAGGGCTCGGGCGGCGGTCAACGGCCGGTCCTGGACCGGCGGGAAGCGGGCTTCCATGGTTGGGCGGCTTAAGTCGGGGCTGATCGGCGAAATGTCCGCCGAATTCCTCGGCACGATGATTCTCATCCTCTTCGGGTGCGGCGTGGTGGCCCAGGTGGTCGCCGGCGGCGCGCTCACGACGCCACCGGGCGGTCTGGGAAACCACGACAGCATCGCCTGGGCATGGGGTATCGGCGTCATCATGGGCGTCTACGTCGCGGCACGGCTGAGCGGCGCGCACCTCAACCCCGCGGTGACGGTCGCCCTGGCAACGTTCAGGGGATTCCCGTGGCGCAGGGTGGCGCCCTACGTGGTGGCCCAGACCCTCGGCGCCTTCGTGGCGGCGCTGATCGTGCGCTGGAACTACACGGACGCGCTGGCGAAGGCCGACCCCGGCCACACCATCAAAACCCAGGGCGTGTTCTCCACACTGCCCGCCAACGGCAACCCGAACCTGCCGGTCCACGAGTGGGGCGCGTTCCGCGACCAGATCATCGGCACCGCGATTCTGCTGCTGCTGATCATGGCCATCACGGACCTGCTCAACACCCCGCCCGGCGCGAACCTGGCCCCGTTCATCATCGGCCTGGTCGTCGTGGGCATCGGAATGGCCTGGGGCACCCTCGCGGGCTACGCGATCAACCCGGCCCGTGACTTCGGTCCCCGGCTGGCGAGCTTCCTCACGGGATACGGAGGGGCATGGCGAGATCAGTACGGGAACTTCTACTTCTGGGTGCCGATCGTCGGCCCCCTGATCGGTGGTGTGCTCGGCGCAGGCATCTACAAGCTCTTCATCGGCCGGTTCCTGCCGACGGCCGAGCCCGAACCCGCAGGACGCGTCCCGGTTCCCGAGGACTGACACCCCCAGCAGAGGCGGCAACCCATGGCTGACTTCGTGGGCGCGGTGGACCAAGGGACCACCAGCACCCGATTCATGATCTTCGACCACGCCGGCAACGAGGTGGCGAAGCATCAACTGGAACACGCCCAGATCCTCCCGCGCTCCGGGTGGGTCGAGCACGACCCGGTGGAGATCTGGGAACGCACCAACTCGGTGATCCAGAACGCCCTGCGGCACAGCAACCTGACCGCGGAGGACCTGGCGGCCATCGGCATCACCAACCAGCGGGAGACCACCGTCGTGTGGGACCCGCGCAACGGCCGTCCGTACTACAACGCCATCGTGTGGCAGGACACCCGGACCGACTCCATCGCCGCGGCCCTGGAACGTTCCGGCCAGGGTGACGTGATCCGCCGCAAGGCGGGGCTGCCACCGGCGACCTACTTCTCCGGCGGCAAGATCCAGTGGATCCTGGAGAACGTCGACGGCGTCCGCGAAGCGGCGGAACAGGGCCACGCCCTCTTCGGCAACACGGACGCGTGGGTCCTGTGGAACCTGACCGGCGGCCCCGACGGCGGCATCCACGCCACCGACGTGACCAACGCCAGCCGCACCATGCTGATGAACCTCGAAACCCTCGACTGGGACGACGAACTGCTGGGCTTCTTCGGTGTGCCGCGCGCCATGCTGCCCAGCATCAACTCCTCGTCGGACCGCGAGGCGTTCGGTACGACGCGCACCTCCCGGCCGCTGCGCGCCCCCATCCCCATCACCGGGGTGCTCGGCGACCAGCAGGCGGCCACGGTCGGCCAGGTGTGCTATGCGCCCGGCGAGGCCAAGAACACCTACGGCACGGGCAACTTCCTGGTCCTCAACACCGGTACGGAGCTGGTCCGTTCGCAGCACGGCCTGCTGACCACCCTCGCCTACCGGTTCGGCGACAGTCCCGCCGTCTACGCGCTGGAAGGCTCCATCGCGGTCACCGGATCCGCGGTGCAGTGGCTGCGCGACCAGATGAAGATCATCACCAACGCGGCCGAGAGCGAGACGCTGGCCCGCAGCGTGGAGGACAACGGCGGGATGTACTTCGTCCCGGCGTTCTCGGGCCTGTTCGCCCCGTACTGGCGCTCCGACGCCCGCGGCGCGATCGTCGGTCTCGCCCGGTTCAACAGCAACGCCCACCTGGCCCGGGCGACCCTGGAGGCGATCTGCTACCAGAGCCGCGATGTCGTCGAGGCCATGGAGCAGGACTCCGGAGTGCATCTCGACGTGCTGAAGGTCGACGGCGGCGTGACCGCCAACGACCTGTGCATGCAGATCCAGGCCGACGTCCTGGGCGTACCGGTCAGCCGTCCCGTCGTCGCCGAGACCACCGCGCTCGGCGCCTGTTACGCGGCGGGTCTGGCCACCGGCTTCTGGAAGGACACCGACGAACTGCGCACCCACTGGCAGGAGTCCAAGCGCTGGGAGCCCCAGTGGTCCGAGGACCGGCGTCAACAGGGGTACGCCGACTGGAAGAGGGCGGTGGAGCGCACGCTCGACTGGGCGAAAGTGGAATAGACCGGCCCGTCGATCACACGGGTGGCCGAAGGGCACCGCGTTCAGCCCCTGGCTCGCTTCGCGTCAGGGGCTGAACGCGCCCCCGTGGGGTCTCATGAGCAGTCGCGAACCGGGCAGGCCCGCCGGTGACAGCCGTGTCCCCGGCGATTCGAGGGGCGAGTCCCACCCGCGGCCCACCCGTCCGTGCCTCCGGGCCACACGCCGAATGATCACCCCCGGTCACGCGCCCACCACCTCAGGCTCTCTATGCTCGGGGGCGAACATTCGCATCCATGAGGAGCAGAGCAATGAGCGAGAACGTCTACTTCGAGGTCACCGCCGACGGCGAGCCGCTGGGCCGCATCGAGTTCAAACTCTACGACGACGTCGTCCCGAAGACCGCGCGGAACTTCCGTGAGCTCGCCACCGGCGCACCCGGTTTCGGTTACAAGGGCTCGCCGTTCCATCGGGTCATCCCGAACTTCATGCTCCAGGGCGGCGACTTCACGCGCCAGAACGGCACGGGCGGCAAGAGCATCTACGGCGAGAAGTTCGCCGACGAGAACTTCACGCTCAAGCACACCAAGCCGGGTCTGCTGTCCATGGCCAACGCGGGCCGGAACACCAACGGCTCGCAGTTCTTCATCACCACCATCGTCACCGGCTGGCTGGACAACAAGCACGTCGTGTTCGGCGAGGTCGTCGAGGGCATGGACGTCGTGAAGACGATCGAGGCGCTCGGCAGCGACTCCGGCCGCACTGCGAAGAAGATCGTCATCTCCGACTGCGGCACCGTCTGAGCGGTCCGGCAGCAGGGGCCACCCCCACGGACCAGTGCTGACGGAGGCGGCGGTGCACCACCCGCCGCCTCCTTCGGGCAACGCTCCGGCGGGGCGAAGTCCGGGGGCGAGAAGAAGATCTCGATCTCGGCTCAGAAGGTTTCAGGCCGGCGGAACGCCTCGGCGTTACGCGCGCACCAGTCCGCGAACGTCCGCGGCTTGCGTCCGAGCAGTCGCTCGACGGTGTCCGTCCGGAACCCGACGGTGTCGGCGCGCATGAGGTTGAAGCCCTCGGTGATGGCATCGGCGAGTTCCTGGGGCGCTCCGTCGGGGAAGCGGAACCGTACGGCCTCGTCCGGTGTGGTCACCTCTCGGACCTTGATGTCGCGGCCGACTGTCCCGGAGATGACGCGGACCTGTTCGGCGACGGTGAACGTCTCGTCGCCGGTGAGGACGTATTCCTCGCCCTGGTGGCCGGCCTCGGTGAGGACGAGCGCGGCGACCGCGCCGATGTCCGCGGGGTCGATCGGCGCGTAGCGGCCCGGGCCGACCGGGTCGAGGACGTGGTTTCCCTCGCGGATGGTGGGCAGCCAGTCGAAGGCGTTGGTCATGAACCCGCCGGGCCGAAGGAATGTGGCGGGTATTCCCGAGGCGCGGACGATCTCCTCGCGTTCGTGGTGCCAGCGGGCCATGGCGGGCAGCGGGACAAGGGTGACGTGGAGGGAAGACACGTGCACGATGTGGCTCACCCCGGCGGCCTCGGCGGTGGCGACGGCGGCGGCGGTGTGGTCGGTGCCGATGCCCTGGGTGAGCAGGAAGAGTTTGTCGACGCCATCGAAGGCCGGCGGCAGTGTCGAGGGTTCCCCCAGGTCGCCGACGACGCGCTCGGCGCGGTCGGACAGTCCGGCAGCGCGGGCGGGGTCGCGGACGAGAAGACGTAACTTCGCGCCCTTCGCGTCGAGTTCACGGGTGAGTTCACGTCCGATGTTCCCGGTGGCACCGGTGGCACCGGTGACCAGTATCATCATGATTCCCTAAAGTCGTTTGCCGTCTAACGAGTTGCCCGGAACGTTAGCCGGTGAATAATTAGCCGTCAATCGACTTGCTCGCGGCTCAGGCAGCCGCTCCCGCACAACACCGAAAGGCACCGATGCCGGAGTTCCTGGACCTGCACGGCAGAACGTCGAAGGTGCTCCGGGCCCTGGCCGACGCGGCCATGCGACGCCATGGTCTGCACGTCGGACAGAACCACCTGCTCGCAGCGCTGTGGGAACGGGACGGCAGGACGCCCGGCGAGGTCGCCGCCGCCCTGAACGTCACGACGCCCACCGTCGTCAAGATGGCCGACCGGATGACGACGGCCGGGCTGCTCGCCCGTCGTCGTGACGACCGGGACAACCGCCTCGTCCGGCTCTGGCTCACCGACGCGGGGCGTGCGCTGCAGGAACCGGTCGAAGCGGAACGGCGGTTGATCGAGGAGAAGGTCACCGCGGATCTCACCGAAACCGAACGCGAATGCCTCTTGAACGCCCTGGCGAAGGTCAACCGGGCGGCGAGCGAGCTACTGAGCGGGCCCATCGACCACGGCGACTCCGCCATCACCTGACGATCACTCATAACTCCTGACAGAATGTCATCGTCCCTGGCGCCATCGCGTGGCGTCGGTCTCCGCCCGAGGGATGGGCGTCGGGCAGCTTCTCCGTCACAGTGGACGTACGCGATCGAGGGGGAAGCCGTGGCGGGGGAAGGAAGACCGATGACGGAACCTGGTCTGTTCGAACTGGAAGCCGTCGTGGTGGGACAGCCGGAGCGTTCACGATGGCGCAGGTACGAGGGTCCCGCCCTGGCCGTGTCCACCGTGGAGGGAACCCTGCTCGCCCAGGTCACCCACACCGACGACACGCGCTCCCTCCTCACGGACACGTCCGGCGAGTGCATCGTCCGTATCGAGAGGCGTTCCTGGTTCGGCCAGTTGGGACCGGTGCGGTTCCACTTCACCGACGGCGCGGACTTGGAGGTCGGCACCGCCGTCACCCCTGCAGTGATGAAGACCCTACGGCTGACCCTTCAGACGGAACAGGGACGCCGACTCCTCCTCACACGCTGGGGTCACATGTCCCCCGAATGGCTTCTTACGGAGACCGATCCGAGACGGAGCCCGGAGCCCGAGATACTCGGCCGGGTCACGGTGAGCTCCGGCGACGCGTGGCTCGGACTGGAGCGGTACGTAGTCGAGACGAATTCCCGCCTGGACGCCTCCGAACGGCGGACCGTCGTTGCCTCGGTCGTCTGTCTGCACCTGCTCCGCCGACCTCCGGGCGACAGCGCCGCACCGGGGTGAGTACGGCCGGCGCGGCCCCGGCCGGATCGGTGCTGGACTCCCGGAGCGCACGCGGCGGTTGGCCGGAGGAGAGCGCCTCGGCCTGCTGCTCCATGCCCTGTTGCGCGCGGTGCCGGAACAGCGCGGGGAACAGGTCGTCCATCGTGCGGAAGTAGTAGTGCACCAGTTGGTGCGACGATGGATCCGCCGCTGCACACCGCCCACCGCGCTCTGCTCAGACGGCTTCTGACGCCCCGTCGGCTGGAGGAATGAGAGGGCCACCGCCCGGTGGTCGCGTCGACGCCCCTGCTCCCTGTGCGGTCCGCCGCACAGGACACCGCGGCCACCGGAACCGATCGTGCCCCACGCGTCGCGGGACCGCGAAAGAGTTCAGCCGGATTCGTGGCCGGATCCCGTGCTCCAGGGGGCAGACGCGCCCGCGAGGGGTAGCCCCTTCCCGCACACGCCGAAGCGCGCGGGGGTTGGGGGGAGCTGGCCCGAGTGACACCCAGGGGGCGGACACCAGGGAAACGCTTGTCGGGACGTGCGCAGCGGCGGCGAGCCGTCCGCCGGCTGCGCGCGGAAGGGCAGTACGGGCCGTTGCTTCGTGAGGTGCTGCCGGCCCTCGCCGCGGTCGTCGTCACCCTGTGCGCGATCGTCGCGGGCCTCGCCGTCGGCTATCGCGTGGCCGGCATCGCCGTACCGCTCGGCGCGCTGGTCGTCCTTGCCGTCGCCACCCCGGCCGCGGTACGGCGGCACCGTCCGCCGGCCCGTCGGCGCCTCGGCTTCTACACACCGGAGGAACTGGCGGAACTGGACACGGCGGGGCTGGCCCTGGCCGTGTCCCGGATGCTGCGCCGGGACGGCTGGCGGGTGCTCCCTCCGCGGCGAGCCGAGGACCGCGTCCGTGTCCGCGCGCGGGACGGTCGCGGGCATCGTCTGGAGGTCGCTTTCCGGCCCGTGGCCGAGCCGCTGCCCGACGAGGACGCGCCCTCTCGTCCGGGACGTGCGGGCGGCCCCGGCCCGCCGCTCCGTCTCGTGGTGCACCGCGGGGACTTCACCCGGCGTGACGTCCAGTGGGCGCGGCGGCAGGGCGGAGTCCGTCTGATCGACGGTTCCCGCCTCAGACGCTGGGCGCACGGGACACCGCTGAACGAACTCAGCGACTCTCCCTGACCCCCGTACGGGCACGGCTGACCCGGTACGGGCATGACCGCCGATCCGTCCGGAAACGGGTGCCACTGGCACCGCGCCGGCCCCGCGCGAACCACCTCGTCGAGCACCGCGCAGACCCTCGCCGCTCCACCCCGCGGCTGGGTGGGCGACGATTCCGCGCGCGCCGAACGTCCCGGTCACCCTTGCCACACCCCTCACTCGAAGCGCACGACGCAACAGCGGTTTCACCCACAACAGACGAGGTCAGCGGCATGGACACCTTCCGACCAGGCACTTGAAGGAAAGCCCTTCGCACGGGCCGAAGGGCCGAATAGCGTGCGAGGACCCGAGCCGTCCCCCACCGTCCCGCGGTCCATGTACGCCGGGCCCGCACCCCCACCAGGAGACCGGCATGTCGTACGACAGCTCCGCCCCGCGTCCCGCGCGACCGCCGCACGGACAGCACGACTCCCCGCCCGGCCGTGTCCCGGACCCCGCCGGGGAACCGTTACGCGGCGGGGCCTCACCCCGCACCTGGACCGGGCAACATCGCGATCTGCGCATCCTGCGCCGCGCCTACCGCCGGCAACGGCGCGTGACCACTTTCGCGGTACTCGGCTGCTTCACCGTCTTCCTCGGTCTCACCGCCGGCGCCCCCGGTCTCATGGACCGTCCCGTCACCGGAGGCCTGTCGACCGGCCTGGTGCTCGCGCTCTCCCAGATCCCCGCCACCTGGCTCGCCGTGCTCGTCTACGAGGGCACCGCCCGCCGCTTCGTCGATCCCCTCGCACGCCGCGTGAACCGGAGCACTCCCTGGGCGAGCGGCGAGCAGGAGCGGGAGCGGTGAGCGCCTTCGGTGGCTCCACGCAGTCCTGGTCCCTGGTCGCGTTCTCCGTAGCCGTCACGGTGACCCTGCTGCTGTGCGTGCTGACCGGCCCCGACAGCGACGATCTCGCCGAGTTCTACACCGGCTACCGCTCGCTCTCCCCGCTGCGCAACGGACTGGCCATCGCGGGCGACTACATCTCCGCCGCGACCGTGCTGACCATCGGCGGCGTGATGGCCCTCTGCGGCTTCGACGGTGTCGTGCTGGCTCTCAGCACACTGCTGTCCCTGCTGGTGCTGATGTTCCTGCTGGCCGAACCCCTGCGGAACACGGGCAAGTTCACCATGGGCGACGTGCTGGCCCGCAGGATGCCCGGCCGGACCGTACGGATCACCGCGTGCGGCGTCACGATCGCCGCGCTCGTGCCGATGATGCTCGTCCAACTCGCCAGCACCGGGCAGCTGTTGGCCTTCATCCTCGGCTTCTCCGACAACTCCATGCAGACCGGCTGCATCGTGGGGGTGGGCGCCCTGATGATCACCTACGCGGCCATCGGCGGCATGCGGGGCACCGCGTTGATCCAGCTCCTGAAGATGGTGGTGCTCCTCGGCTCCGGAATCGTCGTCGCCCTGCTGATCCTGAGCCGGTTCCACTGGAGCGTCGGAGCCTTGTTCACCACAGCCGCCCAGCGAAGCGGCTCACCGGCCGCGTACCTGCACGGTGGGCTCCAGTTCGCCGGTGGGCCGCATCCCCGGCTCGACATGATCAGTACGCAGTTCGCCGTCGTGCTGGGCGGTGCCTGCCTGCCGCACGTGACCATGCGCATGTTCACCGCGAACAGCGCCCGTCAGGTGCGGCGTTCGATGTCCTGGGCGGTGTCCTCGGTGGCGTTGTTCATGCTGGTGGCGGGCGTTGTCGCGATCGGGGCGACGGCGATGATCGGCCGGGCCGGCATCACCGCCGCCGACCCTCACGGGCACACGGCCTATCTGCTGGGCTCACGAGCGGCGTTCGGCCCCGTGGTGTCCCGGGCGGAGTCCCTCGTGTTCACCACGGTCACCACGGCGATCTTCCTCACGCTGCTCGCCTCGGTCGCCGGCATGACCCTCGCCTGCGCCAACTCGCTGGCCCACGACGTCTTCGCGGGCCGGAACACCGCCATGTCACCGCAGCGCGAGACGGCCTTCGCCCGCGGCTCGGCCCTGGTCGTCGGCGCGCCCGTGATCGCCCTCGCGGTGCTCGTCCAGCACCGCAGTCTGCAACCGCTCGCCACGATGTCCTTCTGCGTGGGGGCCTCGGCGATCGCCCCGGCTCTGGTCTACAGCCTGTTCTGGCGCCGCTATACGCGGACCGGGCTGATGAGCACGCTCATCGGCGGCACGCTCGCCGTCCTGATCCTGATGCCGGGCACCAGACTGGTGTCCGGGTCCCCGACGTCCGCCTTTCCCGCCGCCGACTTCAACTGGTTCCCGTTCACCACCACGGGGCTGGTGTCCATCCCGCTGGGCTTCGCCTTCGGCTGGCTCGGCAGCCTGCTGTCCGGCCGCCGCGCGGCGGACCGGGAACGGGGGGTGTACGAGGGTGTCGAGAGCCTGATCCTCGCGGGACCGCGCCCTCGGGAGCGGTGACGGTGGCGGGGTTTCCGCCACCGTCGCACAGCCGTCCGCTCTCAGTGGTTCACTCGCCGCCGACCACGATCTCGCGCTTGAGGATCTTGCCCGTGGGGCCCTTGGGCAGTTCGGCCACGATCGTGACGATGCGCGGGTACTTGTACGCCGCGACCCGCTCCTTGGTGTGGGCGCGGATCTCCTCGGCCGTGGCCTCGGCACCGGGCCGGAGCGTGACGACCGCCGCGACCTCCTCACCGTGCAGGGGGTGCGGCACGCCCACGACGGCGGCCTCGGCGACCGAGGGGTGCTCGTACAGCACCTCCTCGATCTCACGCGGATAGACGTTGTAGCCGCCGCGGATGATCATGTCCTTCTTGCGGTCGACGATGAAGTAGAAGCCGTCCTCGTCGACGCGGGCCAGGTCACCACTGTGGAACCAGCCGTCACGGATCGCCTCCGCGGTGGCGTCCGGGCGGTTCCAGTAACCGGTCATGACGTTCTCGCCGCGGATGGCGATCTCGCCGATCCCGCCGGGCTCGACCTCACCGCCGCCCTCGGCGACGAGCCGCATCTCGACCCCGCGAATGGGCACGCCGATCGACCCCGGCTTGCGCGGGCGGTCCGGGTGGTTGAAGGCGGCGACCGGCGACGTCTCGGACAGTCCGTACCCCTCAAGCACCGCGGCACCGAAGCGCCGCTCGAAACCGTGCAGCACCTCCACCGGGAGCGCGGACCCGCCCGAGACGGCCAGGCGCAGCCGGCCGGTGTCGAAGCCCTCGGGAAGTTCGGCGTGCAGCAGGGCCGCGTACATCGTCGGAACGCCCAGGAAGACGGTGACCTCGTCACGGGCGATGATCTCCAGGGCGCTCCGCGGGTCGAACCGGGGCAGCAGGGTCAGCGTGGCACCGGCGGCGACGGCCGTGTTGAGCCCGCAGGTCTGGCCGAAGGCGTGGAAGAGGGGGAGGCCGCCGAAGAGTACGTCGTCCGGTCCGACCTGCAGGAGGGTCTCGGACGTGGTGAGGGTGTTACTGGCGAGGTTCCGGTGCGACAGCTCGGCACCCTTGGGCGTTCCGGTGGTGCCCGAGGTGTAGAGGATCAGGGCGGCATCGTCGTCGGACCTGTCCGGGGTGTCGCGCATCGGCTCGTGGCCGCGCAGCAGGGCGTCGAAGGCCTCGGGATCGGTCACCAGACAGTCGGTTCCGGTCTCTGCCGCCGCCTTCGTGACCTCTTCGGCGAACAGCGGGAAGACCAGCGCGATCCGTGCCCCGCAGTCGCGCAGGGTGAAGGCGACCTCACGGGCCTTGAGCAGCGGATTCATCGGGACGACGACACCGCCGGCCCGCATGATGCCGTAGTAGAGGACGGGGAACAGCGGGACGTTGGGCATGGTCATCGCGACGCGGTCGCCCGGCAGGAGGCCGCGGTCCCGCAGCAGCGCGGCCACCCGTGCGCTGGCGTCGTCGAGTTCGGCGTAGGTCAGCGTGTCGTCGTCGTGGCGGACGGCGACGCGCTCGCCGTGGGCCGCGACCGTGGCGGCCAGGAGGGTGACGAGGTTGGTCATGCCGGGTATCTCCTTGAATTCGTCGCGCCGGGCGCGGCGGTGCTGCGCGGTCGGATCACATCGCGAAGAGTGACCCAGTGGGGTGCGTCCTGGCTACCGGGTCCCGGCGGGAAGGCCAGCCACAGGCGCAGCAGATGGCGTTTGTGTTCAGGCGATCGATGGTCCTCGAACGCCGAGCGGGCGTGCATCACCCGGTGCGTGTTGAGCAGGAGCAGGTCCCCGACCCGGAGATCGAGGTCGAGCCGGTACTCCGGGGAGGCGGCCACGGAGTCGATGAGATCGAAGAGTTCCCGGTCCGCCGCCTCCAGGCGGGGCACTTCGGGGAAGCGCTGGGCGGATTCGAGATAGCACCGGTTGTACCGCATGCTGAGCGCGCCGGAGGGGTCGTCGGCGCGGGAGACCAGCGGGGCGGCCGTCCAGGGCGGCTCACCGGGAGCGTGTTCGTCGCGGCGGTCGAAGTGGTACGTGCGGTACAGGCGCCCGGCCAGATCGGGCCGCAGGTCCAGTACCGCGTTGTGGACCGCGGACGAGCTCACCAGGGAGATCCGTCCACCGCTGCGGGGCGTCCGCAGCGGCAGCAGGGCGAGGAGATCGGCGCCGTCGGTGTGGAAGGGCAGGGCCTCGCGGGTCTGGTAGCCGCGTACGGCGGGGTCGCTCAGGCTGCGCCCGGTGTCCCGGACGTGGCCGAGGACGAGTCCGTCGGCGCTCTGCGGGACCGGGTGCCCCAGGTGCCGGCCGAGGCCCCAGAAGACGGTGCTCGCGGCACTCTCGCCCAGCCGCTCGACGGGGACGCCCCGGACGATCGCGAACCCCCGTCCGTGTTCGAGGACCCCGGCGAGGCGCGCCAGGTCGGCGGCGAGGGTGGGGAGCGGGAAATCGGCGGCTGCCAGCCTCAGCAGGGTGAGATCCCGGCTGCGTGCCGCGTGCAGGGCGGAGTCGATCTCGGCGAGCCCGGACGCCGACAGGTGCAGCTGCCACTCCTCGGGGTGTGCCAGGTCCTGGCCCTTCCACACCGAGGGGCCCGAGCGGGGCGTGGGCGTGGGCGGCGCCTGGTCCGCGTCCGTCGTTCCTGTCATGTTCGCCTCCGATCCGTCATGTGTTCACCCACACGCGAGCGGTCCCCGCTGAGGGGCCCGGCCGGTGAACGGCGTCATGCTAGGTTCCTCGACCACCGCCATGCTTGCCATGGCGGGACAGGAGATTTGGCTTTTCGGGACATTCCTGGAGCGTGCACATGCGACCCCTGGTCCGCACCGCCGCACTGAGCGGCTACGTCGAGCTGTGCCGTTCACTCGGCATCGATCCGCAGGCGCTGCTGAAGCGGGTGGGCCTGGACACGGCCGCTCTCACCGTCCAGGACCGGTGGATCTCCGGCACGGCCGCCGTCCAGGTGCTGGAACTGTCGGCGGCCGAGTCGGGCCACGAGGACTTCGGGGTCCTGCTGGCGGAGTTCCGGCGCTTCTCCAATCTCGGACCCATCAGCCTGGTCGTCCGCGAGGAACCCGACGTGCGCAGTGCGCTGGAACTGCTGATCCGTCATCAGTACATGTACAACGAGGTGCTGCACGCCCGGCTGTCCGAGGGGGACGGGCTGGCCACGCTGAAGGTGGATCTGCGGCTCGGCGAGGTGATGGAGTCCCGGCAGGCCACCGAGCTGGCCGTCGCCGCGTTCCACCGCATCCTGAACGACTTCCTGCACACCCGCTGGCAGCCCCTCTCCGTGTGGTTCCGGCATTCCGCGCCGGCGGACACCGCGGCGCACCGGCGCGCGTTCGGACCCATCGTGGAGTTCGACCGCGAGCTCGACGGCATCGTCTTCTACGCCGACGACCTCGACGCGCCCAACGCCATGGCCGACCCGTTGATGCGCGAGTACGCCCGCCAGTACTTCGACGCGATCGCCGTCCCCAAGGACACCACGGCCGCGGACCGGGTGCGCGAACTGATCGAGGTCCTGCTGCCGACCGGGCGCTGTTCGATCGAGCAGGTCGCGCGCAGCCTCGGCGTCGACCGGCGCACCGTCCACCGGCATCTGGCCGCGTCGGGCGAGACGTTCTCCTCGCTCCTCAACGTCACCCGCCGCCATCTCGCGGAGCAGTTCGTCGCGAACCCGCGGCGCTCGCTGACGGAGATCTCCGACCTTCTGGGGTTCTCCTCGCTGAGCGGGTTCTCGCGCTGGTTCCGTGAGCAGTTCGGGTGCAGCCCTAGAGCGTGGCGCGGCAACAACGCTCCGTAGCGGCTCCGGCTCCTCCGCCCCAACTCCCGCACGGGGACTGCCGGGACGGGCGAGACGGGTGTCCGGGCCATGCACCGCCCTCAGGACGCACCGAAGTACCGATGTCCCCAAATGGCAAATCATCTGTCCCTTGACGGCAAGCACACTCCAGACCCCGGCCCTACCTTTGCACCACCGCACAGAAGACGCGGTCGGCCGCCGGAGGGAGCCGTGCCACTCCCCCGGCACTCCCTCCGGAACGGCCGATCGCAGCGGGCCACCTCGCGCCCGCTGTCACCCGGTGACCCGCATCGATCCCCGCCGGACATCCCAGGCCCGCGCAGTTCGCGGCGATGCCCCCGGCGAGTGATCACCGATCCGACGAAGGAGACGGACCGTGCACTTCCACGACGACTCACTGTTCCCCGAGAACCAGGAAAAGCTCGTCATCCAGGCCGCTCCCTACGGGCCCGAATGGCTTCCCGGAGACGCCGACGACCTTCCGCTGACGATGGACGAGCACGTGCAGGCGGCCGTCGACTGCTACAACGCCGGTGCCACCGTGCTCCACATCCACGTACGTGAGCTCGACGGCAAGGGCTCGAAGCGGCTCTCCATGTTCAACGAGCTGATCGGACGCCTGCGCGAGGCCGTGCCGGACATGGTCCTGCAGATCGGTGGGTCCATCTCGTTCGCCCCGGAAGGCGAGGGCGCGGACGCCAAGTGGCTGGACTTCGACAGCCGCCACATGCTCGCCGACCTGGACCCGAAGCCGGACCAGGTCACCATCGCGATCAACACCAGCCAGATGAACATCGTCGAGATCATGACCGACGACGATCTGGAAGGCACCTCGATCGCCAAGCCGGACTACTACAAGGCGTACCGGGACATGTACCTGGAGGCCGGTCCGGACTTCTACCTGGAGCACCTCAAGCGTCTGGCCGCGAGCGGTATCCAGCCGCACTTCCAGCTCGCCACGCTGGCCCAGCTCGAAACCGTGGAGCGGCTCATCCGGGCCGGTATCCACACCGGCCCGCTGATCCTCAACTACGTGGCGATCGGCGGCGGTTTCGCCGGCCGTCACCCGGCCGACCTCATCGAGTTCGTCCGTCGCGCCCCCGACGGCGCCGTCCTCACCATCGAGAGCTCCATGCGCGCCGTGGCGCCCATGAACGCGATCGGCATCGCGCTCGGCGCGCACGTCCGGGTGGGCAACGAGGACAACCTGTGGCGACGCAAGGGCGAGCGCATGTCCAGCGTCGAGCAGGTCGAGCAGATGGTGCAGATCTCCGAGGCGCTCGGCCGTGACATCGCGACCGGCGCCGAGGCCAGGAAGATCTACAAGCTCGGCGAGACGTACGCGAACGCCGACGAGACGCTGGCCCAGCTCGGCATGGTGCCGAACCGCCGTCCCGGCCGCCGCGGCTTCATGCTGCGCGACGCCTGATCCCACGCCCGACCCGCCGGCGGACCACCGCGCCGGGCCGCCGGCCGGGCACGGACCGCCAGTACGGTCCGCCCGGCTGCCCCACGGCCCGGCATCGTGGCCCGCCGGGCCACGGCCAGGACCGGAGTCCCGACCGATCGGCCGGCACGGCAAGGATCACCTCCTCGCCTGCCCGGCCCCGAAAGGGACCACCGTCCTGGCCACCCGGCCACGGCACAGGCTCATGCGCCGGTCACCGGTCACCGGTCACCGGTCCAACGGTGGTCACGACAGGGGCCCCGCGCCCTTCGCCGGCCCGGGTACCGGCAGGCGTGCCGCTCGCGGCCGGGGCCACCGTGGCGCAACTCGACTCGTCACGCCACGCGGCCGCCGGGGCCAGACCCCCCGGCTCCGGCGGCCCCTTCCCTCCCCTTCCACCTCACACCAACAACGGAGTGCTCCCGTGGCTCACGCCATTCGATTCAAGGAGACCGGCGGTCCCGAGGTCCTGCGCTGGGAGGAGGTCGTCGTCGGCGCCCCCGGCCCCGGCGAGGTCCGGATCCGCCACCACGCCGTAGGACTCAACTTCGCCGACACCTACTTCCGCACCGGGCTCTACCCCGCGCCGCTGCCCGCCGGGCTGGGCGTCGAGGCGGCGGGCGTGGTCGAGGCTGTGGGCGAGGGCGTCACCCAGTTCACCGAGGGCGACCGGGTCACGTACACCGGAAGTCCGCTCGGCGCCTACAGCACCGAGCGGGTCATGCCCGTCAACTCGCTGATCAAGCTGCCGGACGGCATCGCCTTCGAGACCGCCGCGGCGATGACCATGCGCGGTCTGACCTCCGCGTACCTGCTCCGCAGGATCCACCCCCTCAAGGCGGGTGACACGATCCTGCTGACCGCGGCGGCGGGCGGCGTCGGCCTCATCGTCTGCCAGTGGGCCAAGCTGCTCGGTCTGAACGTCATCGGCACCGTCTCCACCGAGGAGAAGGCCGAACTGGCCCGCGCGCACGGCTGCGACCACGTCATCCACTACCGGTCCGAGAACGTGGCCGAGCGCGTACGCGAACTCACCGACGGCGCCGGGGTCCCGGTGGCCTTCGACAGCGTCGGCAAGACCACGTACGCCTCCTCGCTCGCCTCACTGCGCCGCCGCGGCCTGCTCGTCTGCTTCGGCACCGCCTCCGGCCCCGTCCCGCCCATCGACGCCATGCAACTCGCCGTCCAGGGCTCCCTGTTCGTCACCCGGCCCGCGCTCGCCGACTACATCGCGGACCCCGCGGAACGGGCGGACCTCGCGGGCGAACTCTTCGACCACGTCACCTCGGGCCGCATCACCATCGAGGTCAACCAGCGCTTCGCCCTCGAGGACGCCGCCCAGGCGCACCGCGAACTGGAGGCCGGGCAGACCACCGGATCGTCCGTCTTCGTCCTCTGATCCTCACCACTCCCCGCGGTTCAACTCCACTCTCTCCAGGAGGAAGCACCATGGATCACACGCTCGCTCCCCCCGAGGGCGCACCGGTCCTCGCACATACCCGTGGCTCGATCAAGGTCGAACCGCTGACCTGTACCATCGGCGCGGAACTGTCCGGAGTGAACCTCGGCGACGCCTCACGCGACGAGGATCTGTTCGAAGAGATCAGGGCCCTGCTGCTCAAGTACAAGGTGCTGTTCCTGCGCGACCAGGACATCACGCGCGCCGAACACGTGGCCTTCGCCGAGCGCTTCGGCGCGCTCGAGGACCACCCGGTGGCCGGCAGCGACCCCGAGAACCCCGGCCTGGTGCGGATCTACAAGGACCTCGACAGCCCGGCGGAGCACTACGAGAACGCCCTGCACACCGACGCCACTTGGCGCGAGAACCCGCCCATGGGCGCCGTACTGCGCTGTATCGAAGGGCCCCCCGTCGGCGGGGACACGATCTGGGTCAACATGGCCGAGGCCTACCGCCGGCTGCCGGAGAACATCCGGACGACGATCCGGGGACTGCGGGCCCGGCACAGCATCGAGGCCACGTTCGGCGCCGCCATGCCGCAGGAGAAGCGGCACGCCCTCAAGGAGCGGTTCCCGGACGCGGAGCACCCGGTGGTGCGCGTCCACCCCGAGACCGGCGAGGAGATCCTCTTCGTCAACGCGTTCACCACGCACTTCGTCAACTACCACACCCCGGAGAACATACGGTTCGGGCAGGACTTCGCTCCCGGCGCGAGCCTCCTGCTCAACTACCTCATCGGTCAGGCCGCGATCCCGGAGTACCAGGTGCGCTGGCGCTGGACCCCGAACAGTGTCGCCATCTGGGACAACCGCTCCACCCAGCACTACGCCGTACAGGACTACTGGCCCGCCGTCCGCCGGATGGAGCGCGCCGGAATCGTCGGCGACAGACCGTTCTGACCCCGTTCCTCCAAGCGCGTGAGGTGATGACAATGGAGTTGCACACCACTGCTGGATCCATTCCCGAGACGGACACGACCGCCTCGTCCGGATGGCCCGTGACCCGACGTTATGCCTGGGTGGTCTTCGCCCTCAGTTTCGGCCTGCTGCTGTCCGACTACATGTCCCGGCAGGTCCTCAACGCCGTCTTCCCCATGCTCAAGAGCGAGTGGCTGCTCACCGACGCCAAGCTCGGTTCGCTCAGCAGCGTCGTCGCCCTCATGGTCGGTCTGCTCACCTTCCCCATGTCGCTGATGGCCGACCGCTGGGGCCGGGTGAAGAGCCTGCTGCTCGCCGCGGCGTTGTGGAGCGTGGCGACCCTCGGCTGCGCGGTCTCCGCGAGCTACGACCAGATGTTCGTCGGCCGGCTCTTCGTCGGCATAGGCGAGGCCGCGTACGGAAGCGTCGGCATCGCCGTCGTCCTGAGCATCTTCCCGATCGGCCTGCGCGCCACCCTCTCCGGTGCGTTCATAGCGGGCGGCGCCTTCGGGTCGGTCCTCGGTGTGTCGATCGGCGGCGCTGTCGCCCAACACCTCGGCTGGCGCTGGGCGTTCGGCGTCATGGGCATCTTCGGCCTGGTCCTGGCCGCGGTCTACGGCCTCGTCGTCACCGAGAAGAAGCTGGCCCCTGGGGCCGGTGCCACCGACGCCGAGCCCGATCCCGGACCGAGCGGCCGGCTGCGCGTGCTGCTGCCCCGGCTGTTCTCCTCGGTCTCGGTGATCAGCGCGTACGTCGGCAGCGGTCTCCAGCTCTTCATCGCCGCCTCCCTCATGGCCTGGCTGCCCAGCTTCTTCAACCGCTACTACCACATGCCCACCGCCAAGGCGGGCGCGACCGCCGGGATCTTCATCCTCGTCATCGGCATCGGCATGATCGGCGGCGGCATCGTCTCCGACCGCATCAGCCGGGCGTTCCCCATCCGCAAGTGGGCCGTCGCCATCGCGTGCAGCCTCGGCTCCCTCGTCCTGCTCATGACCGCGTTCCGGCTGCCGACCGGCCCCCTCCAGCTCGCCGTGCTGGCGGCCGGGGCCGTGCTGTCCGCCGGCACGGCCGGTCCCGCGACCGCCATGGTGGCCAACCTGACCCCGGCGTCCATCTCCGCGACGGCCTTCGCCACCCTGACCCTCGCCAACAGCCTGCTCGGGCTGGCTCCCGGACCCGCCGTCACCGGTGCGCTCGCCGACCACATGGGGCTGCTCGGCGCCCTGCGGGTCATCCCGCTCGCCGCGGTCGCCGCCACCGTCGCCTTCCTGATCGGCCGCCACTTCTACGAGCGTGATCTGCACCGCCTGACGAGCGGACCGGTCCCGGCGCCGGAGCCGGAGGACGCGGTGGTGACCGCGTGAGCGCCACCGCCGACCCGGTGATCGTGATCGTCCCCGGACTGCGCGATCATGTCCCGGACCACTGGCAGACCCTGCTGGCGGACCGGCTGACCGAGGCCGGACGCACCGTCCGTACGGTCCCGCCGCTCACCGAGGACGCCCTGAACCGCGACGCCCGCGTGGCGGCGCTCGACAAGGTGGTCTCGGAGATCGAGGGCCCCGTCGTCCTCGTCGCGCACAGCGCCGGTGTGATCACCACGGTCCACTGGGCCCAAGGAAGCACGGCACAGGTGCGCGGAGCGCTTCTCGCGACACCGCCGGACTTCGAGACCCCGTTGCCCGACGGCTATCCGAGGCCCGAGGTGCTCGCGGAGAACGGCTGGACACCGGTGCCGCGGACACCGCTGCCCTTCCCCAGCATCGTCGCGGTCAGCTCCAACGACCCCCTCGGCACGGTCGAGCGGGTCACGGAACTGGCCCGCGACTGGGGCAGCGCTCTGGTGGACCTCGGCGAGGTCGGCCATCTCAACCCCGCGTCCGGCCACGGTCCTTGGCCGCGCGCGGAGGAACTGCTCCGCGAAATAGAAGAAACCGGCTGAACGCCGCGTCCAGCCCAGAAAGGCAGCCGATGAACACCGACACCGACCTCCTGTGGTCCCCCGGTCGCCGTGAGTTGGAGGACTCCAACGTCGCGTGCTTCATGGACTGGGTGAGCGAAGTACGGGGACTCCACTTCTCCGACTACGCCGAGCTGTGGCGGTGGAGCTCCACCGACCTGGCTGGATTCTGGTCGGCGGTGTGGGAGTTCTACGGGCTGGACGCGGTCTCCGGCTACGACGAAGTACTGGGCGAGGCGTCCATGCCGGGCGCCGTCTGGTTCCCCGGCGCCCGGCTGAACTTCGCCGAACGCTGCTTCGCCCAGGCAACGGACGCCCGCCCCGCGCTCGTCTGCCTGACCGAGGGCGGCACTCCCGAGGACATCTCCTGGCACGATCTGCGCCTGCAGGTCACCGATGTCGCGGCGGCCCTGCGCCGCATGGGCGTGGAGCCCGGCGACTGTGTGGCGGGATACCTCCCCAACCTCCGCCAGACCGTCGTGGCGCTGCTGGCCTCGGCCGCCGTCGGCGCCGTGTGGACGGCCTGCTCCCCGGACTTCGGGACGCCCAGTGTGCTCGCGAGGCTCCGCCAGGCGCAGCCGACGGTCCTCGTGGCCGCGGACGGGTACCGCTACGGCGGCAAGGACTACGACAAGCGCCCGGAGGTCGCGGAGCTCGCGGACGGGCTGCCCACCGTCCGCCACATCCTCGCCGTCGACAGCCTCTTCGCGGCCCCGGCCGAGCCCTGGTCGGGGCGCCCCGACGTCGAACAGCACGCCTGGTCCACGCTGCCGGCGGCGGACGAGGAGCTGGAGTTCGCCGACGTGCCCTTCGACCACCCGTTGTGGATCCTGTGGTCGTCGGGGACCACGGGGATACCGAAGGGGATCGTGCAGGGTCACGGCGGCATCGTGGTCGAACTGCTCAAGGCCCTGGGCCTGGGCGTCGATCTGCGCGCCGACGACCGCTATCTCTTCATCACCTCCACCAGCTGGATGGTGTGGAACTTCCTGGTCGGCGGGCTGCTGCACGGCAGCACCGTCATCCTGTACGACGGCAGCCCGACCTTTCCCGACGTCGACGGCGCCTGGCGGATCGCCGAGTGGACCGGCGCGACCGTGGTCGGCCTGGGCGCCGCGTACCTCACCGCCGGGGAGAAGGCGGACTCGCGTCCCGCGGACATGTTCGGACTCGACAGGTTGCGGACCGTCCTGCAGACCGGGTCGACCCTGCCGCCCAGCACCTGGCGCTGGGTCAACGACCGGCTGACGCCCGGAGTGCGGCTCCAGTCCATCTGCGGCGGTACGGACGTCTGCTCGGTCCTCGCGGGAAGCACCCCTCTGCTGCCCGTCCGCGTGGGCCGTATCCAGGCTCCCGCGCTGGGGGTCGCCATGGCCTCCTGGGACGCTCAGGGACACCCGCTGACGGGCGAGCAGGGCGAGTTGGTGGTGACCGCGCCGCTGCCGTCCATGCCGCTCCGCTTCGTCGGCGACCCCGACGGCGCCCGCTACCGGGCCAGCTACTTCGACACCTACCCGGGAATCTGGCGGCACGGCGACTGGGTCACGATCGACACGGACCTGTCGGTCGTCGTCGCGGGCCGCTCCGACTCCACCCTGAACCGCTCGGGCGTCCGCATGGGCTCCGCCGACATCTACGCCGTCGTCGACCAGCTCCCGGAGGTCGCCGACAGCCTCGTCATCGGGGTGGAACAGCCCGACGGCGACTACTTCATGCCGCTGTTCGTCGTGCCCGCCGAGGGCACCGCGCTCGACGACGGCCTGCGCCGGCGGATCGCCGCGGCCATCAGGAGCCGGCTGTCCCCGCGCCATGTGCCCGACGTGATCGTGCCCGTTCCCGCGGTCCCGCGCACCCTCACCGGCAAGAAGCTCGAAGTCCCGGTCAAGCGCATCCTCCAGGGCGCCCGCAGCTCCGAGGTCAGCAGCGAAGGATCCATCACCCACCCCGAGATGCTGACCTGGTTCGCGGACTTCGCGACGCGCACGGCAGCGTCACGGTCCTCGGCCGCCGGCTGAGCCTCGTCCGCCGACCGCACACCACCGGACGTTCCTCCGCACCGTGATTCACGATCACCGACCACACAACAGCGATCAATAGAGCCTGTGTCGGCGGGCAATTCGATACTCCTTCCGCCAGTCCCGAAACAACTCGGCTGCCCGCCGCGGACGGTACGTAGGGTCCTGGTCACCGACCGGGCGGGAACTCCTCCGCCCGCGCGGTGACCAGGAGGAGACATCGGTATGGCAAACGTGGAGATCTCCCTCAAGGAGACCATGACGTCGATCGAGGGTGCGATGGGCGCCGCTCTCGTCGACTACACGAGCGGCATGGCACTGGGCACGCTGGGGGGCGGCAAGGAACTCAACCTGTCGGTCGCGGCGGCGGGCAACACCGACGTGATCCGGGCCAAGGTGCGCACCATGGAGCACCTCGGCCTCAAGAGCAAGATCGAGGACGTACTGATCACGCTCGCCGACCAGTACCACCTCCTCCGGCCGCTCAAGAGCCGTGACGGCAACGGGCTGTTCCTGTATCTAGTGCTCAACAAGGCCACCTCCAACCTGGCCATGGCGCGTCACCAGCTCGCACGCATCGAGGCCGAACTGGAGGTGTAGTCGGCCGCCTTCTCCGCGCCTCCGCATGCCCACGACTTGAAGACTTCTTCATTTAGGTACATCCAGATCAAGTCAATCCCGTGGGCGTGCGGAGGTGGAGCCGCGAGGATCGGTCCTTACGGCACCGCTCGCGGAGGGCGCGCAGACCGCCACCGCACCAGCCGGAGAAGCAGCCCGACCCAGGCGGCAGGGAGCGAACGATTTTGACCAGGCAGGTCCCCCTCTACCAGGCCAAGGCCGAGTTCTTCCGCATGCTCGGACACCCTGTACGCATCCGGGTCCTGGAACTGCTGCAGAGCGGACCCGTCTCGGTGCGCGACCTGCTCGGCGAGATCGAGATCGAACCCTCCAACCTCTCGCAGCAACTGGCGGTACTGCGCCGCTCGGGAATCGTGGTGTCCATCCGCGAGGGCTCCACCGTCAGTTACGCGCTGGCCGGCGGCGATGTCGCCGAACTCCTGCGCGCCGCCCGTCGCATCCTCACCGAACTGCTCTCCGGCCAGACCGAGTTGCTGGCCGAACTGCGCCAGGCCGACCTCGACACCGGCCTGCCTCCCGGTCCGCGCGAGCCGGACCTCGTCGTCACCCGGTCCGCGCGCCCCTCACCCGCCGTCCGGGGGCACTGACGCCCGGAACGACCACCGGGCGTCCCGTCAGGCCCAGCCCTTGCGCGCGGCGTGCCAGCCGAGCTGGATGCGGCTCTCCGCCCCTGCCCGCGCCATGAGTTCACCGATGCGGCGCTGTACGGTGCGGCGGGATACGCCGAGCCGCGCACCGACCGCCTGGTCGGTGAGTCCCGCGAGGACCAGGGCGAGCATCCGGGCGTCGAACTCGTCTATGGCGTCCGGGCGTTGCTCGGCGACGCCGTCGCCCGCCGTGTGCGGCGAGAGCGGATACGCCTGCTCCCAGGCCAGTTCGAAATAGGCGACCAGCGCGTCCAGCAGCCCGCCGGCGTGGACCAGCACCGAGGCGGCCGCGGTGTTGCGGCCGCTGAACAGCGGAAGCATCGCCAGTTCATGGTCCGCGATCATGATTTTGACCGGTACGGCGTCGGCGACCCTGACCTGCTGTCCGGCTTCGAGCGCCGCGAGGGCCTGGGCAACCGTTCCGGGCTCGGTCAGCGTCTCCCGGTGCAGGATCGTCCGGTAGAGCACGCCACGCCGGACTCCGGCCCCCTCCGCGGTGTTGTCGCTGCGCGACACAACGGTCTGTTCGGGCACCATCATCGCCCGCACCTGTTGCCGGGCGGACTCCTGGAGCTGTCTGAACCGGTGGCGTACGGCGTCGATGTCGCTGATCACTTCCACCGCGCCGCCCTCGGCACCCGTGCGGTGCTGCTCCGCGAGAGCGAGGACCGCGTGCTCCGCCGCGCTCAACTCGTCGCGACGGCGCCGCAGTTCTCCGCCCAACGCAACCGCCGGTGGTGCCGCGAGAAACACGGTGGCCGTCCCCTCGCTCGCCTGGCGCACGACGAGACCGCGGCCGGCCAGCTCGGTGAGGACTTCACGCACCTCGGACTCGGGGCGGCCGCCGTCGGCGGCCAGTTCGTGGACGGCGGCCCGTCCCCGGGCCACCAGAAGGCGGTAGATCTCCTCCTCGGCCGGACCGAGACCCAGCGCGGCGAGCATGGGCCACTCCTTGAAGTCGGCGTGGTGACACCGGACGGGCCCCGGGCTGCGAAAGCCCGGGGCCGGCCCGATCTCACGGTGCCACCAAGGTCTACTTCAAGCCGTAGGCCCGTGTCACCTCCTGCGTGACGCTGTTGCCCGCATCGTCCCAAGTGCGGGCCTTGAGTGAGACGAATCCGTCGTGCGGGGCGTCGAATCGGGCGGTCCAGTGGCCGGTGGCCGTCCGGTCCAGGCGGACCGGAAGCCAGTGGCGGCCGTCGTCGTAGGAGACGGCGAGCGTCGCGCCCGCGACCCGTCCGGCGCCCGCCGCGTCCGGCAGATGCGACCCGGTCAGACCGAGGGTCTGCCGACCGCCGCGCGCGTCGCCCGCGAGGTCGGTGGTGACGCCGTAGTCCAGTTGCATCAGCGCCATCCGGTCGATCTTCATCGGATCGGTCACCGGCGCCGATCGCACCTGCCACACGGTGTGCGTGCGAGGGGACAACCGGTAGGAGCTCGCGTCGCGTTCGGCGCGCAGGTCGAGGGTGTAGGTGCTGGGCACGGTCGGCACCGGGTACAGCGCCGCGGACGCCCAGGCCGAGGTCTTCACCAGCTCCCCGTCCTGGTACACCTTGAAGTCCAGGCTGTCGTTGCCGTCCTGCATGTAGCCGCCGTGGTCGAGACCGTTGTCCGTCCAGGGCTGGATGTTGAAGGACACGAAGGTCTGCTGCCGCTCCGACCACCAGAAGCCGCTGCCGTTGCGCGGATGCGCGATCGGGGCGAACCAGTCGCTGGTGACCCGCTTGCCGGCCTTGTAGGCGACCATTCCACCGCGTGACTCCATGGCCAGGTTCGGCCCGGTGATCGAGTCCTCGGCCCACGAGGTGCCCGGCTGTGCCGAGAGGTAGTCGGTGCGTGTGGTGGGCATGTCCGTGCGCAGCGGGAATCCGACGGCGTAGGTGCGGTAGGGGCGGTAGTCCCAACGGTACTCACCGCTGGGGTACTTGGTGGTGCCGTGGAAGCGCATGTCCACGACGGCCAGCTCGGACGCGTGCGGCCGGTAGGTGAGGCCCGTGTCGGGAATCCGGCCCGGGTGCGGGTCGACGAGGTCGTACACGTACGGCGAGTTGGGCGCACCCTCGACGTTCAGGCGCAGGGTGCCGTGCTGGGCCTGCTTGACGAGGGGGGCGCCCTCGCGCGCGGTCAGCGAGGCGACCGGGACGGCGCTGTAGCCGCCCTCGTCGGTACCGACCCATTCGAGGAGCTTGCCCGGTTGATCGTTCACGACAAGCAGGAGACCGGCCCCGGCGTCGGCCGCCGCCTGCGCTCGCCGCGTACCGGTGACGTCGTCGGAACGGGTCACCAGCACCGCCTTGCCCTTGGCGCGCAGCCCCGCGTAGTCGGCGGGGGTGCCGGATCCGGCGTACACCACGTCCAACCGCTTGTGGCCGTCGTAGAAGGCGGATCCGGCCTGCCCGAGGGGGGTGAGAGCCTTGCCCTCGTGGCTCAGCGAGAGCAGCGGGTACGCCTTGCGCCAGCGCGTCTCGTACTCGAAGGTACCCTGTGTCACCTTCCGCGTGGGCAGCACGAACATGCTGTCGTAGGTGGGCGGAAGCAGGTACTCGGAGTCCACGGTGCTGATTCCGCCGTCCGAGCGGTACCAGTTCATGTAGAGCATCCGGTCCTCGGTCCTGCGCGGCACCTCCGCGGTGACCTCACGGGTCCTGCTGCCGTCGAGGACCAGCTTCCGGTCGTGGTCGAGGACGATCTCCGGATCGCCGAGCAGCGCCATGCCGAGCGAGTCCGGGCCGTGGCTGCCCGCGACATCGACGTAGCTCAGCGCGCTGTACGTGCCGGCCTGAAGCCGTACGGTCGCCTCGCCGCTGTCACCGACGGCAACGATCTCCGGCTCGGCGTCGGTGCCGAAGCGCTGCAACTGGACGTATCCGGAGGCGGGTTCGCCGGAGCGGTCCTTGAGCTGGACGTCGAGGGAGTAGCGCTCCTCCTCCCGGTAGAGCCCGACCTGGGTGCGGGCGCGCACCTCGCCCGACGCGTCGCTCGCGGACACCTGTCCGAGGTAGCGGCGGCCGTTCGCGCCAAGGCCGGGCCGCGCGGTGGCGGTGACGGTGGCGGTGCCGTGCGCGGGGACGGTCACGGAGTCGGCGGAGAGCGAGAACATCCCGGCGGGGGCGGGGTTTCCGGCGTCCGCGCCGGGGTCGACGTCGTAGGGTCCGCCGGCCACCGCCGCGGTGACAGCGAGCTTCAGAGTGACGGCGGTGTCACCGGTGTTGCGGTAGGTGAGCGTGCGGTCGACGGTCGCCGGGCCGCTGTGCGGCCAGGCGTCGAAGCCGAAGTACGCCGAACCTGTGGCGGTCACGGTGGCGTCGACGGAGGCTGCCACATCGGCCCGGCCCGCGCCGACCTGGTAGGCACTCAAGCCGGTGAGCTCCTTGGAGGTGCTCATCAGCGCGTCCTTCAGCTGGGGCGCGGTCCAGTCCGGGTGTTCCTCGGCGAGGATCGCGGCCGCGCCCGCCACATGCGGCGTGGCCATCGAGGTGCCGCTCATGGTCTGGTACCAGCCGCTGTCGGCGCTGCCGCCGGCCTTCGCGGCGAGGATGTCGACGCCGGGTGCGGCGATGTCCGGCTTGAGGGCGTAGTCGCCGTAGCGCGGGCCTCGTGTCGAGAAGTCCGCGAGCTGGTCGCCGGAGTCCACCGCGGCCACGGTGAGCGCGTCGTCGGCGGCACCCGGGGCGCTCATGGACGCTTCCATGCCCGTGTTGCCCGCGGCGACGACGAACAGCGCCCCGCTCTTCTCGCTGAGCCGGTCCAGGGCCTCGCTCATCGGGTCGGTGCCGTCCGTGGGCTCGGAGCCGCCGAGGCTCATGCTCACCACCTTGGCACCCTGGTCCACCGCCCATTCCATACCTGCGATGACCCAGGAGTCGTCTCCGTAGCCCTCGTTGGCGAGGACCTTGCCGATCAGCAGGTCGGCGCCGGGCGCCACCCCCTTCTCGGCTCCGTCGGAGGCGGCTCCGCTGCCGCCCACGGTGGACGCGGTGTGGGTCCCGTGTCCGTGCCCGTCCTCGGCGGATTCGCCGGGTACGAAACTGACCGCGCTGCTGATCCGGCCGGCCAGGTCCGGGTGATGGCTGTCGGCACCGGTGTCGAGCACGGCGACCTTGACGCCCTTGCCGTCGAGGCCGGCCTTCCAGGCGGCCGGCGCGCCGATCTGCGCGGTGCTGTCGTGGAGTTGGGCCTTGACCCGGCCGTCCAGCCAGATCTTGGACAGGCCGCCCTTCAGCGAGGGACGTTGCGCGGGGGTGTCCGTGGCGACCGCTCGCCACAGTTTCCTGGCCTGCTTCTTGGACGCCCGGACGGAGGTGCCGTTGACGCTCTTGAGCGACCGTACCCGGGTGGTGCCGGTGGGCGTCGCGGCCACCTTGCCGCGGTAGCCGAGGATCAGCGGGAGGCCGGTGCTGTGCTGGTCGTCGTAACCCTGCTCGATGAGCGCGGTGACGTCGAAGAGGCGCCGGTCGAGACGGTTCGCGGCGAGATAGGGCAGCGCCTCGTCCGGGTAGACGTAGAGGTCGCCGCCGACCGTCTCGGTGCGGACGCCGCCGGTGGCGCCGCGCGGTCGTCGTACGTCGACCGCGTGCTTGCCCGCGCCGAGGTCCATCACCTTGACCACGTCCCCCGTGATCAGCGTGACGGTGCGGTCGGCGCCGGTGCGGGACGGGGCGACGGGAGCCGTGGGCGCGCTGTTCGCGGCGCCCGCCTGGCCTGTGAGGGTGGTGACGACGGCGGCGACGGCCGCCGCTGCCGCGAGGGCCCGCCTGCCTCGTGGGCGGCGCGGTATGAGGGAAATCATGGTCTAGGTCCTACCGGGCCGCACCGGGCGGGGGGAACGCCCGGCGGCTGGCACCAAAGCGCCACGTCTCACATGTGCCAGCGGGATCTTGCCGGGGCGGGCGGGTCGGCCGGAGGGCATTGTCAGTGGTGGGAGGCAGGATGGCGGGTATGACAACACCAGTCGCAGTGATCGTGGATGCCGTCGCCTACGCGCAGGCGGTCGAGGACGCGTTGAAGGCGTCGGCCGCCTATTACGAGGGCGGCACGTCCGTGCTGGACGACGACGCGTACGACCGGCTCGTGCGCGGCATCGCCGCGTGGGAGGCCGGACATCCCGATCAGGTGCTGCCCGACTCGCCGACCGGGAAGGTCGCGGGCGGCGCCGTCGAGGGAGACGTCCCGCACACGGTGGCGATGCTGAGCCTGGACAACGTGTTCTCGCCCGAGGAGTTCACCGCCTGGACGGTGTCGGTTGCCCGGCGGATCGGGCACGAGCTGGAGCAGTTCAGTGTCGAGCCGAAGCTCGACGGTCTGGCCATCGCCGCGCGCTACAGCCAGGGCCGGTTGACGCAGTTGGTGACGCGCGGGGACGGGACGGCCGGTGAGGACGTCTCGCACGCGATCGGGACGATCGAGGGCCTCCCCGGCGAGCTCGCCGAGCCTCTCACCTTGGAGGTGCGCGGCGAAGTCCTCATGACGACGGCCCAGTTCGAGCACGCCAACGAGGTGCGCACCGCGCACGGCGGGCAGCCGTTCGCGAACCCGCGCAACGCCGCGGCGGGCACCCTGCGCGCCAAGGATCGTGCCTACACCGTTCCGATGACCTTCTTCGGGTACGGCCTTCTGCCGGTGTCCGGCACCGAGGCCGAGGAGGCCACCCGGCTGGGCGAGCTCGCGCACAGCGAACTCATGGCACGGGCAGCCGAGTTGGGCGTGAACACCACGGCGGGCACCGCCGTCCCCGGCATCACGGCGGCGACCGCCGAGGAGGTGCTCGCCCGCGTCCAGGAGATCGGGGCGCTGCGCGCGGAGCTGCCGTTCGGGATCGACGGGATCGTCGTCAAGGCCGACCTGGCCGCCGATCAGCGGGCCGCCGGGTCCGGTACCCGGGCTCCCCGCTGGGCGATCGCCTACAAGCTCCCGGCCGTCGAGAAGATCACCCGGCTGCTGGCGGTGGAGTGGAACGTGGGCCGGACGGGCATCATCGCCCCGCGCGCGGTGCTGGAGCCGGTGGAGATCGACGGTTCGACCATCACGTACGCCACCCTTCACAACCCGGCGGACATCACGCGTCGCGATCTGCGGCTGGGCGACCATGTGATGGTCCACCGCGCCGGGGACGTCATCCCCCGGATCGAGGCGCCCGTGGCCCATCTGCGTAGCGGCGAGGAACAGCCCATCGTCTTCCCCGAGGCGTGCCCGAACTGCGGGTCCGCCATCGACACGAGCGAGCAGCGCTGGCGCTGTGAGCAGGGCCGCAACTGCCATCTGGTCGCCGCTCTCTCGTACGCCGCCGGCCGCGACCAGCTCGACATCGAGGGCCTCGGTCACACGCGGGTCGTCCAGCTCGTCGAGGCCGGTCTGGCCGCCGATCTCGCGGATCTGTTCAGCCTGACCCGGGACCAGCTCCTCGGTCTGGAGCGCATGGGTGAGACCAGCACGGACAACCTGCTCGCGGCGATCGAGGCGGCCAAGGGCCAGCCGCTGTCGCGGGTGCTGTGCGCGCTGGGTGTGCGCGGCACCGGCCGTTCCATGTCCCGGCGCATCGCCCGGTACTTCGCCACCATGGAACTGGTGCGCGCGGCGGATGCGGAAACGATGCAGCGGGTCGAGGGCATCGGCACCGAGAAGGCCCCGTCGATCGTCGCCGAGCTGGCCGAACTCGCCCCGCTCATCGACAAACTCGTCGCCGCCGGGGTCAACATGACCGAGCCCGGCGCCACCCCGCCCGCTCCGGCCGGTGCGGACGCCCCGGACGCGGAGGGGGACGAAGGCGCCGCCGGGCCCCTGGCCGGGATGACGGTGGTGGTCACCGGGGCGATGACCGGGGCGCTGGAGCAGCTCAGCCGCAACCAGATGAACGAGCTCATCGAGCGGGCCGGCGGGCGTTCCTCCTCCAGCGTGTCGAAGAAGACCACCCTGGTCGTCGCCGGAGAGGGCGCGGGATCCAAGCGCGCCAAGGCCGAGACCCTCGGGATCAGACTCGCGGCACCGGAGGAGTTCGCCGCGCTGGTCGCCGACTACCTCACCTGATCGCTCCGGCCGTGCGGTGGGCCGATCCGCCGGGCCAGCACCTGGCCCGGCCAGGTCCCGGACAGGAAGGGGTCGGTGGGGGTGAATCCCTGGCGCTCGTAGAACGCGACCAGTTGGCCCCCGCCGCCCGCCCAGCAGTCGACCCGCAGCAACTCGACGCCAGCCCGCCGGGCCTCCTCGGCGGCGTGGGCCAGCAGCGCCGCCCCGATGCCCCGGCCGGCACGGCGCCGGTCGGACACCAGCAGCCGGACGTACCGCTCGGGTTCTCCGGCGGGCTCGATCGGCATCTGCGGGCTGGGCCCGGAGTCGAGCACCATGGCTCCGACGGGTGTTCCGTCCGACTCGGCGATGTAGGGGGCGCACTCGGTCGTGTACCGGCGGACCCGCTCCGCCCCGTCCGCTGTCCGCGAATACGGGGTCGTGCCCCACTGCTCGGTGTTGCCGCGGTTGTTCATCCAGACCACGGCCGCGTCGAGCATGTCCAGAATGGCCTGCGCGTCGGCCGGGCCGCCCGGTCTGATCCGTATCTCCTGGGTGATGCCCTGTGCTGTGCCCTGTGTGGTGTCGTTCACGGCGGAAGCTTAGGCACCACGGGGCGCTCCGCCACAGAACCGGTGGCCGTCGGGCCGATCACGCCGCCACAGAACCGGGCGCCGTCGGGCGGATCACGGACGAGCCCGTCGCCCGCCGGGGATCACCGGACAGCCCTCAGGCACACGAAGGGCACAGCCCCCGGTAGGTGACCTCGACGGCGGCCACCGTGAACCCGAATCGCTCCGCCGCCGGAAGGTCGGCCAGGGGGTTGCCGGCCGGGTGGACGTCACGGACGGTGCCGCAGCTGGAGCACACCAGGTGCTGGTGCGGGTGGTGGGCGTTGGGGTCGTAGCGCTTGGCGCGGCCGTCGGTGGAGACCTCGATCACCTCGCCGAGGGAGACCAGCTCCCCCAGGGCGTTGTAGACCGTCGCCCGGGAGATCTCGGGCAGCCTGGCCGCCGCGCGGGCGTGCACCTCGTCGGCCGTGAGGTGCACATGCTCGCCGTCGAGGACCTCCGCAACGACACGCCGCTGGGAGGTCATCCGCCAGCCACGCTCTCGCAGTCGCTCCAGCAGGTCACTCATATCGGTTCACCTTTTCAGGATCAGTGGGAATCCGCAGTTTATCGGTGCGCATCCAGGGGTCCGATCGGATACGGGTTTGGCGTCCTTCTTGACTTGGACTCTGTCCATTGTAGGATCGGTTTTGGCACTGGCCAAGGGACAGGAAGACTTGGGTACGGGCAGGAGAGACAGAGATGTCGGGACCACCGCCGTGGAGCCGCGCGGCGTCGGCCTGCGGGTGACGGCCGCCCGTGACACGCTGCTCGGGACCCTCTCGGAGCCCTGGGGCACCTCGGCGACGAAGCGCTCGCTGCCGTGGTGTGCCGATCCGGCGCCGAACCTCCCCTCACGTCGCACACGGCCCGCCGTCCGCTCGCCGTGGCGGGACTCGTACCCCGCACCGCACGGGTCCACCCCGTCCGGTGCGAGCGGTGCGCGGTGTCCCCGCCCTCGACCGTGCCGGCGGCTTCGTCGTCCGCCTGTTCCCGTCCGAAGACCACGGCCTCCCCGTCGGCTCCGTCGATGGTTCCGGGGCCGGCCACCGGGGCCCCCGCCCCGGCTGATCCCCCACCCGCAGTCTCCGAGTACCGAGATCCGCCCCGTCCGGAAGGATTCCCATGTCTGAGAACCACGATGCGATCGTCACCGACGCGAAAACGGAGGCTGGAGGCGGCTGCCCCGTCGCGCACGGGCGCGCCGCGCACCCGACCCAGGGCGGCGGAAACCGCCAGTGGTGGCCGGAGCGGCTCAACCTGAAGATCCTCGCCAAGAACCCCGCCGTGGCCAACCCGCTCGGCGAGGACTTCGACTACGCCGCGGCCTTCGAGTCCCTCGACCTCGCCGCCGTGAAGCAGGACATCGCCGAGGTGCTCACGACCTCGCAGGACTGGTGGCCCGCCGACTTCGGCAACTACGGCCCCTTCATGATCCGCATGGCGTGGCACAGCGCCGGCACCTACCGCATCAGCGACGGCCGCGGCGGTGCCGGTGCCGGGCAGCAGCGCTTCGCCCCCCTCAACAGCTGGCCGGACAACGGCAACCTGGACAAGGCCCGCCGTCTGCTGTGGCCCGTCAAGAAGAAGTACGGCCAGAACCTCTCCTGGGCCGACCTCATGATCCTCACCGGCAACGTCGCCCTGGAGCAGATGGGCTTCGACACGTTCGGCTTCGCCGGCGGCCGCGAGGACGTGTGGGAGTCCGAGGAGGACGTGTACTGGGGCCCCGAGACCACCTGGCTCGACGACCAGCGCTACACCGGCGACCGTGAGCTGGAGAACCCGCTCGGCGCCGTCCAGATGGGCCTCATCTACGTCAACCCCGAGGGCCCGAACGGCAATCCGGACCCGCTCGCCGCGGCCCGCGACATCCGTGAGACCTTCCGCCGGATGGCGATGAACGACGAGGAGACGGTCGCCCTGATCGCGGGCGGCCACACCTTCGGCAAGACCCACGGCGCCGGCCCCGCGGAGAGCGTCGGCGACGACCCCGAGGCCGCCCCGATCGAGGCACAGGGCCTGGGCTGGAAGAGCACGTACGGCACCGGCAAGGGCGCGGACGCCATCACCTCCGGCCTGGAGGTCACCTGGACCACCACGCCGACCCAGTGGAGCAACGGCTTCTTCGACCACCTCTTCGGTTACGAGTGGGAGCTGACCCAGAGCCCCGCGGGCGCCAACCAGTGGAAGCCGAAGGACGGCGCGGGCGAGGGCACCGTCCCGGCCGCCCACGACGCCTCGAAGAAGATCGCTCCCTCGATGCTCACGACCGACCTGTCGCTGCGCTTCGACCCGATCTACGAGCCGATCTCCCGCCGCTTCCACGAGAACCCCGCCGAGTTCGCGGACGCCTTCGCGCGGGCCTGGTACAAGCTGACCCACCGCGACATGGGCCCGAAGTCCCTCTACCTCGGCCCCGAGGTCCCCGAGGAGACCCTGCTGTGGCAGGACCCGCTTCCCCAGGCGGAGGGCGAGGTCATCGGCGCCGCGGACATCACCGCGCTCAAGGCGAAGATCCTCGGCTCGGACCTGACGGTCTCGGAGCTGGTCTCCACCGCGTGGGCGTCGGCCTCGACGTTCCGTGGCAGCGACAAGCGCGGCGGTGCCAACGGCGCGCGCATCCGTCTGGAGCCGCAGCGCGGCTGGGAGTCCAACGACCCCGACCAGCTGGCGACGGTACTGCGCACGCTGGAGGGCATCCAGCGTGACTTCAACGCCGGCGGCAAGAACGTCTCACTGGCCGACCTGATCGTCCTCGGCGGCGTCGCCGCCGTCGAGAAGGCCGCCCAGGACGCCGGTCACGACGTCCAGGTGCCCTTCACCCCGGGCCGCGTCGACGCGACGGACGAGCACACCGACGCGGAGTCCTTCGCCGCGCTGGAGCCGCGCGCGGACGGCTTCCGCAACTACCTCGGGAAGGGCAACCGGCTGCCGGCCGAGTACCTGCTGCTCGACCGCGCGAACCTGCTGACCCTGAGCGCCCCGGAGCTGACGGTCCTCGTCGGCGGTCTGCGCGCCCTGGGCGCGACCCACCAGGGTTCCTCGCACGGCGTCCTCACCGGAACCCCCGGGACGCTGACGAACGACTTCTTCGTCAACCTGCTCGACCTGGGCACGACGTGGACGCCGACCTCCGAGGACGCGACCACCTTCGAGGGCCGCGACGACGCCACCGGCGAGATCAAGTGGACCGGCACCCGCGCCGACCTCGTCTTCGGCTCGAACTCCGAGCTGCGCGCGCTCGCCGAGGTCTACGCGAGCGACGACGCCCACGCGAAGTTCGTGACGGACTTCGTCGCCGCCTGGGACAAGGTCATGAACCTGGACCGGTTCGACCTCGTCTGACATCCGTCGTCCGGGCCGGCCCCGAATCGGGGCCGGCCCGGACGCCTCGGCGGGCGCGGGCCCTCGGGGCCACGGCATCCCGGGGCCACGGCCCGGCGGACCCGCAGGATCGGCGATCCATGGGCGGGGCGTTCTAGGCTGGCCGCCATGAGCACTCACTTTGACGTGGTGGTCCTGGGCGCCGGCCCGGGAGGATATGTCGCAGCGATCCGAGCCGCGCAGCTCGGACTCAGCACGGCGATCGTCGAGGAGAAGTACTGGGGCGGCGTGTGCCTGAACGTCGGGTGCATCCCGTCGAAGGCGCTGCTGCGCAACGCGGAGCTCGCCCATATCTTCACCCAGGAGGCCAAGACCTTCGGCATCCAGGTGAACGGTGAGGTGACCTTCGACTACGGCGCCGCCTTCACCCGCAGTCGCAAGGTGGCGGACGGACGGGTCAAGGGCGTCCACTACCTGATGAAGAAGAACAAGATCACCCAGTACACCGGCCGCGGCACGTTCAGCGACGACCACACCCTCCAGGTCGCCCTGTCCGACGGCGGCACGGAAACGGTCACCTTCGGCCACTGCGTCATCGCCGCCGGGGCCACCACCAAGCTGCTCCCCGGAACCTCACTGAGCGAGCGCGTGGTGACGTACGAGGAGCAGATCCTGTCGGACACGCTCCCGGACAGCATCATCATCGCGGGCGCCGGTGCCATCGGCGTCGAGTTCGCCTACGTGCTCCACAACTACGGCGTGGAGGTCACCCTCGTCGAATTCCTCGACCGGATCGTCCCGTTGGAGGACGAGGAGGTCTCCGCGGAACTCGCCCGCCGCTACAAGCGGCTCGGCGTCAATGTCCTGACGTCGACCCGCGTCGAGGCGATCGACGACTCCGGGGACAGGGTCAAGGTCATGGTGACCACGGGCGGCCAGCGGCAGACGCTGGAGGCCGGCAAGGTGCTGCAGGCGATCGGCTTCCAGCCGCGGGTGCAGGGCTACGGCCTGGAGAACACCGGTGTGAAACTCACCGACCGCGGGGCGATCGACATCGACGGCCGTTGCCGTACGAGCGTGCCGCACATCTTCGCCATCGGTGACGTGACGGCGAAGCTGATGCTGGCCCACGCGGCCGAGTCGATGGGCATCGTGGCGGCCGAGACGATCGCCGACGCGGAGACGATGGAACTCGACTACGTCATGATCCCGCGGGCGACCTACTGCCAGCCGCAGATCGCCAGCTTCGGCTGGACCGAGGCGCAGGCCCGCGACAGGGGCTTCGACGTCCAGGTGGCGAAGTTCCCGTTCACCGCCAACGGCAAGGCGCACGGCCTCGGCGAGACCGCGGGCTTCGTCAAGATCCTCAGCGACGCGCGCCACGGCGAACTGCTCGGCGCGCATCTGATCGGCCCCGAAGTCACCGAGCTGCTGCCGGAGTTGACGCTCGCCCAGCAGTGGGACCTGACGGTCCACGAGGTCGCCCGCAATGTGCACGGGCACCCGACTCTCGGCGAGGCGGTCAAGGAGGCCATTCACGGGCTGGCCGGCCACATGATCAACATGTGACGGGTGAATACCGGCGCACCCCTTCCGACCTGCAGCGTAGCTAAGGGGTGCGCCGGTGACGTCTCCGGGACTTCTCCGGGACGTCCTGCCCGCGCTGGCGCTCGGCGCGGAGCCGGGTGAACCAGTGGGTGGTGACCTGAGTAGGGCGGGCGTACCTCCTCTCAGGGGTTGCGGTGACATGGGCGAACCACCGGACGACCCCGATCACCGCCGGCGTCGTCAGGCGCCTGTCGGCCAGGAGGCGCGGCCCGGGGGCCGGTCGGGAGCGGGCACGCGGTTCAGGCGGAGTGCCATCACCGGGCACGCGGCGACCGCGCGTCGGGCGTGGGACAGCAGATCGCGCGGGACCGCGGAGTCCCGGAGTACGGGGTAGCCCCATTCGTCCGAGCCGATCAGTTCGGGCAGCAGTTCGGCGCAGAGTCCGTGGCCGTCACAGGCGGCGAAATCGACGGCGAGGACGTGGGCCTGGGTACGGGTCATCGCCATTCCCCTTCCTCCGGGGGCCGCACGGCGGGCACCGGAAGGACGAGGGGGGAGAACGCCGCGCCGCACGGTCCGGTGTGCACATGCCGGTGGACGTCGTCGGCGAAGACCCGCAGCGCCGAGGCGGCCAGCCGCGCCGCGCCGTCGATCGTCCGGTTCGCCGCCTCCGTCGTGTCCCGGAACGAGGTGTGCTCGCGCTGCGTCATGGACAGCCCCAGCGGCACCACCGCCAGCACCAGCAGCAGGACGATCAGCGCCATGAAGGTCAGCGCGATACGCCGGGTCATGGCGCACCGGCGTCCGGGTCCTGGCCCGGCTCGGGTACACCGAGGTGGAATCCGCGGCCGTACACGGTCTCCACCAGCCCGGGTACGCCGAGCGTGCGGCGCAGCGCCGCGATGTGCACATCCAGCACCTTGGTGGGGCCGTACCAGTGGGCGTCCCAGGCGCGCTCCAGGACCTCCTGCCGGGTGACCACCCGTCCCGGGTCGGCGGCCAGGCACTCCAGGATGTCGAACTCCTTGGGTGTGAGGGCGACTTCGTGGCCGCCGGCAGACCTCGATGCCGTCCAGGTCGGGCAGCCCCAGGTCGAGCAGCACCACATCGGGCTCCGGGACCGCCGCCAGCGCTTCCTGCCCGGTGCCCACGCCGCGTGCCTGGTACCCGGCCCGCTCCAGGCCCAGCACCAGGGAGGCGGCGATACCCGGGTCGTCCTCGACCACCAGAACCAACACGCCGACATCGTACGGTTTTGTCGGCCGTGCCCGGATCGGCCGGTGAGGCCATGGTTGCGGACCGTTCGGCCCTGCCGTCCGGCGCGGTAGGCGCGGTTCCATGGACACCCGGAGACGCTGTCGCGCCCGGGGGAATGACGTGTCCGGAGAAGGAACCGAAGGGTCGCTGCCGCGTCGAACAGCAGAGACACCGGGGACGGGCAGGAGCCGAAGGCCCGGGACGTCCGCAGGCTGCTCGAACCGGCGCTGCTGTCGCGACCGCGGTCGCCCTGCTCAGCGGAGGGATCGCCTGGGCGGCCGGGAGCCAGAGCCGACGCCTGCTGGGCGGTCGGCACGGTCCTCGCCGTCGTTCCCGCCGCGGCCTGGGTCGTGGCCGCGTTGCGGAAGGGCCGGGCCGGCGTCGACCTGATCGCCGTGCCGGCGCTGGTCGGGACGCTCGCGGTGGGTGAGTACCTGGCGGGGGGCGATGATCGCGTTGATGCCGGCGACCGGCCGGGCGCTGGACGCCGCGGCCGAGCGCCGGGCCTCCCACGACCTGCGGGCCTGCTGGAGCACGCACCCCGCTCGGCCCGCCGCCGCACCGGCCGGGAGGTCTCCGTCGTCCCGCTCGCCGATGTCGTCGTCGGAGACGTGCTCGTGGTCGGCCCCGGAGACGTGGTTCCCGTCGACGGCAGCGTCCTGGCCGGTACGGCGGAACTCGACGAGTCCGTGCTGACCGGCGAGTCCACCCAGGTCGGGCGTGACCGGGCGGCCCCGGCTGCCGGGGCCGTCCGGCCCGTCGCCGCACCCGTCTGCGGACCCGGCCGCGATACCTTCCCGGGGCCGGGACGGGCGGGCCGCGACCGAGCGGCACGACTGTCAGTCGTGCGGGACCAGCACGACCGGCCGGCGCATGTGGTGGAGCAAGGCGTGAGCCACCGGACCTGCGTGGGCGCCGACCGCGGAGCGCCGCCTCCGACGGCCCACGACCAGTAGTCCGGCCCCGCCTGCCGCGCGTACGAGGACGTGGGCGGCGCGGCCCTCGTGGAGGTTGGCATGGACGACCACGCCTGGGTACTTCGCGCGCCAGGGTTCGAGCAGCTCCGCGAGCGCGCGCTCCGCCGCCCCCCGGATCCGCGCACGCTCCTCGACGCCCGGGACGCCCCTGGTGAGCGGTACGTGCCAGGCGTTCGCGGCACGCAGCGGCGCCGCACGGAGTTCGGCCGCGCGGAACGCGTGGTCGAGGACGGCGTCGCAGGGCGCGCCGACGTCGACGGCGACCGCCACGTCACGGCAGGGGGTGTCGATGGACGCCTTTCCAAGAGCGTCGGGGAGGTGTTCGTCCGTCGCCGTCTCGCCCGCCCGTACGAGGACGACGGGCCGGTCGACGTGAGCCACGGTGGCCATGGCGACCGACCCCGAGAGGAACCCGCCGACACCGCTCGTTCCCTGGCTTCCGATGACCAGCAGTTCGGCGTTCTCCGCCTCGGCGAGGAGCGCGGGACCCGGCTGCCTGCGCACCTGCTCGGCGGCGATGTACAGCCCCGGATAACGCTCGTGCAGCACGTCGACGGCCCCGCGCAGCACCCGCCGCGCGTGGTACTGCGGTGCCCGGATCTCGGGCAGGTCCGCGGCGGTGCCTTCGTCGGGCAGGCCCTCCCAGGCGTGCACGAGACGGAGCGGCAGTCCCCGGCGAAGGGCTTCCCTGGCCGCCCAGTCGGCTGCGGCGAGGCTCTCCGTCGAACCGTCCAGGCCGGCTACGACTGGCCTTGTCATGGCTGTCGCCTCCTTCGTCCGTTCGCGCTGTCGGGAGTCCTTCGAGAACAGGACCGCTCAGCACGCTCCGGGGTCCTCTAGAAATGGGGTACGACGGCGACGGGGCAGCCGACGTGGTGAATCGCGGCATGGGTGACGGGTCCGGTGCGGGGGCCGAGCGGGCGTTCGGCGAGGCGGTGGCCTACGACGAGAAGACTCGCTCCGGTCGCGGCCCTCACGAGCGCCGTCGAAGGCTTGTCTTCCACCACGGTCTCCAGGACCTCCACGTCGGGGTACTTGTCGCGCCACACCTGGAGCACGGCCTTGAGGAAACCCAGCCATTCCTCCCCCTGCCAGGACTCCTCGACCATGCCGATGTCGCCGGGTCCCAGGCCGATCGGGCGGGAAGCGTGCCAGGCGTGCACGGCCCGCAGGCGTGCGTGCCGGAGCCGGGCGGCCTCGAAGGCGAACTCGATGACCTCGTCACAGGCCTCGTCGAGGTCCACGGCCACCACGACGTCCTGGTAGCCGCTGTCCGTCGAGGGGCTTTTGTCGCCTGCCGGCACTCGTTCGTCGGCCGCCTGCTCGTCCGCCCGGACGAGGACGACGGGGCGCGTCGCCTTCGCGACCACGTCGAGGGCCACGGAACCCACGAGGAATCCGGTGAAGCCGCTCAGTCCTCGTGAGCCCAGGACCATCAGATCGGCCTGGTCCGCCGCCTTCAACAGGGCGGCGGTGGCGGGGCCTTCCGTCTGCTCGTCGGTGAGACGGATGTCGGGGCACTCGGCGCGGACGCGTTCTTCCGCCCGACGCAGCGAACTCCGGGCCAGATGCCGCTGGGCCGCGCCGACGGTCTCGCCATCCTGCCGACGGGGGTGCCAGTCCCAGGCGTGTACCAGGTGCAGCGGTCGGTCCCGCCGACCGGCCTCGCGGGCCGCCCACGCGGCGGCGGCCAGGCTCTCGGCGGATCCGTCGACTCCTGCGACTACGGGCGAAAGCATGTCGGCACCTCCAGAGCCCGGTCTGTCGTCCGGTACCAGCGTCACACCGAGGCCCGCGGCAGGGCAGAGGCTGTCTGGGCCCCTCCGGGGGCCATCCGGCCCCTCTCTGCGGGCGGGGCCCACGGCACTTGGCGAAGCGAGGCGGATCGTCCTGACAAGTCCGAGCCGAGGGCGCGAACCGAGGGTGTCCGATCAGTTCATCGCCGACCTGGACCAGAGCGGCGGCCTCGACGAGCAAGAGCGGGCTCTGCTCCCCCAAGCTGACGATCCGCAAGCGGAAAGTGCGGAACGGCTCCTTCACCATCCACTGCTCGATCACGCCACCCCCGCCCGACGCCGACAACACCGCGCCCCCGTTCCGCCTTCCTGGTCGTTCGGCCCTGCCCGTCAGGGCGCTGCCGGCCTATCCACCGACGGCAAGAAGGCAAGGAACGGAATTTGGGGACCGGTTGGCCCCTGCCTAGGGCTCGGCCGGCGAGCCATCCTCGAAACACGGCACGAACTGCGGAACCCAACGGGGCCGCCACCGCGGGCTTTTCGCCCCTTCCGGCGCACGAACCCGGTCCGGCTTCCCTGTCCTTCGTGCTCCGGCTGGAGCGTGAACGGCCAGCGGTCTCGTGCCCTATCTGAGGAGCAGCACATGGGAGTACTCGTTTTCCTGATCGTCGTGGTGGCCCTGCTGGCCGTCGTGGCGATCGCCATGGCCATCAAGGTCGTCAAGCAGTTCGAGAAAGGGGTGCTGTTCCGGTTCGGCCGACTGGTGGGCCCTCGCTCTCCCGGCCTGCGGTTCATCATTCCGTTCGTCGATGTCCTGCACCGGGTCTCGCTGCGGATCGTCACGATGCCCATCCAGTCGCAGGGGATCATCACGCGCGACAACGTCAGCGTCGACGTGTCGGCGGTGGCGTACTTCCGAGTCGTGGACGCCGTGAAATCGGTCATCGCGATCGAGAACGTGAACGCGGCGATCAACCAGATCGCGCAGACCACGCTGCGCAAGGTCGTCGGACAGCACACGCTGGACGAAACGCTGTCGGAGACCGACCGCATCAACCTGGACATCCGCGAGATCCTCGACGTCGCCACCGTCGAATGGGGCGTCGAGGTCACCCTGGTCGAGCTCAAGGACATCCAGCTGCCCGACAGCATGAAACGCGCGATGGCCCGTCAGGCCGAGGCCGAGCGGGAGAAGCGGGCGAAGATCATCAATGCCCAGGGCGAGTCCCTGGCCGCAGCGGCCCTCGGGGAAGCGTCGGACATCATGATGGACCACCCCCTGGCCCTCCAACTGCGCAATCTGCAGAGCCTGGTGGAGATCGGCGTCGACAAGAACACCACCGTCGTCTTCCCCGCCCCGCTGATGAGCACCATCGGCGAGCTCGGCGCCTTCCTCGCCCGCGAGACCGCAGCCGCGGGCGCCGCGACGACGCCGCCGTCGGCCGACCGCACCATGAACAGCCCGGACCCTGTACTGAACGGTGCACCCATGACCGTCTGATCAACAGCGTCAGCATGACGGTGGCCTGCCAGGACAGGTGTCCTGGCAGGCAGCCGTAGGCCGAAGAACACGCCCTCGCAGCGTAAGCATCGACTGTCCAAGATCCGAGGGATCTTCAACATCCATGTTCCAACGCCCCGTCGACATCGAGGCCCCGTGCTGCCGTTCGTCAGGGCGGACCACCGATGTAGTGGACCCTGGCCACTCCGGCGCCACCTCACCCTCGCGCGACCGTGGTCCCCTGAGCTCGGCGTTTTAAACCGCTGGTGTGCGACCCGACGGCGCTTGTACATTGGGACCGCGACCGCGCCTCCGATGCGCTCGGCTGCGGCTACTTCCTTCCGAAACCAAGTAACGCCGCCGCCACCTTTGATCTCGGCAGGCGCGGGCGCGTTCGCCCCGTCGGGGCGCCTTCGCCCCGACGGCCTTTTGGCCGGGGCCGTCCAGTCCTTTGAATCCGGGGGGATTCGCTGCCTCGTCACACCCCACGCGTCTCCAAGATCTGGTCCGAGATGCTCGTGGCCCCGCACATCTCGGCCGCCGCCCACTCCCTGTCCCCACCACGACTCGGTCCCGAGTGCACGCCGGACTTCCGCACCCATGAGGGCGGCCAGGCTTTCGTCCGGGAACCCCGCGAGGAGCTCTTCCTGCTCGCGGTCGGCAACTTCGTCTCCCAGCGCACCTTTTACGAGAGCGGTGCGGAGCGGGACGACCGGTACGCCCGCCTCGTCGGTGAACTCGCTCTCCAGGACCCCGAGTGGACGGCCGGCCTGCTGCGCTGGCTTCGCGGCGAGGGCAACATGCGCACGGCGTCCCTGGTGGGCGCCGCCGCCTACGTGCGGGCCCGGCTCAGGGCAGGTGAATCCGGGGGCCCGTCCAACCGGTCCGTGATCGACTCGGTGCTCCAGCGCGCCGACGAGCCCGGCGAACTGCTCGCCCACTGGATCTCGGCGTACGGGCGGAACGTGCCGCAACCGGTGAAGCGGGGCATCGCGGACGGCGTACGCCGCCTGTACAGCTCCCGGTCCCTGCTCAAGTACGACACCGCCTCCAAGGGCCTGCGATTCGGCGACGTGCTCAACCTGGTGCACGCCTCCCCCGACCCGGACAAGCCCTGGCAGGGTGCGCTCTTCCGGTACGCCCTGGACCGCCGCCACCACCCGGAACGGGCGGTGGCGCCGTCCTCCGACCGTCTGCTGACCGCCCACCGGACCCTGATGGAAGCGCCTGCGGACGAGCGGCGCGCCTTGGTGACCGGGCCGGGCGGCTCCGAGCGGCTGGCCGCGGCGGGCATGACGTGGGAGGTGCTGGCGGGTTGGCTCCACGGACCGATGGACGCCGCTGTCTGGGAAGCCGTGATCCCCACGATGGCGCCGATGGCGCTCCTGCGGAACCTGCGGAACTTCGACGAGGCGGGAGTCTCGGACGACGTCGCGGCCCAGGTCGCCGCCCGTCTCTCGAACGCCTCCGAGGTGGCCCGGTCCCGGCAGTTCCCCTTCCGCTATCTGGCCGCCCACCAGCACGCGCCGTCGCCGCGCTGGGCGGCCGCGCTGGAACAGGCACTGGGCCACTCCCTGGCCAACGTACCGCCGCTGCCCGGCCGGACCCTGATCCTGGTGGACCGGTCCGACTCCATGTTCTGGGACACGGTCTCCGAGCGGTCAAAGCTGACCCGGTCGGACGCGGCAGCCGTGTTCGGCACCGCGCTGGCCATGCGCGCCGAGCAGGCGGATCTGGTGGAGTTCGGCTGGAGCAGCGCGGAGGTGCCGTTCGAGGCGGGCGAGCCGGTGCTCGAAGTGCTGAAACGGTTCCACAGTCTTGGAGGCACCCACACCACGAAGGCGGTGCGGACCCATTACCGGGGGCACGACCGGGTCCTGATCGTCACCGACGAGCAGGCCGCCGCCCACAGACCCGGCGGACCGGCAGAACCGGTCCCGCCCGGCATCCCGGTCTACACCTGGAACCTTGCGGGATACCAGCCCGCCCACGGACCGACGGGCCCCCACCGGCACACCTTCGGCGGCCTCACGGACGCCGCGTTCCGGATGGTCGGCCTCATCGAGGCAGGCCGCGGGGCCGCGTGGCCGTGGATCAACATGTGACGCGCCACAATCACCTGCATGAACGACAGATCGAACGACACCGAGAGCCCACTCGTCAGGATCGAGCGGCTCCTGACGTCCGGCCAGCGCGAAGTGGCTCCCGCCTGGCGGAGGGTGACGCACGGTGAGCCGCGCTGGGCGGTGACCGCCGCGATCCTGGTGGCGGTCGCCCTCCAGCTGAAACTGCCGGAGCGGCTGACCTTGTTGCCCACCTGGGCCCTGCCGGTCCTTGAACTGGTCCTGCTGACAGGCCTGATCGCCGCGAACCCCCGGCGCGTCGAACCCCGGAACAAGCGGCTCCGGTGGCTGGGCCTGGCTCTGATCTGCCTGATCAGCCTGGCCAACGGCTGGGCGGCGGCCCGGCTGGTGGAGAACCTGATTCACGGAGCCAAGGAGTTGGACGCCACGACGTTGCTGCTCACCGGCGGCAACATCTGGCTGACGAACGTCATCGTGTTCGCCCTGTGGTACTGGGAGTGGGACCGCGGTGGACCGGCCGACCGGATGATGGGCCATCACCAGTACGCCGACTTCCTCTTCGTGCAGATGCAGAGCCCCGAAACCGCGCCGCCGGACTGGGAACCGGCGTTCCTGGACTACCTCTACCTCTCCTTCACCAACTCCACCGCGTTCAGCCCGACCGACGTGATGCCGCTGTCCCGCTGGGCCAAGATGCTGATGATGCTCCAGTCCACGGTCTCGCTGGTGACCGTGGTGCTGGTGGTGGCGCGCGCCGTCAATCTCTTCCCGTCGTGACCGTCTCACACCCGCGGCCGACACCGGCCGTCCCGCCCGAGGCGCACGAACCCGCACCGCCGTCCACGAAGCGGACACACGGGCAGCAAAATACTCACTACATCTGACGTGCGGGGCGTGCCGACCGGACGAGGGGAGCCCGGACATGGCCGAGGCGCGGACCGGGGACGACGTGAGTGACCGGGAGGCGGTGGTCGTGCTCCGCGGTGTGAACGTCCGCCGTCACACGAGCGGCCAGGTGATCCTCTCAAAGATCGACTGGACGGTCCGGGCCGGTGAGCACCGGGTCCTGCTGGGGGCCGACGGCGCGGGCAAGACGACCCTGCTGCGGCTCGACGAGCCGTTCAACGCCCTGGACCTGCCCTCCCGCGAGGACCTCGTCGAAGCCATGCAACGGCTGGCCCGGAGCCGCCCGGAACTGGCCACCGTGACGGTCACCCACCACCTGGAGGAGCTGTCCCCCGCCGTCAGCCACACCCTGCTCCCGCGCGAGGGCCGCGTCCTCGCGGGCGGTCCGGTCGCCGGCACTCTGACCGATTCCTGGATGACCAGCTGCTTCGGACGCCCTGTCACCGTGGTCCGGCACGAGGGCCGATGCGCTGCCTACTCCAGCCGCCACCAGGGTAGTTGACAGCGGTACGAAGCAAGTCGTCGCGCGGGAAAGGGAAGTGGCGGGCGGCTGTCGCCCAGTGAGTGCGAGCAACCGGCGCGGGCCCCGGCAACGGCCCTCATCGTGAGCGCATCCGCCGACGGGGCGCACCAGTTGATGGAGTGTGCCCTGTACGCGCCCCCGTCCGCACGCCGAAAATAAGCCTGTCGATGGTCAGTTGACCCAGACACCGAGTACCCCGCCGCCAAGTCACCAGGAAAGCAGGTCGGCTGCCGTGCTGTTGCGTCTCCCCACGTCCGTGTCCGAAGCACAGGAGTGCATGACCGAAGGGGCGGTGCCGATAGGCGGCGCCACCCTGGTGTGGGCCACCTGGCAACGGGACGGCTTCCCCGATCACGCGATGTCGCTGCGCGACCTCCCTGAGGCCAACGCGATCGGGCGCGAGGCCCTGGGAGCGGCCGTGGTCCTGAACCGTATCGACGGGCGCGTGCCGGAGGTACTGCGCCGGGCGGCCGCCACCGTGGGGACCGGAGCGGTGCGCCGGACGGCCACGGTGGGCGGCAACATCGTCGGCAGCACGCTGCGCTGTCTGCTGCCCGCGGCACTCGTGCTCGACGCCCGAGCGGTGATCCTGGAGCCCGAAGGTGTCTCCGAGACCGACCTGGCCGAGGTGCTGGCCAAGCGTCATCTGCTGCTGAACCTGCGCTGGCGCGCACCGATCGCCAGCAGCTACCACAAGGCCGCGGGCGAGGCGGGTGGGCCGTCGCCCCTCGTCGTCGCCGCCGCCCTGCACTCCGCGGAGGGCGGACGGACCCGCCTTCGGGTCGCCGTCCGCGACGATGACGAGGTGTTCAGCGAGAGCACCGTGTGCCACGGCGATGTCGAAGAGGATCTGCGCACTCTGCGGAACGGTTCCTTCGGCCGTCTTCCGGCCGCGGCATGGGAGCTCGTCGGCCGACAGGTGACAGATCTCCTGGCACGGCCGACCGACGCTTAGGGCACTCGTCCGGACGGCGCCGAGGACGCGAGGTGCGGAGCGGGCTCCCCCGAACTCTTCGAGCAGGGAGACGAGAAATTCAACAGGGGCCGGTCAGTTGCACCGATCCGGGGGCGGGGGCATCGGCGCGCTCGTCCCCGGCGGGCCGCCGCATCGGGCTCCCCGGTCCACTGACCGGCACTTTTACCTGACCGGGTACCGAGGGACAGGATACGAACGCGCCCCCTCGGCACCGGCCACCGGACGGCACCTCTAATTCATCAACGTGGAAATCGTGCGACGGGCTCCCGACTCTGGGACCAGGCACCGGGATCCCCCCGGACCGCTCGGACGAAGGACAGGCTCCATGGCCTCCACGCGCGCCCCTGCCGCCGGTTCCGCACCGGCCGCACGTCACAATCTGATCCTGGTGGTCACCTGCGTCGCTCTCGGCGCGGTGGTCGCCGCCATGGCGTCGCTCAATGTGGCGCTGCCCGATCTCGCCCGCGAGACGCACGCGACCCAGACGCAGCTGTCCTGGATCATCGACTCCTACAGCCTCGTCTTCGCGTCGCTGCTGCTGCCCGCCGGCGCGCTGGGTGACCGTTTCGGCCGCAGGCGAGCGCTGCTCGCGGGACTGGCGATCTTCGGCGCCGGGTCGGCCGCCGCCGCGCTGACGACCGAACCCTCGACACTCATCGCCCTGCGGGGCGTCCTCGGCCTGGGCGCGGCACTCGTCATGCCGGCCACCTTGTCGACGATCACCAGCACCTTCCCGCGCGCTCAGCGGGCGCGGGCGGTCAGCGTCTGGGCAGCGGTCGCCGGAGCCAGTGCCCTGGTGGGTCTGTTCGCCACGGGAGCACTGCTGGAGGGCTGGTCGTGGCGCTCGGTGTTCCTCCTGAACGTCGCCCTGGCCCTGGTCGCCCTGGTCGGGACGCTGCTGTTCGTGCCCGAGTCCGCGGAACCGCAGCAGCCGCGACTCGACATCGGGGGCGCCCTGATCGCCGTCGTGGGCCTGGTCGCGCTGGTCTACTCGGTCATCGAGGCGCCGACCCGCGGATGGGCCGACCCGGTCACGCTCGCCGGGATCGCGCTGGGCCTGGCCGTACTGACGGGGTTCGTCCTCTTCGAGCTGCGCCGCGAGAACCCGCTTCTTGACCCCCGGCTGTTCCGCAACCGCCACTTCGCCGCGGGTTCGTTGTCGATCATGCTGCAGTTCTTCGTGTTCTTCGGGTTCGTCTTCGTGATGATGCAGTACCTGCAACTGGTGCGGGGCGACAGCGCTCTGATGGCGGCCACCGCCATGCTGCCCATGGCCGTGACCATGGTGCCGGTCTCCCGCGCCGCTCCCCTACTGGTGGCCCGGTTCGGCTTCCGGGGGCCGTGGGTGGTCGGCCTGGCCGGTGTCGCGGCGGGCATGGGGGTCCTCTCACGGCTCGACGCGTCCAGCCCGTACTGGCTCATCGCCACCGGTCTCGTGCCGCTGGGCGCGGGGATGGGCCTGGCCATGACACCGGCCACGACGTCCATCACGGACGCCCTGCCGCGCTCGCTGCAGAACGTCGGTTCCGCCATGAACGACCTGGCGCGGGAGCTCGGCGGCGCCCTGGGGATCGCCGTCCTCGGCAGCCTCCTCAGCGCCGCCTACCGCGATCACCTGAGCCTTCCCGGTGTGCCGCACCGGATGGCGGACGCGGCGCGCTCCTCGCTGGCCGCCGCCCACGCCGTCGGCGGCCCTGTCTCCGGCCGGGCGACCACGGCCTTCGTCGAAGGTATGCACCTCGCGCTCCTGGGCGCCGCCGCGGCCGCCGTGCTCGCCGCCGTCGCCGTCGCGCTGCTGCTGCGTTCGGCTCCGCGGCAAGAGGTGTCCGCCGACGACCACGAGGCGCCGCGGGCCGTCGAGGCGAAGGAGCAGCCCTCGTACCTCTGAGAACTCCGGGCCGGTGCCTCGCGCGGTGCGAGGCACCGGCCTTCGGCGCGTCGCGGGCCGCGCAGCGCCGCGCACGACGGAACCCGGGGCTCCGGACCTGGGCATGCGGTGCCGATCGCCCTGCTGGTCAGACCCAGGACGCAGATCGCACCACCGGTGAGGAGTACGGCGCCGGCCGCCCCCGGCGGCCGGCGCCCGCCGCGAGTCGTGCCGCCGATCAGGAGCGCGCCGTAACGCGCCCCACCCCTCACGAGCGCACCGCAACCCGCCCCACCCGTCACGAGCGCACCTCAACCCGCCCCACCGGTCAACGGCGCGGCGCACGTGCCCCCGCCGGTCGGACGGCCTGCGCCGGGCGTCCGGGGCCGCGCAGTGCCTGCCGCAGCTGCGGGCTCACGAAGCGGACCAATTCATCGGTCGTCATGGAAACGACCGGCTCCAGGCGCAGCAGATAGCGGGTGGCGATCAGCCCGGCGACCACGGTGGTGAACGAGGCGGCGCGCTGCCTGGCCTCCCGTCCCCGCACCAGGCTCGCGATCCGGTCCACGATCTCGCGCTCGACCGCCTCCTTGACCAGCCCGCCCAGAGAGTCGTCGTCGATCGCGCTCTTCAGCATCGCGAGCAGGGGCGGGCCCGTCACGGGATCGTCCCAGACGGCGACGACCTGCCGGATGACGCGCTCGGGGAACGTATGGAGATCCCCTTCCTCCACGACTCGCGCGAGGAGTTCGGCCGGGTTCGCGCCCAGCGCCAGAGCGGCGCCGAACAACCCCTTCTTGGACCCGAAGTAGTAGCTGACCAGAGCGAGATCGACCTCGGCCTCTCCGGCGACGGACCGCAGGGTCACCGCGTGATAGCCGTCCTCGAGGAAACGGCGCCGTGCGACGTCCAGGATGGCGGCCCGGGTGTCCGGGCCTCCTGGCCGGCGCCCGCGCTGCGGTCCGGATTTATTCATCACGGACGAATTCTAGGGCGGCGCCGAACGAGGGAGGCCGGGGGGACCGGGGTGGACGCGCACGTTCCGGTCCGGGCACATTCCGTCTCATTACGGTTCATTCCGGTGACGGGCACTTCTCACGAAATGGTGTCGTTAATCCGTACGAGTGGTACATCACACATCAAAGCCGTAGCGTCGAGGCAGAGCCGCAACGCTGACGGCCACATGACAGAGCGTCCCGCACGGAGCTGATATGCGCAGAAACTCAATCCGGACCGCGATCACCGTCGGCGCGGCCGCGTCGCTCGCAGCAGTGATGGGGACCGCGTCCGCCGCCCCCGGGGCCTCGCACACCGCCGAGCGGCGGCAGGCGCCCCCGGTGCTCGTGGACTGCTTCTGGCACCCGGATGTGCGCCCCGCCGACTTCGTCCTGGCCTGCGGCGACGGCAACAGCCGCCTCGTCTCGCTCCACTGGTCGCACTGGAACCAGAACTCCGCGGTCGCCAGGGGCGTCAACATGGTGAACGACTGCAAGCCGTACTGCGCGGCGGGCAAGTTCCACTCGTACCCGGTCGTCGTCCTGCTGGACCACCCGCAGCAGTGGAAGAAGAAGCCGCAACTGCAGCACTACTCGCAGATGACGCTGGTGTACACCCACGACCGGCCGGAAGGGTACGCGCACACGGTCAGTTACCCGCTGTGGAACTGAGGCCCGCCCGCAGCGGACCCGGCATCGTGCGCCGACGGGCACTCCGGGGCCACCGCCGTACGGCGCTCGCGCCGGACTCGTGGACGGCGGACGTCACACGGAGACCCACAGCCGCAGAAACAGGTACAAAATGGGGCATGTGGGTAACCGGCGCATGTCAGTGGACCGTCTCGTGGAGCAACCGTCGGGCCGCGGTCTGGTGGCGATCCCGCTCGCGCTGATCGTCGTGATCACCGTGGTGGACATCCGCTCCCCCACCGACGTCCACCTGGGCCCGCTGCTCGTCATCGCGCCGACCCTCACAGCCTCACTCGCGGGCCCCGTCCTGACGGCTCTGGTCGGGGCGCTGGCCGTGGCCGCCCAGGTGGTCATCGGCATCCTGCACGGCGGACTCGGCACCACCAATCACATCGCCCAGCTCATCGCCCTGGTCGTGCTCTCCGCGCTGGTGGTGTTCGTGTGCCATGTGAGGGAGCGGCGCGCCCGGGAGCTGGTGCGGGCGCGTTCCGTCGCCGAGACCGCGCAGCGGGTTCTGCTGCGGCCCCCGCCACGCCGGATCGGCCCGCTGCGCGTGGCCTGGCTGTATCTGGCCGCCGAGGACGACACCCAGATCGGCGGCGACCTGTTCGCGGTCACCCGCGCCGGCGGTTCGTCCACCCGCGTGATCATCGGCGACGTCCGGGGCAAGGGGCTGGCAGCAATCGGGGAGGCTTCGGTGCTGCTCGGCGCTTTCCGCGAGGGCGCCCACCGGTATGCCACGCTGCCGGAGCTGACCGCGGCCCTGGAGGTGAGCGTGTGCCGGGACCTGGACGAGGTGGCCGACACCGAGCACGACCCGGGCGAGCACTTCATCACCGCGCTCGTTCTCGACATCCCCGACGACGGCACACAGGGCGGCGAAATGATCAACTGCGGCCACCCGCCGCCCCTGCTTCTGCGTGATCGCCAGGTCACCGTCCTGCACGCACGGCACCCCGTGCCCCCGCTGGGCATGTGCGAACTGCCCGCGGCCAGCCACCGCACCGACCCGTTCGCCTTCGAGTCGGGCGACTTCCTGCTCCTGTACACCGACGGCGTGATCGAGGCCCGCTCCCCGGAAGGCACCTTCTACCCCCTGGCCGAGCGGGTCGCCACCTTTCCCGCCGCCGGCCCCGACACCCTGCTGCGCCTGATCCACGACGACCTCGTGCGTCACATCGGCGACCAGCCCGGTGACGACGCCGCCTTCCTGGTCATCGAGCGCACCGCTTCCCACCACCTGCACCTCCCCCACCGCCCCCTGGACGGCCACCACCGCCTCCGCGCCGAGGGATCCCCGCCCCCCGCGCAGCGCTGAAACAGGTGGTCGGGAAGCGGCGCGATCGCGGACGCGCCGTGCTGTGCACTGGTCCGGGTAGCGCTCGGTGAACCGGACGGCGAGGACCGGGAGTGCCACCGGGACGACCCGGTTCAGCCAGTCCGAGGAGCCGTGGCTTCCACCTCTCCGTTCGCATCCGATGCGCCGCGCGCCCACAGGCGCACGGGCTTCCCGCGCTCGTGCTCGACTCGCGAGGCCGGTCGCCCCGGGGCCACGATGGAGGAGGTCGACTCGACGCAGGGGGCGTACGCAGGGAGGCTCCCGTGGCGCACACCTTCGGAACCGACGTGGTGGTCGCGGGCGCGGGCCCGGTGGGCCTCACCGCCGCCGTGGAACTGCGCAGGCGCGGGGTGCGCTGCCGTATCGTCGACCGGCTCGCGGCACGGCTCCCCTACGCCAAGGCGGTGGGAATCCAGCCGCGCACGCTGGAGATCTGGGACCACATGGGGATCGCCCGCACGGCCCTGGAGGCGGCGGTACCGATGTACGGGCAGCTCGCCTACGTCGACGGCGTCGAACAGCCCCGGATCGATCTCGTCCTGCCGCCCGAAGTGCCGTACGGCTTCGCCGCGTTGCCGCAGTACGAGACCGAACGCATCCTCGACGGGTTCCTCGCGCGGTTCGGCACCGGGATCGAACGGGGCACCGAACTGTTCTCGTTCGGCCAGGACGCCGAGGGCGTGACGGTCGCACTGCGGTCGGCTTCCGGGGCCGAGGAAGAGGTCAGGGCACGCTATCTGGTGGGCTGCGACGGCGCGCACAGCGCGGTGCGCAAGCAGTTGGGTCTCACCTTCGAGGGCAGCGCGTTCCCGGAGGAGTACATGCTGGGCGACGTCGAGGTGGACTGGGACCTGCCGCCGGGCTACGGCGTCCGCGCCATGCACCGGGACACCGACGGCGAGGTGGACGACCTGCTGGTGTGCATCCCGCTGCCGGGCCGTGGACGGTACCGGATGTCGATGACGGTCCCGCCCGAACTCTCCGCGGCGAGGCGGCGAAACGGGCCGGACGCGCCGGCCGACGGCGTCGTCCATGGTCTGGAGGGCGGACACACACCCGCGCTCTCCGACATCCAGGCCGTGCTGGACCGGCTGTCGCCACAGCCCACGACCGCCTCGCACCTGCGCTGGTCCTCCGTGTTCCGCATCAGCCACCGGATCGTGGACCGCTACGGCGAGGGCCGCGTCTTCGTCGCCGGGGACGCGGCGCACATCCACCCCCCGACCGGCGCCCAGGGCATGAACACCGGTATCCAGGACGCCTGGAACCTGGCCTGGAAGCTCGCACTCGCCATCGGGGGCGGCACGCACCGCGACCTGGCGGCGAGTTACGACGCCGAGCGGCGGCCCGTCGGTGAGGAAGTCGTCGAGCGAACGGTCCGGCACGCCACTCAGGGTGTTCAGGCCGACCGGATCGACCCCCGGACCATGATGCTGCGCGAGGCCCAACTCCTCGTCGGCTACCGCGGCAGCCCGCTCGTGGACCCGGCGTCCGAGGCGCCGGGCCCCCAGCCGGGCGACCGGGCACCGGACTGCGGTGGGCTCTCGGCGCACATCGCCGCCTTCCCCCTGCGCCTGTACGACCTCCTGCGCGGCCGAGAACACGTCCTGCTGCTGTACGGAGACGGCGAGCGGGGCGGGCAACTCGCCCACGCGGCGGCCGAGTTCTCCGAGGGGCGCGTCGACACGTGCGTGATCCGGCCCGCCGGTGCCTCCACCGAGAGCTCCGGCCCTCCGGCCTACGTCGACGCACTCGGCGAGTTCGCCCGTCTCTACACGGTCCCCGACGGCGTGACGGCCTTCCTGGTCCGCCCGGACGGATACATCGGCGCCCGACTCTCGCCACCGACGGCGGCCCAGCTGACGGCCCACCTCGCCCGCACGTTCGCCCCGAACGCGGGGACCTAGCGGCGCTGCCTCGCGGCGGCCGGGACGGGGCTGCCAGGACGGGGCTGCCCGGACTCGACAGGATCGGTCAGTCCATCAGCTGGGCGGCGAGGGTCGCGCCGAGTTCCCAGCACGCCTCGATGTCGGCCTTGCCCGGCTCGCCGGTCACCTTCACCGCCTCGGCGGCACCACGCCAGCCGAGGCCCGTCGTGATCGACTCGATGCCGCGCACCGCCCCGGTGACGTCGTTCCCGCCGTGCACGTAGTAGCCGAAGGGGCGCGTGGCCGTCGTGTCCAGGCACGGGTAGTAGACCTGGTCGAAGAAGTGCTTCAGCGCGCCCGACATGTAGCCGAGGTTCGCCGGGGTGCCGAGCACATAGCCGTCGGCGGCCAGCACATCCGAAGCCGTCGCCTCCAGCGCGGCCCGCCTCACCACCCGGACGCCCTCGATCTCGGGCGCCGTCGCGCCGGAGAGCACGGCTTCGAACAGGGCCTGACAGTTGGGCGAGGGCGTGTGATGCACGATCAGCAGAGTAGGCACACCCCGCACCCTGCCGCGCCGCCCGGTGCCACCGCAAGCACCGCCCCGACGAGCCGACGGCTCTCCCGAGCCCGGCTCCTCCTCAGACGGCCATGGCCTCCTGCAGCCAGCGGGTGACGTGGTACGGGAGCCACCACGCCAGCTCACCCACGTGCAGGACCAGGTGTTCCGCGGTGAAGTCGGCGAGGACGTCCGCGGGCACCGCGGTCCTGGCGATGCCACGGTCCAGCAGGGCGATGGCGTCCCTGTAGTGCGGCTCGTCGGCGGTGAAGCGGCGCAGGTCGCCCCAGCGGCGGTCGCGGATCTGCACGAACCCGGGGCCCTGACGCCACACCAGCTTGCACAGGTAGTGACGGATCCGCCAGGCATGGAGCGCTTCGTCGGCGTCGGCGAGACCGGTGATCCCGCGGGGCGGGTGCAGATGGGAGAGCAGCTTCCACCGTTCGGCATCGCCTTCCGGGGACAGCCGTAGGTCCCAGTCGACCTGGACGGCCCGCGCGGTCAGGTCGCGGATCAGGCAGAGCAGGTCCACGGCCCGCCGGTGCGCGGCGGCGCCCTCGGCTGCCAGATCGACCGGCTCCTCCAGTTCGACGAGCCGTACGCCCATTTCCCAGAGGCGGCCGGCGACAGCGGAGCCGGCCGGGACCGGGATGCGTCCGAGCGACATGCCGGGCAGGAGGCGGGCCTCGGCGTCGTGGTCGCGCCATGCCCGCACGGCCGGGTTCGGTGCGGTCTGCGTTGTCATCGTGTGCGGTCTCCGTCGGGGTCGTGGTGGGCCGGTCGGCGGTGCTGTTCCGGGTCCGTCGCCGGTCCTCAGGAAAGAGCGGGGGCCGGCGTCGCGGGTTCCGGCTGTGCCGGGGTGGTGGTGTCGGGCTGTTCGGAGCGCGGGCGCCGGTGCCTGTGCGCCATGTGGTCCAGACGGAGCAGGTCCTGGTTGACGGAGGCCGGCGCGAGGTGGACGTACTGCCCGGCGTCCGTGAACACCAGGCCCCGCTCGACCCAGGAGTCCAGCAGCCGCTGGACGTCCGCCTGGGCGGTGTCCGGGAAACCGGTGGGATCGTCGTTCAGCTTGCGCAGGAGGGCCGAGGCGGTGTGGGGCTGGTCCAGCAGCCGGAACGCGGCGGTCTCGAACGGGTCGGACAGGCACAGGGTCCGCCAGTCGAAGGCCTCCCGCCGGCTCACCAGCACGATCCGGTCGCCGAGATCGGTATGGGTCAGGCGCGCGTCGACATGGCGCTTCTTCCACTCCGCGATCCCGGCGTTGAGCTTGTCGACCGTCTCCTCGGTGATCCCGCGTTCGGGTGCCTCGAAGACATAGGCCAGGTCGTACAGTTCGGCCTCGGGCAGGTCGTAGGTGAAGCGGTAGTGCTCCTCGGGGCGCAGGCCGGTGAAGCCGAGTTCGGGCTGTTTGAAGTAGGGGCTGAAGCGTTCGATGGCGATGCGGGCCGACAGGTCGACGGGCGGGTTGAGGTGTTCCAGGGCCGGGAGCTGACGTATGACGGGCTCGTAGTCCTCGGCGGTCTCGCCCGGGAATCCGTGCAGGTAGTTCCATGAGACGGACAGGCCCGTCTCGGCCGCGTCGCGGAGCATCCGGATGTTCTGGCAGCCGCTGACGCCCTTGTCCATCAGGTCGAGCACCCGGCTGTTGAGGCTCTCGATGCCCGGCTGGACGTAGATGAGACCGGCGTCGGCGAGGACCTGGAGCTGCGAGCGGCGCATGTTGGCCTTGATCTCGATGTGCATGCGCAGGTCGTGGCCGCTGTCGATGATGCGGGGCAGGACGGTCTTCAGATAGCCCATGTCGAGGATGTTGTCGACGACGTACATGTCCAGGACGCGGTGCCGGCGCGCGAGGTCCATGATCTCCTCGTAGAAGACGTCCGGGCTCTTGCTGCGGAACTGCATGAAGGAGCCGTTGAGTCCGCAGAACGTGCAGTGGTGCTTCTCCCCCCACCAGCAGCCGCGGGCGCCCTCGACGACGAGTTTGGGCTCGACCCAGTTGCGTGCCACGGAGGCCGCGAGGCGTTCGAAGTAGCCGCTGTAGTCCGGGGGAAGGATCGCGGCGGGCGGCAGCGGGCCGCTCGGCATCGGATTGGCGGCGGAGGTGCCGTCGGCGGCCCGGTGGCACAGTCCCGCGACGGCTGCCGGTTCGGGCTTCTCGCCCTGGAGTGCAGTCAGCAGCTCGGGGAACGCCTGCTCGCCCTCGCCGCGCACGACGTAGTCGACGAACGGGAAGTTGCGGTGGACCGAAGCGCCCTGTTCCGCGTCGCAGTTGGCTCCGCCCATGACCGTGACGATGTGCGGGGCGAGCTTCTTGACCTGGCGGGCCGCCGCCAGTGCGGCGGTGTTCTGCTGGAACGTGGAGGTGAAGCCGACCACGTCGGGCTCGGCCTCGACGATACGGCGGGCGATCTCGTTGACGAACTCGGGTACGCGCTCGTGCAGTTGACGGGTCATCCGCATCCGGGACTTGCGCAGCTTGCCCTGCATGACGCGGGTGAACTCCGCGTCCCGCCAGCCTGGATCGTCGTACAGCGCCGAGGAGAAGACCCAGTCGCCGCAGCCGAGGAAGTAGGAGGACAGCGCGTAGTACTCGTAGTCCTCGGCGGAGAATTCGGTGCGGCTGGTGATCCAGTCGGTGAACTCCAGGTTGGCGTGCAGCACTTCACAGGTGGCGCCGGGTACCCGTTCGTCGACGCTGCGTTTGAGGATGCCGAGGGCCAGGGAGGGCAGGTCGATGGGCGACCAGGGCATGTTGACCAGAAGGACGCGCACGGACGACTCCTTGTGAGGGCGCGGGAGACGGGAGGGGAGCCCGGCCGGCCCGTGGCGGACCACGGGCCGGCCGGGCGGTGGGTCACTCTTCGTCGTCGCCGCCCTCGTCGGCGTTGCGGAACGGGATGGTGATCGTGATGCCGATGCCCGGCTTGCGGTTCTCCTCGTCGCCCGCGAGCGGGTCGTTGTGGATGATGTCCTTCTGCACGGTGGTTCCTCCTTCGGTGGGTGGTGCTGTGCATGGCCCGGTCCCACTGGTGCTTCAGTGGGACCGGGATCCCCCGAGTCGTGCCGGGGGACGCTGTGGACCGGCCGGCCGGTGCGCGGCGGGCAGGTGGGTGTGCAGGAAGCGCAGGGACCGGCGCAGCACGGAGACGTGGGCGGCGCCGTCGTAGCCGTCGTGGCCGGTGTCCAGCCACATCTCCTCGTGCGGAACCCCCGCCCGTTCGAGGGCTTCGAGGTAGCTGCGGATCTGTCCGGGCGGACACTTGGTGTCCTTCGTCGCGCCCACCACGAGCAGGGGCGCGGCGACGTCGGCCGCGTAGGTGAGCGGGGAGCTCCGCGCGTAGCGTTCGGGCATCTCGTCGGGGGTGCCGCCGAACAGCCGCACGTCCAGGGCGCGGAGCGCGGGCGTGGTCGCGTGGTGGGCGGCGACCCAGTCCGCGACAGGCTTGACGGCGACGCCGGCCCGCCAGAGCCCGGGGCGGGTGCCGAGGGCGAGCAGGACCAGATAGGCACCCCAGGACACGCCCCACAGCGCGGTCGCGTCCCCGGCGACGAGCCGGCGCCTGACGAGCTCGGCACGGACGGCGGCCAGGTCGCGGACCTGGGTGTGCCCGACGCCGTCGGTGAACGCCCGCCGCCAGTTCGGTCCGTACCCGGTGGAGCCGCGGTAGTTGACGCGCACCACGGCGTAGCCGGAGGCGACCAGGGAGTGCACGGTGGCGTCGTAGGCGTCCCGGTCGTGGTCGGCGGGTCCGCCGTGGACGAGGAAGACGGCCGGTGGCGGTACGACCGCGTACCGCTCCGGCAGGCTGAGCAGGGCATGCGCCCGGCCGCCCGGAACCGGTGTCCACAGGTCGGTGTGGTGGCCGGGCACGACGGCCTGGGGGCCGGCCGGTGGCAGCGGGGTCGCGTCGGTGGCGCGTGCCTCGGGCGGATGCCCGGTGTCGGTCCATACGTAGTGCACGGCCCCGCAGGGTCGGGGTGCCGCGTCCAGCAGGCTGCCCACGGGTGTGGGGACGATGGTGCGGCGACGCGTTCGCGGCTCGACGCGGTGCAGCAGCGAGCGTCCGTGCCGTTCCTGACGGACCAGGACCGCACGGCCGTCGGGGTACCAGCGGGCGGTGACCTCGGTGTCGAAGGAGCACCACGGGTGGGTGGTCGTTCCGGTCGTGGGCGTCCAGGTGGCCAGGACGTAGCGGTGCCCGCTCTCGCGTACGAGCAGCAGGTCGCGGTCTCCGGGCCTCGGGGAGAAGCCCAGGCACCACAGCCGGGAGGGTCCGGGCGCCTCTCCCCTCCCCGGGAGCACGGCCACCGTCTCGCCCCGCGTGGTCAGGACCGTGACCGCCGCGTCGTCCCCGGGTGCTGCCGCGAGGACCAGCAGGTCGCCGTCCGCGCTGATCCCGGCGAGCCGGAACGGGGCGGGCGTACGCAGCAGGGTGCGCGGGGCGCGCCCACGTCGTCCGACCAGGAGGGTCGTGGTGTCCGCGTCGGCGACCGCCGCCGCGACCGTTCCGTCCGGCGCGACGGCCAGGCCGCGCGGCTGGCCGGCGGGCGCTCCGGGCAGGCCGGGCAGCCGCGGTCCGCCGTCGAACGCCCGGAACCACCAGCGGCCGTCGCCCTCCGCGTCGTCCTCGAACCACCACACGTGGGCGTCGGCGTCGATCGCGCAGTGCGCCGTCCCGCCGACGCGGTCGGTGACCTGACGGGCCGTACGGGTGTCCGCGTCCCAGGTGAACACCTCGCAGCGCCCCTCGGCGTCGCCGGCGAACACCATGCGGCTCGGGTCGTTCGAGCAGACGTCCGGCAGTGCGCCGCGAAACACCTGGTACGGCTCGGTCATGGCCGCCGCTCCGTCCCGGCCGAGGGCCCGGTCACGCGATCGGGTCGCCCGTCCACGTCGGCCGTGACCGGGGCGAGTGTCCTGCGGGCGGCACTGTGGGTGTATCCGGCGAGCACGGCCACGGCCGCGGCACACAGCAACGCCGGTGCCCGCGGGCCCACTTCGGTCACCAGGGCCGCGGCGGCGGCCGGAGCGCCGGCTGCGGCGAGCGCGGCCGCCGACCCGATGACGGCGCCGGCCCGCGACTGCGCCTCCCGGGGCGTGGCGGCGACGGCGGCGCTGGAGAGCACGACGGTGATCACCGGCACGAGCACACACAGCCCGGCGAAGGCCGCTCCGAAGGCCCAGGGACCGTGGGCCGCGGTGAGCGCGGCCGGCGGGACGATCAGCAGCCAGGTCGCCGTCACGAGCGCCCGGCGCGGTCCGAACCGCCGCACGATCCGCACCGACAGCAGCGAGCCGAGCAGCCCCGCCGCTCCCGCGACCGCCAGGACCAGCCCGGTCGCGGCCGTACCGCCGTGCGCGCCGAGCACGAACAGCACGGTGAAGGACAGCAGTGTCACCACACCGCTCGCCACCGAGGTCCAGGTCACGACGAGTCTCAGTACGGCGGAGCGGGCCACGAGGGCGAGCCCGGCTCCGGCGTCGCCCGGCAACTCGCGCAGTGTCCGCAGCACGCCGGGACGCGGACCCCGCCTCTCGTGCGGCGTGTCGACAGGGGTACGGATCGCGCGGACGCCCAGCGCCGTGGCCGCGTACGAGAGGGTGTCGGCCAGGAAGGGCAGGGGCCTGGCCAGTTGGAAGAGCACACCGCCGAGGGCGGGGCCTGCCACCAGGGCGACCTGATCGCCCGTCTGGATCCCGGCCGCGACGCGCGGCAACTCGTCCGGGGTGGCGGCGAGATGGGCGAGCGCGCCGCGCCCGGCCGCCTCGTAGGCCACCGCGCAGAGCCGTTCGGCGAGGGCGAGCGACACGAGGATCCGTAACGAGGTGCGCCCCTGGGCGGCGGCGACCGCGAGGCCCGCCATGGCCGCGGCGGCCAGCAGCGCCGAGGCGATCATGATCCGCCGCCGGTGGCCCCGGTCGGCGGGCACCGCGACGAGCGGTCCGAGGGCCACGCCCGTGAGCGCGGCGGCGCTGGCGAACGCACCGGCCACGGCGGGACTGTGACCCAGGTGAAGGAGCAGCAGAGGGAACACGACTCCGGAGGTCTGAGTACCGAGACCGTCGACCGCGTTGGTCAGCCACAGCAGCCGTACATCGCGTCGGCCCCGGCCAGTGGGTCTCCGGGCCCCGGCGGTGGTGCGCCTCCCGCGCCGGCCGTGGGAGCCCGCGGACCCCGCGGACGGCTGCGCTGCCGCACACTCGTCGGCCATCTCCACCTCCCCCGTGCTCCCCGTGCCGACCGGCGACACTCCCGGGCCGGAAGGTCGCGCAACGCGCCAGGAACCGCCGGAACGGCCCGTCCGGCCGATCCGCAAGTGCGGAAAATGTGTACGAACTGCGAAAGTGAGCCGGAGCCTAATCACCGGCCACCGACAGCGACAAGGGCCCTACGGACCGGGAGCCCGAGCCGGTGCCGGACGTTTTGGCCGGAGGGCGACGGGCCGGGCCCACCCGGGCCGCGCCGGGCCCGGCCGACGCCCCACGGGTCCCTCGCGGGGGCGACCGGCCCCCGTCCTCGTTCACTGCCGCGCAGCCACCGGCAGGGGCGGAGTCCTCGCAGCACACCTCCTTCGACGCACGTCACCTGCGCACACATCCGCACCACGGGTCGGCGTCGTCCGGCGTGACGAACCACCGGTGTCGATTGCACCAAGTAACCCGGCGCCCCGCCAGGACACCCGAGGACGACCCCGCGACCGTCACCTTCCGGCCACCGGGAACACGAGGACGCCACGCGCAGGAGGGCACGATCCGCCGCGGTTATTGGCCGACAATGCACGCCATGTCTCCGCAAACAGCAATCAATCACTCCGCTTCACCACGCGCGTTTCGGCCCGGCGGGGCCGGCGTAGGACCCTCAGAGGAGCTGATAAGCTTCTTCTTGAGCCCGCACCGATCACTCGGTGCCGAGCCCGGCGTTGGTGGTCCAAGGAAAGACGCTCCGCTTCCTGCGGAGAAATGCAGGTGCAAGGCCTGCCCGGCGCTCCACACGCACCGCCTCCGGTCATACCGGAGGCGGTGCTTTTTTGTGTGGGCTGTGTGGACCGAAAGCCGGGAGTTCACCGTCAGCGGCCCCGCAACCCGGCGCTGATCGTCCGTCCCGCGCGCTGAACGACATCGGCGAGGCGGTCCAGCCGGTGCCCGGCGTCGGTGACGACGGACAACGCCGCCACCGTGGCACCGCCCGGACCCTTCAGCGGCACGGCCACACAGCACACGCCCGTCACCAACTCCTCGCGGTCGAAGGCGACGCCCTCCTCCCGGATGACGGCCGCCTCCCGCTGCCAGGAGGCGGGCTGCGGTCCCAGCGGCAGCCGGGGAGGGGCCCCGGCGACCAGAACCTTGCCCGCCGCGGTGAACCACGGCCACACCACGTCGAGGCGCAGCTGATCACGTACGGCGTCAGGGGCGCCGGCGGTCCAGTCCAGGACCAGCGTCTGTCCCTCCCGCAGCACGTTGACCCCGACCATCGCACCGGTCGTCTGCGCCAGACGGCGGGCCGATTCCCAGGTGGCCGCCCTCAGTCCGGGATGCGGCTGCCACCCCTGGCCGAGCCGGAACAGCCTCGGCCCCATCCGGTAGCCGCCGGCACACCGCTCCACCGCTCCCAGGTCCACCAGCTGTTCCAGCAGCCGGTAGGCGGTGGTCTTGGGCAGGCCGCAGTCCGCCGCCAGCCGGGTCAGACCCGCGACCCGAGCCCGCTCCAGGGCTCCCAGCAAAGCGAAGGCGCCCTCCAGCACGCTCCGTCCGCCGGTGTCCGCGGCGGGCACGGCGACCGGTACGGCCACCCGGTCCGCGGGCCGTGGCGGGTACCTGTCCGAACCCCTCGTGCCGGCGGTCTCCGTACCCCTCGTGCCGGCGGTCTCCGTGCGTCGCCTCTCATGCGTGTCCATCGCCTCGTCACACTCCCCCGATCACTTCCCCGTGTGCGGTCCGGAGGCCGGCCGTCCGTGCGACACGCGCACCCGGCCGCCCCGGGCCGGTCATGCCCGGAGCGGCCCGTCCGACGGTCCGGGCATGACCGGGCTCGTGGACACTCGACCGACTCTCCCGTCCCGCGCGGCGCTTCACTCCCGATCGCGCCTCTTCGCACCACGGCGGGCGCGGGCATATGCGATTCCGCCGCGCCAACAGCGTGGCCTGCGAGCGTTGGTCGCGACGTTGTCGATAGCTTGTCGCCCAGCACTTGCGGATGCCCGACGGTGAAAGGCGATCTGCACGGGGGTGCGGACATCGTGTTGGAATTACGGCTGCTGGGCCCGGTGGAATTCGCGGAGCACGGCCACGCGAGGGAAGTGGGTCCACCGCAACGACGTGCCGTGCTGGCGGCGCTGGCCGTCGACACCGCGCTGCCCGTGGCGACCGACGTACTGATCACAAGGGTCTGGGGCACGGAACCCCCCGACGGCGCGCGGCGTGCCCTGCACGCGCACATCGCCCGGATCCGCCGGCTCTGCGAGCAGCTCGGGGAGGGGGACGACGTAGGGTTCCGGCTGGTGCGGCGCTCCGGCGGATACGTCCTGGAGGCGGGCCCCGACCAGGTGGACATCCTGCGCTTCAGGCAGCTCGTCGGCCGGGCCCGGGAGGCGAGGCGGTCCGACGAGTCCCGGGCATCCCTGCTGCGGGCGGCCCTCGGACTCTGGCGCGGTGAACCGCTCGCCGGGCTGAGCGGCCAGTGGGCGGCACGGGTGCGCGAGGCATGGCGACGGCAGCATGTGGACGCCGCCGTCGGATGGGCCCGGCTGACGCTGCGGGCCGGTGACCCGGTCACCGTGATCGGCCCTCTCGGCGACCTGCTCGGCGAGTACCCGCTGGTGGAACCGCTCAGCGAGGCCCTGATGCGGGCACTGCACGCGGCGGGACGCGGCGCGGAGGCCCTCGACTGCTACGCCGCTCTGCGCCGACGGCTCACCGAGGAGCTCGGTTCCGACCCCTCGCCCGGCCTCAGGGACGTCCACCAGGCCATCCTGCGCGGCACTCTGTCCCCGCCCCCGGCCTGGCCGACAGCCACCGGCCCCGCGGACGACACCGCCCTCGCGACGCCCCCCGAACCACCGAAACCTCCGGCGCTCCCACCGCCGCCCGCCGCGACAGGGCGGTTGGGCGAGTTGCCGACACAACTGCCCATGGGCGTACGAGGCTTCACCGGCCGCCAGTCCGAACTCGCGCAACTCGACGGACTCCTCGCGGCGACGGCCGGCCGGCCACGGGCCGTGGTCATCTGCGCCGTGTCCGGCACCGCGGGCGTGGGGAAGACGGCTCTGGCCGTGCACTGGGCGCGCACCGCGCAAGGGGCCTTCCCCGACGGGCAGTTGTACGTGAACCTGCGCGGATTCGCCCCGGGCGGGCCGGTCATGGGCCCGGCGGAGGCCGTGCGGGGTTTCCTCGACGCGTTCGGTGTGCCGCCGAGCCGCATTCCGGTCGGCCTCGACGCGCAGGCCGGCCTCTACCGCAGCCTGCTCACCGGGCGGCGTGTCCTCGTCGTGCTCGACAACGCCCGCGACGCCGAGCAGATCCGCCCCCTGCTGCCCGGCTCACCCGGCTGCATGGCACTCGTGACCAGCCGCAACCTGCTCACCGGACTGGCCGCCGCCGAGGGCGCCCACCTCCTCGCCCTGGGACTGCTCACCCCGGACGAGGCACTGGACCTGTTGGCCACCCGGCTCGGCGCCGACCGCACCGAGGCCGAACCGTCAGCCGTGCGGCAGATCGTCGACCGGTGTGCCGGACTTCCTCTCGCCCTCGCCGTCGTGGCCGCGCGGGCCGCCGCTGATCCCCGGCTGCCGCTCGCCCGGCTCGCCCAGGAACTGCGCCTGGCCGACAGCCGGCTCGACGCCCTCGACGGCGGGGAGCCGGCCAGTCAGATACGGGCCGTGTTCTCCTGGTCGTATCACGCCCTGAGCCCCGAGGCCGCCCGGGTGTTCCGGCTCATCGGGCTGCATCCCGGGCCCGACACGGCACTCCCCGTGGCCGCCGCGCTGGCCGGGGCGCGACCGGCGGAGACACGTCCGCTGCTCACGGAACTGGTGCGCGGGCACCTTCTGACGGAGACCTCCGCAGGCCGGTACTCCTCGCACGACCTGCTGCGCGCCTACGCCGCCGAGCTGGTCGCCACGCACGACAGCGCGGACGTCCGGCACGACGCCACGCTCCGGATGCTGGACCACTACACGCACACGGCGCACAGAGCGGACGTACTGCTGACCCCCCAGCCCCGTCCGGTGCCGCTCCCGGCACCTCAACCAGGAGCCGGACCTCTGGAGTTGACGGATCATCAGCAGGCCCAGGAATGGTTCGGCAGCGAGCTTCCGGTACTCCTCGCCGCGGTGCACCGGGCCGCGGCCGAGGGGTTCGACGCGCACACCTGCAGACTCGCCTCGGCCCTCACGACCTTCCTCGACCGGCACGGACACTGGCGGGCGCTGGCCGCCGCGCAGACCGCCGCCCTGGACGCCGCGCGCCGGCGGGGGGACACGGCGGGCCAGGCGGACGCGCACCGCGGACTCGGCCTGGCGCACGACCGGCTGACCCGGCGCGACGAGGCGCGCACCCACTACCTGCTCGCCCTCCAGCTGTTCGGCGCGCTCGGCCACCACGCCGGACAGGCCCGTACCCATCAGCACCTCGCCCGGATGAGCGCCGCGCAGCAACTCCACCAGGAGGCCCTCTCGCACGCCCATCACAGCCTCACGCACTACCGGGCGGCCGACGACCGGGCCGGCCAGTCCGCCGCCCTCAACCACATCGGGTGGCTGCACGCCCAACTCGGCTACCAGGAGAAGGCACTTGTCCACTGCCGGCAGGCACTGACCCTGGCCGAGGAAACGGGCGACCTGAACGGCCAGGCGCACACCTGGGACAGCCTCGGCTACATCCACCACCGTCTCGCCCAGTACGCCCAGGCCGTCGCCTGCTACCAACAGGCCGTCGCCCTGTTCCACCGGACCGGCGAGTTCCACAGCGAGGCCGCGAGTCTCGTCTGCCTCGGCGACATCCACCACGCCTGCTCCGCCCCCCGCGCCGCCCACGGCGCGTGGGCACGGGCTCTGACCATCGCCGACCGGCTCGGCCTCGCCGACACCGACCCGCTGCGCACCGGCCTGCTCCCCAGGCTCCGGCTCCCCCACATACGCGCCACGGGCGGGCGGGCCCGTCCCGGCAGCGCCTGGTCACCCCACCGGCCGGGCTCGGCTCTGGCCTGAGGTCCGAAGCCGTGTACCGCGCAAAACGACCGAGGGGCCGACATCGTGATGTCGGCCCCTCGATCTTCGAGTAGCGGGGACAGGATTTGAACCTGCGACCTCTGGGTTATGAGCCCAGCGAGCTACCGAGCTGCTCCACCCCGCGTCGTTGAACTCAACTCTACGTCATCTTTTCGGGTCCGAAGACCATGATCGCCCGCGCACGGGCGGCGGAGGGCGTCTGCGGCGCACGGCGACCGGCCGGCCCTGGCCCCCGACAGGGCCGGTCGGCCCCGCGCGGGGCCGACAAGACATCGCGGGACCAGGCCCACCTGGTGCGGGCGGCCCGCGTCGGACCGCGCCGGCCCACGGCAGCTCGCGTCCGCCCCGGCCGGCTGACTTACTGTTGCGCGGAACGGGGCGGAGCACTCCGAGGGGTGTCACACGTCGGTGGGCAGACCGCTGGCCTCGGCGATTCCGCGCAGTTCCTCGTCCTGACGGTGGCGCTCCCCGATGAAGTCGGCGATCTCCCTGCACCGCTCCGGATCATCGGCGGTACCCGAATCCGTGACGACCCGGACGACACCGATCTCCTCGGTCTCCAGCTCGACGATCCGGTTGTCCAGCCGTCCCGTGACGGCTACGGCGACCACGAGGGACGCCTCGTCACGGACCTCCTGCGGGACACTGTCGGGTTCCGCGCCGTCCAAACACAGTTCGATCGCTCCCGCCCGCTGTTCCCTGATCGCCTCGAGTACGGGCTCGACCATGCGCAGCAAGAGCGCGTAGTCCGCCGGATCCATACGCAGGCGGAGCATTTCGAGGTACAGGTCGAGGGGCCGGTCATCCGGTGCCTGCTCTGATGCGTCCATGGAGCTTCGCCTTCCCCAATGTGGACGACATGATCGCGTCTCCCACCAGCATGCTGTGAATCGGCGCACACCGCCGGTCGAGATTGCCGCCCCGGACGCGGCCGAGGGGGCTCGTGCCCTGTCAGCACAGGCCACGAGCCCCCTCAGAACTCATCCGTCGGGACTCGTCCGTCCCGGCCGGTCCGTGTCACCCATAGATGCGGCGGATACGGAGGAGCACCACGAGGCCCCCGATCACGCAGATCCCGCCGATCGCGGCCGGCCACAGGTTCGCCCCGGTTTCGGCGAGCCCGCCGCTACCGACCGCCTGCGGCTCGGCCCCCGAGACGGCCGACGGATACGATCCGACCGCGGGCGCGGTCTGCGCGGGCGTACCCACCTCGGCGCCCTGATCGTTGCCCGGGGTCGTCACATCGGACTTGGGCTCCACGTTGACGGGAGGCGCGTTGTCGCCAGCCGGCTCGGTGCCCGGCGCTCCGGCCGTGGGCTCCTCGGTCTGCCCGCCGCCGTTGCCACTGGGGGCCGATCCTCCCGTATTAGGCGGGTTGTACGCCGTGGGCGCCGGCTGCGCCGAGGTCCGGGAGGGGTTCGGATCGGGCTCGGACGGGTTCGGAGCCGCCTCCGAGGGGTTCGGAGCCGCCTGTGAGGGGTTCGGATCGGGCTCGGACGGGTTCGGAGCCGCCTCCGAAGGGTTCGGCTCGGCGCTCTGTGACGGCTGCGGCTTTCCGGTGCCCGGGGGGTCCTGCGGCTGCTCGGCTCCCGCACCCGCGCCGCACTTCCGGCCGCTGTTGATGCAGTCGACCATGTCCTTCATGAGGCCTTCGTCGAAGACGTTGATGAAGTCGCCGTGGTCCGTGACCGGCTTGTGCAGCTGCTCGGGGAAGGAGTCCACCGCGAACAGCGGTGACGTACGGCCACCGTCCTGCAGACTCGGCGCGCCGATGGCGTAGACGATGCGCTGGACCAGCTGCGGAATGGCCTTGAAACCGCCGGGGCAGTTGCCCTCGGCGTCCGCGAAGGCCACATGGGTGCGGTGGTTGGCGCTGTCGATGTTCGCGCCGTCCCAGCAGCTCTGGAACTTGAAGGTGCGGACCACGTCGCTGCCCTGCGGGCAGACCGGGTACTTGTCCTTCAACTGCCGGTCCTCGAAACCTGTGCAGCTCCAGGAGGCGTTGGCGTTCTTGGTGCCGTTGACGAACGCCTTGGCGTCGCCGGTGATGATGCGCAGCAGACGCGGCATGGCCGTGACCTTGCTGCGCGGGTTGCCGACGAAGGTCAGCGTGACCTGCTTGGGCGTGACGATCTTACCGGCGTTGCCCTCGGTCCCGCCTCCGGGCGCGCCCGCGTCCCGTTCCGCGGTCCCGTTCTGGAGACGCACCACGGGCCAGTAGTACGAGGACTTGTCGCCCTTGTCCTGGCAGGACGTGTCGGCCTTGGCCAGGTCGTCGTCACTGGCGAAGGCGGTGTTCGACTGGTTGCCGACGTAATCGTGGAAGTGGTGGGCGCCGTTGGAGACACCGGGAGCGACGATCACGTTGTCGGAGTTGAACAGCCCATTGGCGTTCACTCCGCAACTGGTGACGAACTCGCCCTGGGAGGCGTCGCCCTGGGGCTGCGGGGCCCCCGCGTCGGGCTGGACGGACTTGATGTCCGCGAAGTCGGCGACCACGGGGCCGTTGCCCACCGGAGCCGCACCGCCGCCCTGGTTCTGGGGCGGGCTGCTCTGGCCCTGCGGCGCGCCGCTCTGGTCCGGCGGCGCACTGCTCGCGGCGGCGCTCTCCCCGCTGCCGGGCTGAATGCCGGAAGGACGCAGTATGCAGGCCGCGAGCCCGTCGAGTCCGCTCGGCGGATCCCCCGCGGCGTCGATGGCCGCCACGATGCGGCCGATCGCCTCGGCCCGCTTCTCCTTGAGCGGATTCATGATGGCATCGGCGCCACTGTCGCCGTTCTGCTGCATCTGATCCGCTTTTGCCTGGAGTTGCTGGTAGGCCTCGGCGATCTGCTGGTCCATGACCGCGAGTTCCTTGTCGACATCCCCCTTCGCGGCGTCCGGGACCATCTTCAACTGGTCGCCGACGTCAGGGCAGTCGATGGTGGCGGATCCGGCGGCCAGGACGTGCACGCCCAACGGGTCGCCGCCCGCCCCGGTCTCGGTCGCCGATGCGTAGACGTTGACTGCTACCAGTCCGCCTCCGCCCAGTATCAGTGCGAAAGCTGCAGAGGTCGCGCGTCTTGCGCCCGTGGGGCGTCTGCGCGTGTTGCGTCCCAAGGTGGTGCTCCTACGCGTCGTGGTCGGCTCGGCATGGAAATCCCCCAGCCTTATACGCGCGCGGATTTCGTTGTGTTCAACCGTCTCTCGAATTCACATCAACCCCGTATGGAGCAGCGGCCCGAGGACAGTTCGGCGGGTGTCGGGAGGCCGGGCCGTCACGGGCGGACCAGGCACGGCGAGGGCGGCCCGCGGCACCCTCCGCGGTTGCACCGGACGCGGAGCGGTGGCCTGATGGAGAACACTGCACCACACGTACGCCCTGGACGTCGGCCCCGGCCATGACCCGGGCAGGTGGGGCGGGGTCAGGTGCTCCGCCGCTTCCACCGTGGGCACGGCCAGGGCCGCGGCGCGAGACGGGTGAACAGGTGGCGGGAGCAGGGATCGACTACAGCGGCGTCTTCCAGGCCCTGCCCGGGATGGTCGCGCTGCTCACCCCGCGGCTGGTCTTCGTGGACGCGAACGAGGACTACCTGAGCAACTCCGGGCGGTCCCGGGAGCAGTTGGTCGGCCGGTATCTGTTCGACGTCTTCCCCGACCGTCCCGACGATCGGGCCGCCACCGGAATGCGCAACCTGGAGGCGTCCCTGCGCCGGGTGGTGGAATCCGGGGAGCGCGACGCCATGGCCCTGCAGCGCTATGACGTGGAGTCCCTGGACCGGCCGGGAGTCTGGCACGAGCGGTACTGGAGCCCGGTCAACGCTCCCGTTCTCGACGAGGACGGCACCGTGGTGCTGGTGGTCCACCGGGTGGAGGAGGTCACCGAACTCATCCGTGCCCGCGGCGGGCCGGGGACCGGCGACCGGACACCCGTCATGCAGGCCGAGTTGTACACCAGGGCCCGGGAGCTCCAAGAGGTGAACGACCGCCTGCGCCGGGCCCACGCCCGAGAACGGGAGGTCGCCGTCGCCCTCCAGGACGCGCTGCTGCCCTCACCGCACCAGGTGGGGCCCCACCATGCGGCCGTGCGCTACCGGCCGGCCACGAGTGCGCTGAACGTGTGCGGCGACTGGTACGACCTGGTGGCGCTGACCGGTGACCGTATGGCGGTCGCGGTGGGCGATGTCGTGGGCCACGGGCTGTCCGCCGCCTGTGTCATGGGCCAGTTGCGCAGTGCCCTCAGCGCCGCGTCCCGCGCATCCAGCGGCCCCGCCCGAGCACTTGAGGTGCTCGGGTTGTACGCGCGTTCCGTCGACGGTGCCGAGTCCACCACGGCGGTGACGGCCTGGATCGACTGGGAGGCCCACGCCATCACGTACAGCAGTGCCGGGCACCTCCCGCCGGCCCTCCTGCGCGGCGACGGGAGGGTGGATTTCCTGGACCGGGCGACCGACCCGCCGCTCGGAGCCCGGCCGGAGCACGTGGCGCGCCCCGAGGCCACCACGGACTTCGCGGCGGGCGACACCCTGGTCCTGTACACCGACGGTCTGGTCGAACGCCGCGTCGAGGACATCGACGTCGGCCTCGGCCGCCTCGCCGCCGCCCTGACCCATCACCGGGAGGCCGAACCCGAGGCGCTCGCCGACGCTCTCCTGTCGGAGCTGGCCCCGCCCGGTGGCGCCACCGACGACACGGCCCTGGTGATCCTCCCGCTCTGAGCGGGACCGGCGGCGAACGGCGGTGGCTGCCGACGGACCGCGGTCGTTGGCAGCAGGTCGGTGGCTGTCGGTGGTCGGTGGCGGTCGAACGGCCTCACGTGGCGGGGGCCGCACGGGTGAGGCGGTGGGAGCGGACCACCGCGAGCACGCACCCGGCGAGGAGCGCGGCTGCCAGTGCGGCCAGACCACGCGGCGGCACGGTCGCCGCCGGTCCGGCGGCCAGGGCGCGTGGGGGCACGCGCCCCTCGGGGTCGTAGACGACGGCGAGCACGTCACCCGGGCGAGTGGTCCGCCCGCAGCCCCGCCGGACGCGGACCTTGAGCGGTACGCCGTCCCGGGCGACCACCGAGCACAGATAGCGCGTGCTGCCCCCGCCCGCCTGTCCGCCGCCCTCGACGGAGGTGACCACCATGGGCGCCACTCGTTCCCCGTCCGCCGACACCAGGCCCGCCGCGGCCTGTGGAGCCTGGAGGGCGAGACACACGCCGAGCACCGCGACGACGCCGACCAGTGCCCGCCCCGCCCGCACGCGAACGAGGTGGAGGACCAGAGCCCCGGCGCACACGAGCCCCGCCTCACCACTGGCCAGTACGGGCACCCCGGTCCGGTCGCCGACGACCCCGACACCGACGATCGACCCGGCCCCCAGAACCCCGGCGAGGACCCCCTCCCCCACCAGACACCGGGGCGGCCACCCGACGAACTCGGCGGGCCCCCACACCGTGCTCCGCAGGTACGCCGTCAGGTCCGGCTCCGGGGCGAGCGGAGGACGAAGCCACCCGCGCATACCTGTCCCACCCCCAGCGTCGTTCCCCGTCGGTCAGCGCCTCGTATCCTGCCGCTCGCGCGCGGACCGCGGCACTGCCTCCGTCCGGAACAGAAGGCGTGGGCAACGTTTCCGGGAGTCGGCAGCGAGGCCTCACGTCCGCACCCTCCGAGAGCCGGTCACCACCGGCACATCGGGATGCCGGTACGTCAAATGTCTTGACTGAGAACGGTGTTGGCGTCGCGCGCCTCATTTCCCAGGTTGTGGCGCCAAGGACTTCGCCAGCAGCAGGCGTCCGCTCGCGCCGGCGCTCAGGAGCCCGGCCACCATGGAGACGAGGCAGAGGGCGGGGCCCGAGGACCAGTTGACGGCCGAGGCGCGACAGGCCAGCACGACGGTCACGGTGACGGCGGTACCGGGCAGGGCGATCAGGGCCGGGCCGGTGCGGCCGAGGTCGTCCTCGGCGAGCGCGCCGAGGACCCCGACGCCGAGGGCGAGTGCCCACACGCCGAGCCCCTGCGCGTCCGGACGGTTGACGCTCCACGGCACGAAGTCGTCCCAGAAGCCGGGCCGGGCCAGCAGCCCCGTGCCGATACCGAGCCACGCGGAACCGAGCACGGCCAGCGCCGGTTTCGACCAGCCGGGAAGAGGCGCGCCGCGCGGGCCGAGCCCCTCGGCGGGGGTGCGGTACTGCCAGGCCAGCGAGATCAGGGCGCACACGCACAGCACACCGAGCGTGAACAGCCAGCCGAGGCTGAACAGCACCGGGACGACGGGGCCGCCCCGAGCGATGTACAGGTGCCCGGCGTTGAGCAGGCTCACCGTGAAGAGGCCGACCAGGACGACGGCCAGCGGGAGGACGAGCGTGCGGGCCTCGTGCCACGCGCGGGTCCGGCTCACCGCGAACAGGCCCGGCGCGGTGCCGAGCATGGCCGCCCCGATCAGCCCCGGAGTCAGCGGCTCGGGGGAGCGCCACGCGCCGAAGACGTGCCCCGTGAGGGCCACGGCCGCCAGCAGGCCGCCGACGAGAACGCTGACCACGGCGACGGCGGTGGCCAGCATCGCCACCCCCGGAGTCAGCGGCCGCCCGCCGACGGCGAGGGGCGCCGCGGCGCGTCCGGCGGCGCTCGGCGGAGGCTGTTGCGGGTGTCCCGTGGGGTCGTCGTGCCGGGGCAGGTCTGATGCGTTCGGCATGGGGACTCCGTTTCCGGACGGGGACCACGACGAGGTGGTTGAGGGAAATGAGGGAGACGTGAGGGACGTGAGGGACGAGGCGGTCAAGAGACCGGCGTCGAGAGGCGGGGAGCCGAACCTGGAGCGGGTACGGCCCTCTTGAGGACCTCCCGTGCGTACATGACGCGCACGCTCACCATCAGGGTCGCCGTGACCGCCAGGGCGCCGCAGCCGATCGCCGCCCCGGCGGCCAGCGCCGTGAGCCCGTCGAGCCCCAGCGATCGTTCGAAGACCGGAGCGGCCCCGGCCGACAGCACCGGCGCCAGGCACAGGGCCGCCCAGTGCAGACGCCACTCCTCCCGCGCCCAGAGGCGGCCTTCCCGCCCGGCACGCCGAGCGCACAGGGCCATCACGGCGTAGGTGACGGCGTACGGCAGGAGATAGGCGAGCAGGAGCCGTCGCCCGCGCGTGCCGTAGTCCAGCGAGGCGCGCACGATCCAGGTCAGCGCGGCGGCTCCGGCCAGGTGCGCGACGGCCAGGACGGGCACCGGGGCCCACGACCGCGACACCCCGGTGACCGTCGTACGCCGGTCGAGGGAACGCGAGGCGATCAGCGCTCCGAACGCGACGACCGAGCCCAGGTGCATGGTGGCCACCTGGTTGATCTCGGCCATGGACAGGCCGGGCAGGACCAGCGGCAGGCCGCCCCACTCGAACCTGAGCAGCGGGGCGGTCAGCAGGAACCCGTAGCACAGCAGCATCCAGCGCTGGTGAAGGTCGGGGAGCCCACCGACGGCGGCGAGCACACCGAACGTCACGCTCATCACGGTGCCCACCAGGATGGTCGCGAGCACGATCCAGAAGGCGGCGCCGCTGAAGGCGTCCTCGGGAGCCGTGCGCGCGAGGTACAGCGCGGCGCCCGCCATCGAGGCGTACACGGTGACCGCGAAGACCACCCCGAGGACCCGGTGCAGCCGCGTGCGGCGCCGTACGGCGGTGAGCACCTGCGCGGGGCCCAGCAGCATCAGCACACCGCCGAGCACGGAGTGCACGATCATCGGCACGAGGCTGTGGCGGTACGGCCCGATCCGGGTGGCCAGCGCGTCGGCCACATAGCGCGGCGAGACCACGTGCGCCAGGATCCACTCCCCGAACGCCGGCGCGCCGGGACGCGCGTACGGCCACAGCTCGGTCATCGCGATCGGCGCGTAGCCCACGCATACAGCCGATACGGCGATGACGGCGACGCGGCGCCAGGTGTTCCCCGTCGGACGACGCACGACGACTCCCCGCTCGTGGTCGCGACCCGACCATCGATAGTCTGGTTTGGACTATCGAGACGGTAGAGGCCGTCCACCGCCTGGGTCAACGGTCTGTCGTGTCCTCGTCCCGGCGCTGCACCCACTGCCAGAAATCGATCATCATCCGCTCGTACCGGATGCCGAACTCCAGTGCGTCCCGCTGTCCGCGTGTCAGCAACTCCCCGACGCTCTCGTCGAGTTCCTCGTAGTCGCCCAGGGTCCGGCGGTGCTCGTCGAGCTGCACGGGACCGAGCAGTTCGGGCCGGCCACCGAACCACAGCTTGAGGATGCCGCGTTCCCGCGCCTCCACCGGGACGAACCCGGGGTCCTCGAGCCAGCCCCGCAGGGCCGCTCTGCCCTGGTCCGTCAGCGTCAGCACCCTGCGGTTACGGCCGCTCTCCTGCCGCACCTGCGCCAGCAGCCCGGCGTCGAGGAGACGGTCGCACTGCGCGTACACCTGCGCGTGCGGAACCGACCAGAAGGGCGCGACCGTACGCGCCGCCTCCCCTTTGACGTCGTACGCGCTGGCCTCGCCCAGCTTGTCGATGATGCCGAGGACGAGGTACGAGGCGGTGGTCAACCGAGCGTCAGCCATGGGGCGACCGTATCGCCACGCGATCACCGGGCGGCAGGCACGGTCGGACCCGGTCACCGCACGGCAGGCTCCGCCCGACGCGAAGAAGATCGGGGTGCCCGGCACAATGCGGGGTATACGGGCGATCACACAGCCGACCGCACTTCAGGCCCGCCGGGCACCCGCACTAGGAGTTCCTGTGACCACCTTCGTCATCACCGTTCCCGGGACGTTCGTCCACGGCCTCTCGGACGTCTCCCGTGCCGACGTTGAACGCAGGCTTCGCCCTCAGGACCCGCAGAACACGGACCTGGGCGAGAGCGAGGAACTGAGCCTGCTGACCGTCGACGAGAACAAGACGTTCTCCGTCCGGCTCGAAGTCGAGGCGGCGGACCGGAGAAGCGCCGAAGCCGAGGCCGTGCGGCTCGTCTCCGGCGCGCTGCGCGACAGCGGCCTCTCCGAGGACGACGCCCCGCTGGGACCGGCCGCCGTCACGGGGATCGACCGGGAGTTCTGACGGCGCGCCGCCACGGCGTCCCCGGGGACACCCGCACTCCCCGGACGACCGCGGCCCCGGCTCGGACAAGCGCGCCCTTGAACGGCCGGGCCGGGTCTCAGACCGGTCGTACGACGCTGTGGATGGCCGCCTGTCCGACGTAATTGATCGATTCCTCGGCGATCCGCGCTCCGGGACTCGGGGCATGGATCATCATGCCGTCACCGACATAGAGACCGACGTGGCTCACGTTGGCGTGGAAGAAGACCAGGTCACCCGGCTGGATGCCGGTGAGGGCGACCGCCGGGCCGACCCGCGCCTGGTCGTGCGTCGCGCGCGGGAGCATGACCCCGGCACTCTTCCAGGCCGCCTGGGTGAGGCCGGAGGGGTCGTAGGAACCGGGTCCCGACGCTCCCCACACACACGGCCTGCCCACCTGTGCGCGGGCGAAGGCGACCGCCTCCGCGGCTCTGCTGTCGGGCCCGACGACCGGCGGAGCGGCGGGCGCGACGAGACTGTCGATACTGAAGCCGGGGTTCGTGTCGACGGCTCCGGGAGCGGCGGACCAGGCCTGCTGCTTGCCGGCCGCCCGCAGCGACTGCCGCCAGGCGTCGTCGGCCGGCGGGGGCGCCGGCTGGTTCGCCGGAGGCACGGGGGCCGGCTGATACGCGGCGGAACCCGGTGCCGGCTCGTACACCGGAGGCTGAGGCACCGGCTCGCTCACCGGGGGCATCGGAGCCGGCTGGTACGAGCTGGGACGGGTCGCCGTCTCGTACGCGAGGGGCAGGAGCACCGACTTGTACTCGGAGGGCGGGGGCGGCGGCTCGTACCCGAGGGGCAGGAGGACCGACTTGTACTCGCCGGTCGGGGGCGCCGCCTCGTACGCCCCGGGCATGGAGCCCGTGTCGAAGACCGTGGGCATGGGCGCCGGCTGCGGTGCCGCGGGCTGGGGCGTGGGCTCGTACGGGGCGGGCTGGGGCGCCGGCTGGAACACGGGTGCCTGAC